>NZ_CP113524.1:1555000-1875000 GCF_026723765.1 Lacrimispora xylanolytica
ATGACCAATGCCTTTGATATGAAATCAGCCATTGATAAAGGGAATGTGATTGTAACCGTTTCTAAGAAATACATGGAAGACGCTCCTGTAAAAGAAAATGATGTCAATAGGGAGACAGAAGCAATACCTCCTAAATTTCATGAGAAGGAAAGAGACAAATTAATCAATAAGATACAAACCCTGGAAAGGTCTAATCAGGAATTATTAAAAAAAGTGAATGCTCTTAAGAAAAAGACAGCAGGAAACTTAAAGCATACGAGAAAGCCCCCCAAATTAAATCTTTGGAGAAAACCAAAATGAAACCAGTTCATCCATTGTCAAAACCAGAAAAAATCTTATTTGCCATCCTCTGTATTCTGGCTGTCACTGTAATTTCAGGCAGCATACTGCTTCTTGTATACCCGACAGCAAAAAAACAGGTGCTAAATCAAAGGGAGGAAGAAAAGACAGAGGATAATTTTCTTGATGATACAACAAGCCTGCTGCCGGAATACTGTAATTTAAATGAAAAAATACCGGATATCTCATTTCAGGATGAGAGCGGAAAAAAGGTATCCATCCGGGACTTTGAAGGAAGAACGACCATCCTTACATTCTGGGCCAGCTGGTGCCCGGATTGTCAAAAGGAGCTGTCGGTTATGAAGGAGTTACTTAAGACGGCTGAAAAATACGGGGATATTAATTTTTTACTGATCAATAGGCTGGATCATAAGAAAGAAACAAAGGAAAGGGCCAGTCAGTACTTAACTGAGCAGGGAATAGACTTAAATACGTATTATGACGATGGTCTGTCTGCCTATAAAACATTGGGATTACACAATATTCCTACCTCCTTGTTTCTTGATGAACAGGGAATCATCCGGGCATGGAGTCCCAGACAGATCATAGAAACTTCTGTATTGGAAGGATATT
The DNA here is from genome assembly GCF_026723765.1 of Lacrimispora xylanolytica. Taxonomy (NCBI): domain Bacteria; kingdom Bacillati; phylum Bacillota; class Clostridia; order Lachnospirales; family Lachnospiraceae; genus Lacrimispora; species Lacrimispora xylanolytica. The sequence goes on from NZ_CP113524.1 coordinate 1,555,913, forward strand.
TAAAGGATACCATAGAAGGAAGCGGTAAGGTGACCTGTGATTTTATTACAGGAAATATGATGGATGACAAAGGCGGAATCCACACAAGCTATGAAAGCTCCAGAGAAGAAACAGAAAGGAGCGACGTTCTGAGCGAGTCCCAGGGGGGGATGCTGGAATTTGCAGTATTAAATAATAACAAACAGCTGTTTGATAAAGTCTTTTCCTTTATTACCGGTAAGATGAATTTATATGGGCTGACCGCCTGGAAGATTTCAGGAGATATGCCTGCAGATTCCAATGCTCTGCTTGATGATTTCAGAATTGTAAGTGCCCTCATAGCAGCAAACCAGGTATGGGGCGGTTATGAGGAAGCAATTAAAGATTACACCGCAGCAATTGTCAGGTATGGGGTAAACAATGGACAGTATGTGGATTTTTACGACAGGAAGTACAGGCAGTACGCAACGCGGTTCACTCTATGCTACGGAGATCTTAAGACAATGTCTGAATTAGCAAAGCGGGATGAGACCCTAAAGGAACCATATGAAAAAGCCAGAAAGCTGATTGAGGAAGGCAGAATCAGTGACAGCTTTCCTTTGTATTATAGCTGGTATAATTTTAAGACCAGGGAGTATGAGAGGGACGATTTAAATACGGCGGAGGCATTGGTCACGCTGTTACATCTGGCAGAAGCTGATATGCTTCCTAAGGAAAGCATATCCTGGCTGAAAAAAGAGATTTCAGGGGAAGGAATCAAAGCACGCTATACGGTGGAAGGACAGCCAGTAAACGGCTATCAATATGATTCAACAGCTGTCTATGCTCTGACAGCTATGATCGCCAGAGAAATTGGGGATAGAGACCTGCAGGGAAAAGCCTTAAAGAAAATGGAGATCATGAGAATTGTTAATACATCTTATGCCTACCATGGAGCCTTTGGCATGACCGATGGAACCGGTATCATTGCCTTTGATCAGATCATGGCTATGCTGGCTTATGAATATACCAGATGAAAATGAAAACGAGGTGATATAGCATGAAACGCATTATGGTGGTGTTTGGGACAAGGCCGGAAGCCATTAAAATGTGCCCTCTTATCAAAGTGTTAAAAGAACGGCAAAATGCCCGGGTAAGTGTTCTGGTCACAGGTCAGCACAGGAAAATGCTGGATCAGGTGCTAAATGCTTTTGATGTAATTCCGGATTATGATCTTTCCATTATGAAGGAAAAACAGACATTGTTTGAAATTACAGCCAACATACTAAATGGGATCAAAGCCATTTTGGAAAAAGAGCAACCGGATCTGGTACTGGTTCACGGGGATACCACCACGACCTTTGCCACGGCCCTTGCCAGCTTTTATTTACAGATTCCGGTAGGCCATGTAGAGGCAGGGCTTAGAACCTATGATATCTATTCTCCTTATCCGGAAGAATATAACAGACAGGCAGTCAGCATTGTGGCCCGGTATCATTTTGCACCGACGGAACAGGCAAAACTAAATCTCATAAAAGAAGGAAAAGATAAGGACAACATATATGTGACTGGGAATACCGCCATTGATGCCCTAAAAACAACCATAAGAAAGGATTACAGCCATGAGGAGCTGACATGGGCCTTGGGAAGCAGAATAATCCTTTTGACTGCTCATAGGCGGGAGAATATAGGAAAACCCATGGAGGGTATCTTTCACGGGATTAAGAGGATTCTGGAAGAAAATCCTGATGTAAAGGTCATTTATCCCGTCCATTTAAATCCTCTCATCAGAGAGATTGCAGGTTCTGTTTTTCAGGATGAGGAACGGGTTCATCTGATAGAGCCTCTGGATGTACTTGACTTTCACAATATTCTTGCAAGAGCCTATCTTGTATTAACGGACAGCGGAGGAATCCAGGAAGAGGCGCCAAGCCTTGGAAAACCAGTACTTGTCCTGCGGGATACTACAGAACGGCCGGAGGGAATCAAAGCAGGTACACTTTGCCTGGTAGGAACGAAAGAAGAAGCAATTTACCAATCCATAAGAAACCTGCTTCATGATAAAGCGGCCTACAATAAGATGTGTCAGGCCAGTAATCCTTATGGGGATGGCTTTGCCAGCAAGCGAATCGCGGATATTCTGCTTAGAGAGAACGAATCATAGAAATGTCCAATTATGGAGCAGAAAATTCCGAAAATTCGTGAATTATGAAATTGCATGAATGAAATATATAGTGTAGAATCTTCTTTAAGATCAGGTGCTTCCTATGTAATTGAGAAACAGCGGACTCATGATTAGAATTAGTAACATCATAGCATAAGATTTGAGTGGAAAGCGGAGGATTCATCATGAATATGTTTGAGCATGTAACAGTCATTAAAAAGGCAAATGTATATTACAATGGGAAAGTAACCAGCCGTACCGTATACTTAGAAGACGGTACAAGAAAAACACTTGGAATTATTCTTCCTGGAGAATATGAATTTGGTACCGACGAGAGAGAGAAGATGGAAGTGCTGGCAGGAACACTGCATGTTTTATTGCCAGGGGAAGAAAATTGGACTAGCTATGGGGAAGGACAGGCATTTGAAGTTCCTTCTAACAGTAAATTTAAGGTTTCTGCCGATGATGTGGCAGATTATTGCTGTTCCTATATCCATGAATAATTTTTTGAACGTAGAATAACATAATACAAGGAAAGCCTTCAAAAACAGAACTATTTTGAAGGCTTTCCTTCTGTTAAGAGATGGACGTTTGAATATAAATGAATGTGAATAAATAAAAGGCGGTAAGAATGAAAAAGCTGGACAGAGAGTTTTATAATAGGGATTCGATTGTAGTAGCGAGGGAGCTTCTTGGCAAGGTACTTGTTCATGAAATTGACGGTAACAGGATTTCTGCCAAAATCGTTGAAACAGAAGCATATATGGGAGTGGAAGATAAGGCAGCCCATTCCTATGAGGGAAGAAGAACGCCCAGAGTGGAAGTCATGTACGGAGAGCCTGGATTCACCTATGTTTTTATGATTTACGGCATGCACTCCTGTTTTAATGTGGTAGTGAATAAGAAAGGAACGCCCCAGGCCGTTTTAATCAGAGCAGTTGAACCTATGGAGGGATTGGAATGGATGGCACAAAAGCGATTTGGAACGCCATATGAAGTACTGACTAAAAGCCAGAGAAAAAGTCTTACAAACGGACCGGGAAAACTATGCAGAGCATGTTCCATAGACAGAAGTTTAAATGGAATGGATTTGTGCAGCAATGAGTTATATATAGAAGGAGGAATCAAGGAAGAGTTTGACATCGTAACAACAAAACGTGTTGGTATTGATTATGCAGAGGAAGCAAAGGACTTTCCCTGGAGATTTTATATAAAAGACAATGAAAATGTCTCAGTGAAATAGAAGTTTGATGAAAATATGAAGATTTTAAAGCTGATGTCAGGACTGATTGCAGCAGAGATGTTTAGTGAAGACCAAGGTACGGAATCATTCTTTCAATCATATTATATTAAAAACTGTTTTAGGAAGTTATGAATGATCGATCAACAGCAATACGTCATTTTATCTCTGGAATTACATTTGTTTTTCGGCCGCATCATGAAAGAACATTCTATTTTTCTGGAAGCCGGATTTACGCCTGCAAACCCCAACTTTAGCAATGTAGCAGATCAGTTCAAAGAACAATTCGAGAATGTTTTGTATCATGCAGTCGTTTTAGGCAATGGGATCATTACTCCCAACGTGGTATCTTCCGGTGAAATCGTAACTGAATATACCTTAGGTACGGAACAAAAGACCCAGAATTTTACTGGTATCGTAATCAATCAGGATATTACGAGAATGGAAGCGGACCTTTATGGTCTTGAGAATCCTCAAATCACATCGGATATGGTACAGCAGGTAAGACAGTTAAATACTCAGACCATACCATTGCTGGACGGCCTGATTGAATTTAAGACAAGAGTATTAAATGAAGTATTGGCATGCAATATGTTTACCATGAATTATCCGCTGCTCATTGATCATATTTTGAGGGAAGCTAATATGTACCGGAGTCAGCTTGCCGCGCTGGAAAGTGGAGAGTATCCCTATAACGATGTAAAAGATACAGAACTATTCTGGGATCAGATCATGATGGAGCATGCTTTATTCATCCGGGGATTATTAGATCCCACGGAAGGCGAGCTGATTAATACATCAAACAACTTTGCTCATGAGTACGCAGATCTTTTGGAAATGGCCAGAAATGCCACAGATGCAACCATGGAACAGATTACAGGAGAGACTCTGGAGGAAACTCTTAGGTATCAGAACTTCAAGGAAGCCGGTACCAGTGGAATCTCTGAATGCAAAATACGCAGTATTATTTTACCCCTTCTTGGTGACCATGTGCTTAGAGAAGCCAATCATTTTATCCGTTTGTTAAACCAGTTTCGCTAAAATCATATACTGCAATTTACTTATTTATAGTGGATACAGAAAAGAGGTAATCTTTGGTAATTCAAAGAATACCTCTTTTTTACTTGACTTATACAGTTGGACGATATATAATCAAAATGTACAGTTTAACTATATATAATTAAACGATATAAAGTCATACGATATAAAGGAGAATGATAATGAATTATAACAAGCTGTTACCTCTCACAGAAACGACGTTTTACATTATGCTGTCTCTGGCAACTCCGTCCCATGGCTATGCCATCATGCAGAACGTTGAGTTATTAAGCGAAAACAAAGTAAAGGTAGCTGCTGGAACACTTTACGGAGCCATAGAAAATTTATTAAAGCAGAAACTGATTATTGAAGTAAAAAGCGAAGACAAACGCCGCAGGGTTTATACTCTGACCCCGGATGGAAAAGAGTTATTGAAACTAGAAATTGAGCGGTTAAGACACCTGATTCAAATATCAGAAGGAATAGAGCTTGGAGGCAAGGAACGATGAAAAAATTTAAAATTATTCCAGACTTTGTAAATGAAGAAAAGTTTTTGAATGATATGGCACAACAGGGATATTATCTGGAAAAATACAATACCCTTGGTGTATATACGTTTCGGGAAGCGGAACCACAAAGTCTCAGTTACAGAATTGATTACCGTACATTTTCTGGCAAAAAGCAGTTTGAAGACTATTGTGCCTTATTTGAGGACGCAGGCTGGGAACATGTTTACGGAACTCGTTATTCCGGTTCCCAATACTTTCTTCCCATACCAGGAAGGGCACAAACAGATGATATATTTTCAGATAAAGAATCGAAAGCTGGACGGTACAAACGATATTCCTCCCAATGCTTTGCTTCCCTGATGTTAATGATCACCTGGCTGTTTCTATTAAATTCAGATAACTGGAAAATCTGGAATGTGAAAAGCTGGTATTTTACTCCCGGGCTTTGGGATATGCCTGGTTCTCTGTTTTGGAAGGCATTTCTCTTTGAAACACCCTTTGTAATTTTGAGGGTTGCGCCGATGATACTCTTTTTCTTTATGGCAATTTTATATGGATATTGGTCCTTTAAAGCGAAGGATCTCTATAAAAAGGAGCTTGACGTCCACTGATTTTTATCATTGGGCGTCAAGCTCTTTTCTACAGTTTACGGAATATCTCTGGTTTTGATTCTATCATGAATAGAAAGTTCTTTTTCAAATCTGGATTGTGGTTTAAATAATTCTGCATACAAGTAAATAAAAGAAGCCTGCGGTATTGAAAAAAGACATCAATCTGATCCAGCCATAGCTCATCCAGATGGTTTTCTGTTTCATAGCCGTTGATAAAATAGTCAAAATAGCGTTTCAATGGTTCCTTGTTATAAACCTCATTCATCATACCTCCAGATAAGTCGAACATGATCCCCTGAGCAGGAACCGTAATATCCTGAAGGAAAAAGTTACAGGAAGAACAGTCAAAATCAATCAGTGTAATCTGATGATTCTTAGTTATGATATTATTTTTGTGATTATCATTATGAATAAAGCCATAGGTATTCCGGTCAATGGGAAGTTTCGATAAACCTGCTTCCATGCTCCGCCATTCTTCCTTTACCCCTTCGTCTTTGCACCAATTGGTAAAAAAGTGTATTTCGTCCTGGTGCCCGAACTGGGAGGGATTTACGGTAATGTTTTTCCAAATAGGATAGTTCTTTGTTAAACGATGGGCTTTTCCCATTAATTTGCCCCAGTGCCAGCTTAATTTTGTAGAAAGCAGGCTGGTATCCGGACTTTTGCCTTCACAAAACTTCATGGAATAGGCAAGAAAGATATGTTTCTCATCCTCGAACGTCTCATAGAGCCTGCGGCTTTCATTTTTTTCCGGATAAGCGATGTCAATTCCATTTTCTCCAAGATACTGTACAAATGTCAGCCGTTCTTCCAGTGCAGCAAGTTCCTTGGTTCCGGGTGTTTCAAAGGCTAAAATCTTCAACACCTTTTTCTGGCCCTTACTATGGTAGGAATATGCAATACCATCAGAATCCTCCCGTCCGCCCCCTAAAAAGCTAAGATCGGCCTCTTTGATTCCATAGGAATGGCAAAGATGAGACAATGCTTTTTCAGATACTGTTATCATATAGTTCTCCTTATTGGCTAAGATAACTATAGTATATCGTATCAGCCGGAATAGAGAAAGCTTAATTATGGAACCATTAGATCGTTTCACATTTTGTCTATGCCCTTATGATTGAGCACATGACAAGAAAAGTAAATACATACAATGAAGTAATATGGTTACTTACAGGTGGGTACTGGACGAAATCAAAGGAGGATTTTTCATGGATTATAAGAAAGCTGCCAGCTATTGGCTGGATAAAGAGAAGGAGTCCGTCCGAATGGACGAGATTACTCTATGGCAACATATGGAATCATTTATCAAGGGGCACAACACCTGTGCACTCTCTACGGGCTGTAACGATTTTGTTCGCTGTACTCCCATTGAGTACGAATTTAAGGATAAGAAATTTTGGCTGTTTTCTGAAGGCGGGCTTAAATTTCGGGGACTGGAAGGAAATCATAATGTTTGCCTTGCCATTTTTAACAGCTATACTGGTTTTGGCCAGCTGGGAGGAATGCAGGTCACGGGCACAGCCGCGCTTGTAGAACCATGGACGGCAGAATACATGGATTTACTGGCATATAAAATGATTCCGCCGGAGAACTTAAAAAAATTGCATACTGCCTTATACCTGATTAAAATCACGCCTTTGCGCATTGATTATCTGTGTTCTGAATTTAAAACCCTGGGCTTTGATCCAAGACAGTACCTGATTTTTTCCTGATACCATGGGGGAGTGAAGTCTGCCATGATGACCGGAATGAAAAAGCTTTTTTCATAAATGAAAGAGGCTTTTTCATTCCGGTCATATTTTTTACTCATTTTCATTCAGCAAATGCAGCAGCTGTAAATCCATATAGTAATTGTACTTGGAAGCTGCGGATACGTTTACCATTTTAGAGACCAGGTATGCGTGATTATCAATACAGATATTCCGCTCCTTTGTATATTCAATCATCTCATTGAGTGCAAGAACCAGATTTTCCTCAGAGTATAAAAAGCGTTTCGTCAGATAACGGCCTTCGGGAAGAATTCTGCATGACAGGCCAGGTATTTTCTGATCGGAAAAGATACCAAACCCTTTCACTTTAAGGTGATTGTCCGCATTCAGCTCTGGAATGGAATAATAAGTACACATGATATTTGTTTCGCTGTTGCTTTTATTAAAGCCATCCATGGTATTGCGGCTTACATGTTTATCCAGATCATAGATGGAAACATCCAGTTCATTATAGTATAGATTTCTGGTAAGGAGATACTGTTCAAATATTTCAATTTTTTCTGGATATTTCATTCGATGCTTCAAATCATTGATGAGACTGCCGGTTACTTTTCTGGAATATTCCAGGTCACTGATTTTTTGATTTAGCTGGTTCTGATGGGACTCTAAAATCGTTAACAATTTATCAATTCCGTTGCCTTCCTGGATTAAAATTTTAATATCTTCCAGTGGAACGTTAAGTGTTTTGTTTAAATAACGGATTACGTCAATAATAAAAAACTGATCATAGCTATAGTAACGGTACTTGGTGAAAGCGTCTGTTTGAGAGGGTTTCAGCAAGTTGATCTGATCATAATTCCGAAGTGCCTTTATCGGAATATTTAAAATACGTGATACTTCCCCAATTGAATATAGTTTTGTCATTTTTTTCACACTTTCTGGTTGACTCTGCCCCTATGGCAGACCATATAGTCTATTATAGATTATTAATAAAAAGAGTCAATAAGAGTTATTTTGTCAAATGAAAGGAAGAGAACGGAGGGCTTTAATGGAAAAGGTGTCAATTACGATTGATGGATATTCTTTGGAGGTTGATTCAGGAAAAAGCATACTAAGCGCAGCTTTGGAAGCAGATTTATATATACCCCATCTGTGTCATCATCCTGATCTGCCGGATGCAGGCGAATGCAGACTTTGCGTGGTGGAGATTGAAGGCCAGGGTGAAATCAAAACATCATGTACCACCCAGGTGGAAGATGGAATGGTAATACATACAAAGACAGAGAAATTAAATAATATGCGCCGGCTTTCCATGGAACTGATGCTGGCAAATCATGTGGATGACTGCACCACCTGTCCTAAATATCTAAAGTGCGAATTGCAGTCCTTAATTCAATATTTGGAGGTCAGCACCTCAAGGCTTCGAAGAACCTTAAACAGTGTGCCTGTAAATACGGTAAATCCACTGTTTGTCCGGGACTTGAACCGCTGTGTATCCTGTGGCCGCTGTGTAAGAGCCTGTAAGGAATTACGTGGTGTTGATGTATTAAATTATGAAATGACAGAAGATGACAGGGTCGTGGTAGACGTTAAAAATCACCACACCATGGCAGAAGAGAACTGCCGTTTCTGCGGAGCATGTGTAGAGGTATGCCCGACGGGAGCCTTGCAGGATAAGGAAGGGGTCTTTAAGCCGAATTTAAACCGGGAGCTTGAACTGATTCCCTGTAAAGCAGAATGTCCCATTCATACGGATGTTCCAAAATACGTCCGCGCCATCAAGGAAGGAAGATATCAGGATGCCATTGCCACCATCAGAGAAAAGGCACCTTTTCCCCATTCCCTGGGATATGTGTGTATGGCATTTTGTGAAAGTGCGTGCAGGCGAAAGGAAATCAACCAGTCCCTGTCCATCCGTGAGCTTAAGAAATTTGCAGCAGCAAAGGATGAGGGGCTTTGGAGAGAGCACGTGACCTACAAACCGAAAACAGGAAAGCGGGTAGCAGTGATAGGAAGCGGTCCAGCAGGTCTGACCGCTGCGTATTATTTAACAAAGCTGGGCCATGAGGTCACTGTCTTTGAGAGATCGCCGGTGGCAGGGGGAATGCTGTCTACGGGAATTCCAAAATACCGGCTTCCAAGAGAGGCCGTTCAGGCAGAGATTTTGGAAATAGAACGGACAGGAGTCACCATATTAACCAATACAAAAGTAGAATCCTTAGAGGATCTGAAAAGAGAGGGCTTTGATAAAATATTACTGGCGGTTGGGGCCGGGAAGGGAAACCGTCTGCCCATAGAAGGAGCTGATTATAGCAATGTCTATGAAAATATTGAGTTCTTAGAAAGAGCGTCCTTAGGAGACTCAGAGCCTGTGGGAGAAAAAGTAATCGTCCTTGGAGGAGGAAATGTCGCATTTGACTGCGCCAGACAAGCCCTGCGCCTGGGAGCGAAGGACGTGGTAATTGCATGTCTGGAAAGCAGGGAAGCCATGACTGCCAGCGAAGAGGAGATTTCAGAGGGACTAAAAGAAGGAATCAGACTGATGAATGGAAGAACCTTTCTTGCAATCGAAGGTTCTGAAAATAAGGGCACAGGAGTTAGGTGTCAGGAGGTATCTTCCTTTACCTTTGATGAAAACGGGAAATTGCAGTTAGAAGTAAAACCCGAATCAGAACATGTATTAAAAGCGGATACCATTATCTTTGCTGCCGGACAAAAGCCAGAGCTGCCAAAGCAATGGGATGTTCCAGTAAAGAAGGGCAATCTCATTGATACAGACGATGATATCAGAGTAAAAGGCAGAGAGGATTTATTTGCTGCCGGAGACGTTGTTTATGGAACTCATTCCGTGGTACAGGCCATTGCCGCAGGCCGTAAGGCTGCTTTAGTCATTGGCAAGGAGTTAAATGGGGATGGGGATATTGAAGATAAGCTTGCAAAAGACGTGACACCAAATCCATGTTTGGGAAAATCGGAAGGCTTTTTAAAGACCGAACGACAGGGCTGCGTGGATTCGTGCTACAAGGAATCAGCCGCGTGCACAGAAGCCGGAAGATGTCTGCAATGTGATTTAAGAACCCAGATCACAAGGCCTAAGCTTTGGGTACATTATAAAATCAAGTAGGAGAAGGAGGGCGGATTATGGTATTAAAAGAAAGAGAACAGTGGAAAGAAAAGTCTGTGGATGAGATCAAAGACTTTGTATCAAGTGCGTACGAAGAAGCAAATAGCCCTTGTCCGGTGGATCGGCTAAAGGCCCTTTCTGACTCCCTTCGCCGCAAAAGCTGTGGGGAATGTGTCATCTGCAGGGAGGGGATCTTGCAGCTTTCCGTTCTCACAGAAGCCATTACCCAAGGAGGCGGCCGGGAGGGGGATATAGACGTAATAAATGAAATATCCCAGGATATGTCCATAGGCTCAGGCTGCGATTTTGGCAGGGAAGTGGGAAAAATAGCAAAAGATATCATAGACAATGAACGAGAGCAGTTCGAACGCCATATTAAGAGAAAGCGCTGTGACTCACTGGTCTGTAAAAAATTCATTACTTATTATATATCACCGGAAGCCTGTATTGGCTGTAACTTATGTGCTAAGGCATGTAAGGAAGAAGCCATAAAGGGCAGCAACGGACTGATTCACATCATTGACTCAGCCTCCTGCACAAAATGCGGGGACTGCGTACTGGCCTGTGAGTCTGGTGCCATAAAAAAATCGAGTACTTCTGTGCCCAATCTTCCAACCATACCGGTGCCAGTGGGAAGTACTCCTTCCGATTCAAGTCAAGGCAGCTTAATGTCTCCAAGGAGACGTAGAAGAAGCGAATAAATCAAAAACAGGAGGAAGTATCATGAGAGAATTCGATGCAGATATCGCCGTAATAGGCGGTGGGGCAGCAGGACTTGCAGCAGCAATTACAGCAGCAGAAAAAGGGGCAAAGGTTATTGTACTTGAGAAGGCCAATACCACAGGAGGATGTGCCAATATGGCAATGGGGCTTCTCGGTGTGGAAACAAAGCTTCAAAAGGAACGTCTGATTGACCTTACAAGGGAGCGGGCGTTTGAAAAATTCATGGATTATACTCACTGGAGATGTGATGCAAGGCTTGTGAAAAACTATATTTACCAGTCTTCAGAGACCATTGAATGGCTTCAGGATATGGGCGTTGAATTTGCATTGCCATCCAAATACTTTCCTGGTTCAGAGGCTACATGGCACATCATCAAACCGAAAACCGGAAATCCAGGGCTTCGTGCAGCTGCAACCATGATAAAGGCAATGACAGAGCGGGCAGAAGAGCTTGGTGTTACGATAATGCTGGAAACTCCCGTGAAGAATCTCATCAAAGACAATGGAGATATCATCGGTGTGACTGCCAGTGATAAGGATGGAGAGCTGGAGGTATATGCCGGTGCCGTTATTATTTCAACCGGTGGATTTGGTGACAGTCCTGAATTCATTAAAAAATATACTCCTTATGAATGGGGAAAAGATCTTTATTCCTATCGGATACCAGGACTGACGGGTGACGGCATTCAGATGGCCTGGGATGCTGGCGCTGGAAAAGATTATATGGACATGGAGCTGGTATTCTTTGCGCCTAATACAGGCGGCTACGCACCCATTGAGCTACCCTTCCGTCAGCCAAACCTGTTTGTAAATCTTGATGGCAAACGTTTTTATAATGAAGAGGTGGTGGAGAATCCTGTTTTCTCTGTTAATGCCATTGCGCGCCAGAAAAACCGTGTTGTATTTTCCATTGTCGATGATAACATTTTAAAGCGGTATGAGGAAAATGGTCTGGACCTCATTAATGTGGTAACGTCTTCCATGGACATGTCTTATTTTAATCAGGAAATGGAAGAGCATGTAAGAAACGGCAGTGACGTTTTGTTCGTGGCAGATACCATAGAAGAGCTGGCAGAAAAAACTGGTATCGATAAAGAGGGATTAGCAGAGACCTTAAAACAGTATAATGAGGCGTGTCAGTCAGGGCTCGATGAGGAATTTAATAAGAAGAAGAGATATTTAAAGCCCATTGATGGTCATAAATTCTATGCGCTTAAATTTGCTCCAAGTGCTTACGGCAGCATGGGAGGAATCAAAATAAACGAGAAGACAGAGGTCATCACGGAGCAGGCAGATATAATTCCAGGTCTTTATGCGGCTGGTACGGATGCATACTCTATCTGTAATCCTGATTACGTATTTGTGCTTCCAGGAAATAGTCTTGGATTTGCAGTTAACAGTGGAAGAATGGCAGGAAAACATGCAATTGAGTACATTAAAAGCCTGGATTAATGAGCGGAAATAACATAAAGACAGGTTAGCTATGATACATCATAAAAAACAGGGACAAGCATCTTGGGTCCCTGTTTTTTTAAAAATGATTTAATAAGTTCTTCTTGTCGAATTATGGTATTTTAGGTATAATTAAGCATACTTTTTTCTGGCCGCATGCAGAGAGTGCGGTCTCGTTGATGTTTCCATTGGAGGTAACAGCTTGGTTAAACGATCCATTACAGCCCTTCTTATGCTATTCTTTTTCAGTTCCCTGCTTTTTCTGTCAATGCCAAAGCACATAGACCGGTATGTAAGTAATCCCCGGGGAGTGCAAGGAGTCATTGACTTATCCAATTGGAATATGGATGAGACCAAAATTCTGCGATTAGACGGAGAATGGGAATTCTATTGGAATCAACTCCTTACACCGGAAGATTTCCATTCAAAAGCCCAGCCTGAACTGTCTGCTTATATGCAGGTACCAGGATTATGGAACGGAACGGAAATTGACGGCAAAAAACTGCCGGCATTTGGCTGCGCCACCTATCGGCTCAAATTAAATCATGTTCCAGAAAGTGAAGTACTGGGGCTTAAGAGGGGCAATGCCCGATTTTCCAGCAGGGTCTTTGCTAACGGCTACGAAATAATCTCAGATGGAGTTCCGGCTTACCAGGCGAAGGATTATAAATCCGGGAATACACCTAAGCTTGGATTCTTTCAAAATGATAGTGAAAACATGGAGATTATTGTACAGGTAGCTAATTATGAATATATGAATTCCGGAATTCCTGTCTCCCTGGAGCTTGGCAGAGAAGATGCCATGCTGTATCAGCATCAGAAAAACAATATGCTGGCACTTGGGATTTTTGTAATTTTATGGACCATCGCATTTTTATACCTGATATTCTTTGTGGTCGCCCGGATTAAAGGAATCAGGGAATATATATTACCGCTGTTTTCCTTATTTTGTTTTGTGTTTGCACTTGGCAATGGATTATCCGATCAACGGCCTCTATTATTTTTCTTCCCTGATATCTCATTTACTCTGGCGTTTAAAATGAAGGATTTCTTTTTATCCTTTAATTTTATTACCCTGATGTGGGTGTTTCATAAGTTTGAAAATGGACTGTTGCCATTGCGTCCTGTGAAAATCATATCCTTACTATATGGATTCTATCTGATGGCGGTGCTGTTACTACCAATACACGTTTACTATGAAATACACCAGGTAGTCATGATCTGCAACACAATTATACTTTTGGCGCTGCTGATTCGTGCCGTACAATTATACATAAAAGAAGCAAAAGGGCTTTTGCTCTATGTTTCCGTGCTGGCAGTTAATCTGTATTCTCTTGATTGTATTTTGTTTTCTCTGGGATTAAAAGCCAATTCCGGCTTTTCCCAGGTATTTATGATGATTTTTGCTGTAGTAATGATCTTACTGCTATCTATGCATTATCTTACGGCAATCTCTCAGCTGCAAACCTCTGTTTTACGAACTCAGGAAGCGGAAATCGCTTTTTTAAGAGCTCAGATTAACCCCCATTTCTTGTATAATGCCTTAAATTCCATCGCTGCTTTATGTGCTACCGCACCGGAAAAGGCAGAAGAGGTGGTAGTGGAGCTATCTCAGTATTTAAGGCGCAGCTTTGATTTTAAGCGGATTGACGCCATGACCACCCTGGGAAAAGAACTGGAATTACTGGAAGCATATCTTTACATAGAGAAAACACGTTTCGGGGATCGGCTGAATGTAGAATATGACATCGATGAAACCTTAAATATTCCGATTCCTCCCCTTATTTTACAGCCTCTGGTTGAGAATGCAGTTCGACATGGGCTTATGAATAATGTTTTAGGCGGCACTGTAACCATATCCATAAAACGTCAGCAGGAAGAGGCGGTCTTTACGATTGAGGACAATGGCGTTGGAATAGAAGCGGTAAGAATCAGCGAGTTGCTGGAGGAAAAACCGAAGTCAGGTGGTATTGGGATGTGGAATATCAATCAAAGGCTTCACATGCTTTATAACAGAGGGCTGACCGTTTGCAGTGAAATCGGCCGTGGAACCAGGATTAGCTTTTCCCTGCCTCTGACAAAGGATAAAAAACCGGGAAAAATATGCCGTTTGAGAGGAGGCAGCCATAGATGAAGGCAATGATAGTAGACGATGAAGAGCTGGCTCGCAGCCGCCTTTCCATTTTACTGGCAGAGGTAGAGGATATTACTCTTTGCGGCTCCTTTGGCACGGCGGCAGAGGGACTTAATTACATTGAGAAGCAACCTGTGGATGTGGTTTTTCTGGATATCACCATGCCGGAGATGGACGGCCTGGAGTTTGCAAATCTCCTGTTGGAGCGGGGGCACTCTGCCAGTGTTGTATTTGTTACCGGTTACGGAGAGTATGCACTGGAGGCCTTTGAGCTGGAAGCATCGGATTATCTCCTTAAGCCTATTAGCAGGGAGCGTTTGGCAAAAACCATAAATCGTCTTACCAAGATGAAACGGATGGAAGCCAGCCGTCTTTATATCACCTGTTTTGGAGGATTTCGTGTTTCCGTACAGGAGGAAGGTGGACACGTCATCAGCTGGCGGTCTCCAAAGGTAGAGGAGCTGTTTGCCTATCTGGTCTGGAAGGGCAGCGTCAGCCGGGATGAAATTGCAGATACCTTGTGGGAAGGCTTTACCTTAGATAAGGCCATGAAAAATTTAAATTCCACGGTCTATTACATCCGTAAGGCCCTGCAGCAGTATGGGTTAGAGGATTGCCTCATAACCACCCGAAAACAGATTTCCCTAGATTCCAAACGAGTTTTTTGTGATTTATATGAGTTTCAGCAGATGCAGAATTCAGCGTGGAAAACGGAAAAAGACCTGGAACGGCTGAGTGAACTTTACCGGGGAGGCCTGTTTCAGGGGAAAACATATGAGTGGTCCTTTGGAAAAGCGCAGACTCTTGAAAAAAGCATGATATCCAATCTGTTAAAAGCAGGAGAAAAAAGGGAGCAGCTAAAGCTTGAGGAAGAGGCAGAGCAGCTCTATCTTCGCGCCCTGGAGCTGGATCCCTTTCACGAGATTGCCTGTGGCCGGCTTTTGAATTTTTATATGCGGCTTGGAAGAAAAGAAAAAGAAAAGCAGCTTCGAAAGGAGATCGAGAAGCTGTTTTCCGACGATGCACCGCCCCCGCTGTTGATTTTTAAAAATCGTTTATAATAAAATACAATAAAATTTTAATACCCGTATCATGGACAAGTCTGTTTAAAAGTCCTTGATATGGGTATTTTTTGTTATCCACAGCCCTTTGTTGTTTATTCTCCGTTGATTGTAGTGTTGTATAATATCGCAAGTAATATTAAAGGGGGATGATTGGTGAAAGGCCCAGTCAGGTAATACTACATAACTTTACAAGGAGGATAAGATATGAAAAAACACAGACCTTTCCAGCGTTCTTTGGCATTGGCGTTATCAATGGTCATGGTGCTGGGCGGAATACCGATTCCGGTATCAGCGAATGTTCTGCCGTCAGAGAATGAACAAGAAATCATCTCATTTGAGCCATTGGCAGAAGAAACAGAATATCAATCCGTGCCAATCGGCACGAAGCTTAGGGAGCTTGACCTGCCTAAGAAATTAATGGCAACCATAGAAATAACAACTACCGGAGAAATTCCTTCCGAAACCGTGGAAGAGCCAGTGGAAGCTCCAACCGAGGAAACTGAAACGGATGGCAGCTCTCAGGAGCCCACAAAACCCCAGGAACCTGAGGAAACCAATGAAACTGAAACACCTGATGCGACCAGCAGTAACGCATTTCGGGCATATAGCGTCAGTGTCGATTCCTTTGATGAAAATGATACTGAGATTACAGATGTAGAGGAAACTCAGGTAGTGGAAAAAATTATTTCCGTACCGGTAACATGGAGCCCAGAGCAGGATTTTGAATCAGATGTGGCAGGAGATTATATTTTTGAGCCGACAATTTCTGATGAGTATGTGATTGCAGCGGGTGTAGATCTGCCGACCATTACGGTATCAGTTGGTAATATGATGCTTAGAGGAAACGGTTGGTATAAACGAACAAATGTGCTGGATTTAACAGCTGATATGGTCATGTTTCAAAATGCCATTGGGGGAATGACAGGAGCAAATCCCTTAGACTCAGATATCACAATTACTGGTGAGGGCTGGTATTGGTATTTAAATGGTTCTGAAGATTACAATTATCCTGAAAAAACTCTTTTACTTGATGGTATTAATTTAGATACTGCAGATTTCAAAAGTTTAATCGTACCTGAAGGAACGACCATTATTCTTGCGGATGGAAGCCACAATTTTATTAATAATACCTATGCATATACCCCTGAACTTAGTGTTGGTATATCCGGGGATTCCCTTACAATTGCAGGGGATGGTGAATTATATGTAACACTTGGAAGTACATCTAGTTATGGAAGCATCGGAATCGATTCTAATTCAGATTTTACGTTGGAGGATTCTAAGGTTTACATACGATTCAATAATAGTAGTGAAAATAACTATACCTTACTAACGCAGGATGGTGGCTCGGGCTTCACCGTTTATCAAAGTTCCAATAGCGGTGATTATAACATAGAAGCTACTTGGGACGAAATCCAAAGAAAGTATACCTACAATGGTGGCACTGCTGTCACTGCAGTTATGCTTGTAAATGGAACTTCCTTACACCCTGCTGCAACCATTTCAGATAAGACCGTATCTGGCAGAGCTGGAAAAATGCTCACTGGTGAAAATGATGTTACAATTTCAATCCTTAATGACTCATTGATAGAGTTACAGGAAAATGATAATGTATCCAGTTGGTTCAGCCATCTTCCAATTGGACTCACTGCAACCGTGAAAAGTTTCTTACCTGAAAGCGTTACCATTGCTTTCTCCGGAACTCCAACTGTTGAGACAGATGAAGTAATGAATATTACAATTCCAGCTGATTACTTGACGAATGGCATGTTACCTGTAACCGTTAATAACAATGCCAAATTCTATATTACTGGCAATAATCCCCGTAACAGTGACCTGGATTTGACAGCGGAAGTGTTGACCTATGCAAATACATCTGGAGGTATAGGAAATGCATCTCCTATTACAGATAATATTACAAATACGAGTGAGGGCTGGTCATGGTATTTATATGGAGATGAGGTTGCAGGGTATCCTGGGAGAACACTTGTATTAGATGGTTTGAATCTTCATGGTAAAATTAAATTACCTAGCAATGCAACAATCCTATTAGCAGATGGAAGCTTAAGCTCGGCATTGGCTCCTACAAATGTGATAGAAGGAACACAAGTAACAATCAAAGGGTCTGGTCAATTGATTGTTGAGGGGACCAGTACGGAGGGTACAACAGGGATTCGTACGACTACACTGACAATTGAAGATGGTATCGTAAGAGTATCAGCTCCATTAGCAACTAACGGTTTCATTATCAATACTAGTACCTTGAATATTACAGGCGGAACTCTTTATGCTAAATCAAATATCGGTGGTTATGCGGTTGGTTTACTAAATTTGACTCCAAATCAAGGACTTACCGTATTACAGAAGGCAGATGATGATTATGTTGAAGATGTAAATTTAAAATACATTGGTTATTGTTATACTTTTTTTAGAAATGATGGCAGCAAAGCCAATGACTTGAAATTCACCGTAGAAAAGCCAGCTCCTTTTGCCACTGTGGAAAATAAAGTTATATCCGGTATCACGAATAATGCACTTACCGGACACGATTTTATAACAGTATCTCTGGAAAATGAAACATATGACAACTTAAATGAAGGTGACGTTGTATCAAGCTGGTTCCAGAATCTACCTAAGGGAATCACTGCGAGATTAGAAAATAATTATTCTAATAAAGAAGTTACCATTCGATTTACCGGAACACCAATGAAAAAATCAACGGAAGCTATGAATATAGTTATTCCCGCAGGTAATCTGGCCGGAGGTAAAGCATTATCCGTAAAGGCCAATAGCGATGCCAGGTTTGATATCGTAGAAGCCGGAGTTCGAACCACTACTTTGGATTTAACGTCGGATATTGTTTGGTACCGCAACATAAATGGTGAACTGGTTAGTAAAAATCCTGCCAGAAGTGACATCGATGACACATCAGAAGGCTGGTCATGGTATCGTGGCCATAACGATCTTATATTAGATGGTATAAAACTAATTACCTCTGATAGTGTTGGAATCAGGGTTCCAAATGCAACAAGGGTCTTTTTGGCTGAGGAAAGTGATAATAATATAAGTGTTTTAGATACCGACAGCGATAATGCCATCAAAGGCATTTATGGTATTGGAGATATGGAAATATCAGGCAATACTGGTATCCTTCAAGTTACTGCGGGGAACACAATTGGGAACTTTAGTGCCGGCATCCATGCGATAGGCAGCATTTATTACTACGGGGGTAATGTCACAGCAACCGCAGGAGATTCTTCTTCTATGAGTTTTGGTATTGTCTCAGATAGTGGTATTTCTATTACAGGTGGTACCATATATGCAAAAAGCGGTTCAGTCACTGATATTGATGGAATAGCTACAGCCATCCGTGCAAGATACGGGATTACCAATGAAGGAATGGAAGTATTCCAAAATGTGGAAGGAGATTACACAGAACCAGCAATTGTAAGAGATAATGGCAATACAACCTCTAATTATGTATTTGCAGGAGATAATATTGCTTCCGATCTTAGAATTACAACCCAAGGAACCATAAACAATACAGGAGGTTCCGCAAACATTACGTTCAAAGGTACTACCATAGATTTAAAACAATTACCCTCATTATTTACCGTGGATCAGAACGCAGGTAATCGAATTTATGCGGTTGAGGAAGGCGGTAGTGGAGCAGGTACAATCACTGGCAGCATACTTACAGTGACAAAAGCAGGAACCATCCGCATCAGTCTTTCAACAGAAAAGACACAAACTCACCCGGCAGGTGCAAAGGTATATGCAGTCCTTACGGTGAAAAAAGGAGAGAAGGCCACTTCACCAGTTCACTTAAGTGTCGTAAATGCGACTACAAATGGCGGAAGCGATGGAAAGATTACAGGTCTTACCCCCAATACCAAATACGAGTACAAAAAAGACGGAGCTTCCTACCAAGAAGTAACTACCAATGAACGTGGGGAAATCACAGGACTGTCTACTGGGTCCTATGTGGTGCGTTTTGCAGAAAATGAACTGTATGGCGCAAGCTCTGATTCATTGGCTGTCACAATTGGTCAGCCAGATGATGACAACGGCGGCAACAACGGCGGAAATAATGGCGGTAACACAGGAGGAAACTCCGGCAGTGATTCTGACAGAGACTCCGGCAACTCAACCACAAACGGATCCCGGCCCACTCAGGCAGTCACAGGTGCTGCTCAAAATGCAGCCGAAGTTGACAGTAAGGGAAATGCAGTGGTAAGTGTATCTGATAAAAATATCACAGATGCAATTGCAAATGCCAGAGCAATCGCAGCCCAAAAGGGTGTGAACGCAGGCAATATCGCAGTATCCATCCATGTATCAACAGGCGGTCAGGATGCCTCTGCCGTTACGGTCAATCTGCCAAAGAACATTCAGCAGCAGGTAATCAGTAACAAAATTTCCAGTGTAGAGCTGATGATCGACCGTCCGGATATCACACTTGGTATCAATCTGGCAGCAGTAACCGAAATTAATAAGCAGGCAAATGCAGACGTGCAGCTTACCGCAAAAAAAGTGGATCCTTCCACACTTAGCGGTGCAGCTAAAAATAAAATCGGCTCACGTCCTACCTATGATTTAAAAGCAAGCTATGAAGGCGGAGCAAAACATGTATCTAATTTTGGAGCAGGTTCTGTATTCGTAAGCATTCCTTACGCTCCTGCATCCGATGAAGCCATTGGTGGCCTGTATGCCGTTTATGTGGACGAACAGGGAAATCCAACCCGGGTGGAAGGTTCCGCATACGACAGCAACAGCAAGAGCCTGATCTTTAAGACCAACCATTTCTCCGTATATGGACTGGGCTATGAATCTCCGGCAACAAAATTAACGGATACCAGTGGAAACTGGGCCAAAAATTCCATTGACTATGTGGTAAACAGAGGACTTATAAATGGAAGCACAGAAACCGTATTTTCACCGGATCAGGCAATTACCAGGGGAGTCCTGGCCGCAGCACTTGGCAGATTAGCGGCCATTGACGTAAACGCTTATGGAAATAACAGCTTCACTGATGTAAAGGCTGACAATGGATACCGTCCTTATATGGAATGGGCCAATGAAAAAGGAATCATACAGGGCAATGTAAATAATCAGTTCGCTCCAGATCAGGCAGTGACCCGTGAAGAGGCAGCTGCAATTTTTACAAATTACGCAAAAGCAACTGGTTATGAACTTCCAGTAGCCCGTGTTCCCTTTGCTTTTTCAGATGGAGCAAAGATTGAAAACGGATATCAGGAAGCAGTAGCTGCCATGCAGAAAGCTGGAGTTATCATTGGCAAAGAAGGAAGCAGCTTTCAACCGAAAGCAAGTGCAAGCCGCGCAGAAATATCTGCTATGCTTCACCGTTACATTAAACTGACCATCAATCCAATCACAGCACAGAACTGGGCAAAGAATGACAGTGGTCAGTACATGTACTTCAAAGATGGAAAAGCAGTTTCTGACTGGCAGACCATTGATGGTGTAAGATATTACTTTGAACCATCTGGCATATTAAAAACCGGTTGGGTCAAGGACGGCCAGAACTGGCGTTACTACGACCTTAAAACAATGATGGTTGGTTTTAAAAATATCACTGACAATGGCATGGAAAAAACATACTACTTTAGCAACGAGGGCATTATGGTATCTGGCAAATGGCTGGAGATCGAAGGGAAATGGTATTACTTTAACAAAGACGGCTCCCTTGCCAGAAGCACAAAAGTAGATGGCTATGACATTGACGAAACAGGTGTAAGAAAATAAAAAATATGTAATTAGCCAAAAGGCCGCAGGATTCTCTCCAGAGTCCGCGGCCTTTTTCTATCCCCACAGTAACCTAAAAACATGGAGATGAAGCGCTGGTCCTGTAGAACTCTGGATTGGGAGTCATTTATGGGAGGGTATAAGAACAAGAACTTTAATTGGTTAAAGTATATAAAAAAACAATAAAAAGCGTTTAATATTTCACAAAATATACAATATGAACTTAAATGTTTCTTTATGGCCTTAATATTTTCATCATCAGAGGTTTGTGTTATTCTCGTTTTGTAGCAAAAACAACAAAAGATAGAATCGAGTTGAAAGGGAAGGGGATTAATTATGAATTATTTTGAGGAGAGTTTAAAGTTACATGAACGTCATGCAGGAAAGATGGAAATCAGATCTAAGGTTCAGGTAGTCACAAGAGATGATTTAAGCCTCGCTTACACACCAGGTGTTGCTGAGCCTTGCAGGAAGATCCATGAAAATGAAGACGATGTTTATAAATACACTTCAAAAGGAAACATGGTGGCAGTGGTCACAGACGGTACTGCAGTTCTTGGTCTTGGAGATATCGGTCCAAAAGCAGGTCTTCCAGTTATGGAAGGAAAGTCCATACTGTTTAAAGAATTTGCAGGTGTTAACGCATTTCCAATCTGCCTTGATACCAAGGAAGTGGATGAGATTGTAACCGCCGTTAAGATGATTGCTCCAGGCTTTGGCGGTATTAATCTTGAAGACATTTCCGCACCAAGATGCTTTGAGGTAGAAGAAAAGTTAAAAAAAGAGCTTGATATTCCAGTATTCCACGATGACCAGCATGGTACTGCTATCGTAGTGCTGGCTGGAGTGATCAATGCCTTAAAGGTTGTAGGTAAGGATATTAAAGATGTAAAAGTAGTGGTAAATGGAGCAGGAGCAGCAGGTACCGCCATCTCAAAGCTTTTACTTGTATGTGGAGTATCCAATTTAATTGTTTGTGATAAAGTGGGAATTTTGTATGATGGAATTGAAGGCGTTGATTATGCAAAACAGGATCTTGCAAAAATCACAAACCCGGATCATTTAACAGGAGATTTAAGTGTTGCATTAAAAGGCGCTGATGTATTTATCGGAGTATCGGCTCCTGGTATTGTAAGTAAGGAAATGGTCAGCTCCATGAACAAGGATTCCATTCTCTTTGCCATGGCAAATCCAACTCCTGAGATCATGCCTGATCTTGCCAAGGAAGCAGGAGCAAAGGTTATGGGAACCGGACGCTCTGATTTCCCGAATCAGGTAAATAACGTTCTTGCTTTCCCTGGAATCTTTAAGGGTGCCTTAGAAGTAAGAGCCAAGGAAATCAACGAAGAAATGAAGCTTGCAGCAGCATATGCCATCGCTTCCATGATTCCAGATGACGAGCTGAATGATGAAAATGTTCTTCCCAACGCACTGGATAAAAGCGTATCTGAAAATGTGGCAGAAGCCGTGAAAAAAGCAGCCAGAGAGACTGGTGCAGCCAGAATATAGATGACCATGACTGGAAGGTAAGCTTGTATGAAAAATAGGAGGATTGAATGATGCAGATTCCAATAAAAAAGACCCTCGATAAAATTCCGGGCGGTATGATGGTAGTTCCTTTATTCTTAGGCGTTATCGTAAACACGTTTTTTCCACAGTTCTTAGAGTTGGGTGGATTTACAACAGCCCTGTTCAGTAAATCCGCTTCACAGCCCATTTTGGCTTGCTTTATGTTTTTAATCGGTTCCCAGATCCATTTTAAACTGGCTCCTAAGGCAATTAAAAAAGGTGCTATCCTGATTACAGGTAAGTTTATTGTAGGAGCAGGAATTGGTATTCTTGTTGGTAAGATCTTTGGCCCGGCGGGTGTTCTTGGTCTTTCCCCCTTAGCAGTTTTATCAGCACTGACAAACTGCAACGGCGGCCTTTATGCTTCCCTGGCATCCCAGTATGGAGATGAAACAGATGTAGGAGCATACGCTATCCTTTCCATTAAGGATGGTCCCTTCTTTACTCTAATTGCTCTTGGAGCCTCCGGTCTTGCCGTAGTTCCTATAAAAGCGGTAGTTGCAGTAATGATTCCAATTGTAATTGGTATGATATTAGGAAACCTGGATAAAGATATGAGAGCATTTTTAGGAAGCAGTAAGCTTTTACTTATTCCATTCTTTTCCTTCCCACTGGGTGCTGGAATGAATCTGGAGACCATTATAAAAGCAGGCGGCCCTGGAATTATCCTTGGTCTTGTGGCTTCCTTTACAGGAATCGGCGCTTACATTCTTTTAAAGCTGTTTCGGGAAGAACCGATTATTGGTCTTGCAACAGGCTCCACAGCTGGTAATGCAGTAGCAACACCTGAGGCAGTAGCAATGGCAGATCCTTCACTTGCAGTCGTAGCGGCAGCAGCAACGGCTCAGGTAGCAGCAGCCTGTGTTGTATCAGCCATTACCTGTCCCTTCATTGTATCTTTTGTATTTAAAAAGCTTAGGGATAGGCAGATGAAAGCGACCCAAAGAACCGGTGTGGGTGGTGAATTAGCCAAATAAACAGTTTGAACGCGTTAACATAAAGATACTCCCATGGAGGCAGACAATATACATTTAAGTCTGTGTCCACTGGGAGTGTCTTTTGTGCGTGATTGCTGGTTTGCGGTCTGTTTTAAATTATTGTGGTGCAGTAGATAATTTGGTACAATAGGGGAAGAAAGGAATTACGAGGCGATGGATAGAAAAAAACCAATGAAGCTGCAGACAATGATGATGTTGCTGGTCATTGCAGTCGTATTTGTTTCAATCACTATAATAATTACATTTGTTGCTACCTGGATGACCAGGAACATAGAAAAAGAAGCAAGGACCAATGTTATGAATGTGGCAGAGCTGGTGGCACATTCCAATGAAGTGGTGGATGCCCTGGAGAAAAAGGATACGAAGGTCATTTCTGCGTATGTTGATATGCAGCTTAAAAATCTGGAGCTGGTGGATTATATCACTGTGGCAGATAACAAGGGTGTCCGGTATTCCCATCCCAATCCTCAGATGATTGGAAAAAACTTTGAGGGTGGAGATGAGGACCGGGTGGTACGCCTTGGAGAGACCTACGTCTCTCAGGCAACGGGAACCTTGGGAAAATCACTGCGTGCCTTTGCCCCGGTTTATGATGAGAATCATCAGGAGATTGGATTTGTCTCTGTCGGTACTCTGATTGAGCGTATTGAAAAGGCAAAGCATCTGGCTGTTTTTTATATTATTTTAATTGGGTTTGGTGGTTTGTCCGCTGGCAGTGTGGGTGCATTTTTACTGGCAAATCATATTAAAAAGATTCTCCTTGGTCTGGAACCGGATGAGATTACAAAGCTTTACCATGAGAAAATCGGTATTTTAGATGCCATACATGAAGGCCTGGTTGCCATTGACCAGGAAGGACGGATTACTCTCATGAACGACTCTGCCCTGCAGATTCTTGGGTTTGATAAGGATGAGATGAAGAACCAGGTCATAGGACGGGATGTGGAAGAGGTGGTCCCCAATACCCGTATGATGAATATCTTGAGCACCAGGCAGGCGGAATTTGATGATGAGCAGAAGCTGCAGGATACGGTGATACTAACCAATCGGATCCCTATCATGAACAAAGGGCAGGTGATTGGAGTAATTGCCAGCTTCCGTGATAAAACTGAGGTGAGAAAGATGGCAGAAGAGCTGACCGGAGTAAAAAAACTGGCGTGGTCCTTGCGGGCGCAGAACCATGAATTCATGAATAAGCTTCATACCATTGCAGGTCTGATTCAGCTGGAGGAATATGAAGAAGCACTGCAATTTATCTCTGATGTTGCCAGGATCAGAACTGAGGTCAGCCATATATTGACAAATCAGATTAAGGATTCTTCCATATCAGCTCTTTTGTTGGCAAAGTATAACAAGGCAGAGGAATGCAGAATTAAGCTGACCATTGATGAAGGCTCCAGGCTTAATAAGCTTCCGGAAGGTGTAAATGCTCAGGATCTTGGTTCGGTCATAGGAAATCTGATTGAAAACTCTCTGGATGAGGTGAAAAATGACGGAACAGGCAGAATTGATATCCGCATTGTAGAGGAAACACAATTTCTGACCATTCAGGTAAAGGATAACGGAGGAGGAATCCCTCTAGAGCTACAGGAAAAGATATTTGACCAGGGCTTTTCTACCAAGGAGGGTCAGAGAGGTTGTGGATTATCCATTGTAAAGAAGATTATTGAGGAATGTGGGGGAGCAATTTGTCTGACTTCAGAAGGAGGGGCACAGTGGGATATTGCTATACCAATGGAAAGGAGGGGGGAACTTGATTGGAGTCATGATTGTGGAGGATGATCCCATGGTAATGGAAATAAACTCCAAGTTCTTAAAAAGAGTGGAGGGATTTTCCTTATACAAAGGAGTATCCAATCTAGAAGAGGCAAAAAAGGTGATGATGTCAAAAAAACCGGATTTGATCCTTTTAGATGTTTATCTTCCCAATGAAAATGGAATGGATTTTCTAAAATGGATTCGTAGTCAGGGCCTGGATGCGGATATTATATTAATAACTGCGGATAAATCCATCGAGCGGATTCAGCAGGCATTTCGCTATGGGGTGGTGGATTATCTGATTAAGCCTTTTCGGTTCGAACGTTTTAAAGAGGCTCTTTTGCAGTATAAAGACAGGTTTGACAGCTTTAAAAACAGCGAAGTCATCGAGCAAAAGGATTTGGACCGGTATTTATCTGGTCAGATTGCCGCCCAGAACGAAGAGGATTTCACCAAAGGTTTTAATAAGTATACATATCACGCTATATGGGAAAAGATTGAAGAGGGCGCAGAAGAATATTATACCGCAGAAAATCTGGCTGAGATGCTTCAGATTGCCAGAGTTACCGTGAGAAGATATTTAGAGCTGATGGAAAAGGAAGAAAAAATATATAAATTAGTGGAGTACGGAAAGGTGGGAAGGCCACAGCATAAATACCGGAAAGCTTAAAGAATGAACCAATCAGATGGAGAGGAAGATTTTAAGTGGATACAGTAACGGAGTTAAGTGGTGGAAATATGTCCAGGGTTTATAAGAACGAGGGGGCTGTCTACAGAGATTTAAAGCCTCAAAGCAATACGATTCACCGGTTGCTTCAGCATCTTGAAAACAAAGGGGTTTCTTTTACACCACGTTTTCTTGGCCTTCAAGATACGACTCAGGAGGTGCTAAGCTTTGTGGAGGGAAATACCCTGGACGATTATCCCGCTGCTCACGATATGGAACAAAAATGCCTGACAGTCCGATTGGCTGCTGAGCTATTGAGACAATACCATGATGCAACCCTCGATTTTAAAAGACTTCCAGATGATATCTGGTTCTTGCAGTATGATGGTCCTCTAAAGCAGGAGGTTATTTGTCATAATGATTTTGCACCGTATAACGTTACCTTTCAAGAACACACACCTATCGGCATTATAGATTTTGATACGGCTTGCCCAGGACCGAGAATATGGGATGTGGCTTATGCTGCGTATCGCTTCGTACCTTTAGGAATAGAAGTCTATGATCCGAAGAATAAGGAATACAGGAAATACCATAAGGAAAAGGATGCAAACGAACGGAGAATCTTGCTTCATGAATTTTTAAGCGCCTACGGCATGGATGATACCTTTGAATTGCTTCGTCAGGTATTATTACGACTGGAGGCATTGGTGGCGCTTTTTGACTGGGAATGTAAGAAAGGGAATGCAGCATTTTTAAAAATGAAAGAAGAAGGGCATCAGGATTTTTATAGGAATGAGATTATATTTATAAAAGAATCTATGGCTGATTGGATCTAAGAAGTTTGACCGCAGCTCATCATATGTTACAATGATTCATCCAGGCAGTTGAGAAGGATTAATTTCCTCTCTCTGCCTGGATTTTTTTGGTGTTAATTTTTTGACAATACAGCCTGTGATAAGAATATAATCCCTTATGATGAAAGGAAAAACATGGGTTTATGTTGTCAAAAACAAAAGAAATGGAACGGAATAATGAGATAAAAAATTGTTTAAAACGTCAAATGAAATAAATAAATGTGGACAAATAATAGTAATAATTTAAATGATTGTGTGATAGAATTATAAAATGTTGTTTAATGTGCATAAAAACAAGTATATAAAAATCCTATCGTTTATGATAAAAAACTAGTATTTCTAATTATTGAGAAAAAGAGTTAAACTATTATCAAGAACAATGTTAAAAAAATCACTAACAACGATTAGGAGGAAGCGAAAATGAGTCAATTTATTCAGTCATTGGTAGAACGTTCCAGAAATGCACAACAGATTCTATGCACCTATGATCAGGAAAAGACGGACGAAATTGTAAAAATGTTTGCAAAGGTTGTCTTTGACCATGCGGAGCCACTTGCAAAGCTGGCAGCGGAAGAAAGCAGAATGGGTGTTTACGAGGATAAGGTAACAAAGAACAAGGGGAAATCCAGAAATATCTGGAATGCTTTAAAGGGTAAGAAGTCCATTGGAATCATCGGAAGAGATGAGGAGGCAGGTCTCATTGAAGTAGGAAAGCCCATGGGAGTCATTGCAGCGGCCACTCCATGTACCAATCCGGTAGTTACGCCCATGTGCAATGCCATGTTTGCAGTAAAATGTCAGAATTCCATTATCATAGCACCTCATCCAAGAGGTAAGAAATGTGCCATGGCTCTGGCAGAGCTATATTACAAAGAATTAGACCGCATGGGAGTTCCCAGAGACATTTTCCTGGTGATTGAAGCTCCTACCGTGGAGCTGACCACGGAACTGATGTCAGCCTGTGATGCTGTAATTGCAACTGGTGGTATGGGCGTTGTGAAATCAGCTTACTCCAGCGGTAAACCAAGCTACGGCGTGGGACCAGGTAATGTTCAGGGGCTTGTAGATGAAGGAATTGATTACAAGGCAGCAGCAGGACGAATGATTGCAAGCCGTATCTTTGATAATGGAATCATCTGTTCCGGAACTCAGAGCATCATCGCACCGAAGAAGGATTACGATATCATTATAAAAGAATTTGTATCTCAGGGTGCTTACTACATTGATGACCCGGCAGTACTTGCAACTTTGGCAGAAGTGGTATTCCCAGGCGGTATTATCAATAAGAATGTAGTAGGACAATCGGTAAGGACCATTGCAGACCTGGCAGGCATTACGGTACCGGAAGGCACCAAAGTTATTATCGTGAAGCCGGAAAAACATGGGGCTGGCGTGGTATGGAGCAAGGAAAAGATGTGTCCTATGATGGCTGCCTACAGCTATGAGACATGGGAAGAAGCAGTGGAGATTGCCTATGATAACCTTTTGGTAGAAGGGGAAGGCCATTCCGCAGATATTCAGTCTGACAATCAAGCTCATATCGAATATGCAGGAGTCAGACTTCCAGTCAGCCGGGTGGTTGTCAATCAGACCTGTTCCAGCATGGCAGGAGGAGCTTTTGCAAATGCTCTAAATCCAACCACAACGCTTGGATGCGGAAGCTGGGGAAACAATGCGATCAGCGAAAATCTGTTCTACACTCATCTGATGAACAAGAGCCGCATCGCATTTGTGAAGAAACATTGGAACCAGCCGTCTGATGAAGAAATTTTTGCATAGGAGAATCCGCTTATGAAGGAAGTAATTT
Source organism: Lacrimispora xylanolytica (assembly GCF_026723765.1). Taxonomy (NCBI): domain Bacteria; kingdom Bacillati; phylum Bacillota; class Clostridia; order Lachnospirales; family Lachnospiraceae; genus Lacrimispora; species Lacrimispora xylanolytica. The sequence goes on from NZ_CP113524.1 coordinate 1,585,058, forward strand.
TAAAGTCACAGATTTCATATTACGATACCTGCGCTGAATTCGCTAAGGATTTTAATTTAGGAAGCGATGATCTGGTATTGACCAATGAATACATATATAACCCTTACTTCGGTGAAATGGGATTAAAGGTTCATACCATTTTTCAGGAAGCTTACGGGAGCGGAGAGCCTACAGATATAATGGTGGATGCCATTTTAGAAGAGGCTGCAAAGACGGATTGTAAACGAATCATAGCCATCGGAGGCGGTACGGTCATAGATATTGCAAAGATTATGGCAGTATCAACAGGGGAGTCTTTGGATTTTCTGTATGAAGCCCCTGATCGGATAGAAAAGAAACGGGAACTGGTCATTCTTCCTACCACCTGTGGAACAGGAAGCGAGGTAACCAACATTTCCATCGTGAACCGGACCAGATTAGGGACAAAGGTGGGGCTGGTGTCACCCCATATGTATGCCGATGATGCGGTACTGGTGCCAGAGCTTTTAAAGGGGCTGCCCTTTGGTGTATTTGCCACCAGCTCCATCGACGCCCTGGTCCATGCGGTAGAATCCAGTTTATCACCAAAGGCCACTCCTTATACCAAGCTGTTTGGCTACAAGGCCATTGAGATGATTATAAGGGGATACCAGAAGATAAGAGCAGAAGGAAAAGAAGCCAGACTTCCCATTATGAAGGATTTCCTCATTGCCAGCAATTACGCAGGTATCGCATTTGGCTCCGCAGGCTGTGCCGCGGTTCACGCCACAAGCTACCCCCTTGGAGGAACCTATCATGTGGCTCATGGGGAAAGCAATTACGCCATGTTTACCGGTGTTTTAAAGAATTATATGGAAATACGCCAGGATGGGGAAATCGCAGTGATGAACCAGCGCCTTTCTAAGCTTTTAGGATGCAGCGTGGATACGGTTTATGACCAGCTTGACGATTTGCTTGGAACTATACTTCCTAAAAAGCCTCTTCATGAGTACGGTGTTAAGCCGGAAGACCTTTTCGTCTTCACAAAGAGCGTCATGGAGCAGCAGGGAAGGCTGATGGCAAATAATTTTGTGCCCTTGGATGCACAAAGAGTTCTTAAAATTTATCAGGAACTATTTTGAGCTTATTGATGGAACAACGCTTTGCATCGCTGACAGTCAGTCTGCAAAGCAAAAAAGGAGAAGATAGTTATGGCTTTGATGACAGGGGAAGAGTATGTAGAAAGCATGCGTAAAATGAAACTCAATGTTTATATGTTTGGGGAAAAGATCGAGAACCCGGTTGACGACCCGATTTTAAGACCGTCGCTGAATTCGGTAAAGGCCACTTACGACTTAGCTCAGATGCCGGAATATGAAGATCTGATGACAGTGACTCTGGAGGACGGAAGAAAGATCAACCGGTTTGCCAATATTCACACAAGTACAGATGATCTGATGAAAAAGGTAAAGATGCAGAGGCTCTGCGGTCAGAAAACGGCTTCCTGCTTTCAGCGCTGTGTCGGTATGGACGCATTTAATGCGGAATGGTCCACCACCTATGAGATTGACAAAAAGTATGGAACTCATTATCACGAAAATTTCAAAAAATATCTGCGAATGGTTCAGGATGAGGATTTGACCGTTGATGGTGCCATGACGGACCCAAAAGGGGACAGGGGTCTTGCTCCTCATGAACAGCCGGATCTTGATATGTATTTGAGAGTGGTGGAGCGCAGGGAAGACGGTATCGTGGTAAGAGGAGCCAAGGCTCATCAGACAGGTATCATTAACTCTCAGGAAGTGATTGTCATGCCAACGGTCGCCATGGGCCCTGATGATAAGGATTATGCGGTATCCTTTGCGGTTCCTACGGACGCTGATGGAATTGTCATGATCATCGGAAGACAGTCCTGTGATACCAGAAAGCTGGAGGGAAGCCAGATTGACGTTGGAAACAGCCAGTTTGGGGGCGTGGAAGCTCTGGTGGTATTTGACGACGTATTTGTACCAAATGACCGCATTTTCATGGATGGGGAATATGAATTTGCAGGAGTTTTGGTGGAACGGTTTGCCGGGTATCACAGACAGTCCTACGGTGGATGCAAGGTGGGAGTTGGCGATGTATTAATTGGTGCTACAGCTTTGGCAGCCGATTATAACGGAGTGCCAAAAGCGTCTCATATTAAAGATAAACTGATTGAAATGACCCATTTAAACGAGACCCTTTATTGCTGCGGTATCGCCTGTTCTGCAGAAGGTACGCCTACGGAATCCGGAAATTATATTATCGACCTTCTTCTTGCCAATGTCTGCAAGCAGAACGTGACCAGATATCCCTATGAGATTGCCCGTCTGGCAGAGGACATTGCAGGTGGCCTTATGGTAACAGCTCCATCTGAAAAGGATTTAAAGGATCCTGTGGTGGGCGGTTACGTGGACAAATACTTAAAAGGGGTAGAAGGAGTCTCTACAGAAAACCGGTTAAGAATTCTTCGTCTCATTGAAAATATCACCTTAGGAACTGCGGCAGTCGGATACAGAACCGAATCTCTTCACGGTGCTGGCTCTCCACAGGCACAGAGAATCATGATTTCCCGCCAGAGCAATATGGGCAGGAAGAAAGAGCTTGCAAAGGCAATTGCCAATATTAAGGATTAAGCTCTTTTATCAAATTAATATGCCAGGGAGGTCATATAGGTATGGATTGGAAAGAGATATATTTATCAAGACTGAAAACCATGGAAGAGGCTGTTCAGCTGATCAAATCCGGTGACCGGGTAGTCATCGGCCACGCAGTGGGAGAACCCATGAAGCTGGTGGATACCATGGTGGACTATGCCGCTAAGGCTGATTTAAAAGACATTGAGATATTCCAGCAGGTGGATATGGGGCATTCCCTTTATGCACAGCCTGGAATGGAAAAACATTTCAGGGAGAACAGCCTGTTTTTAGGGGCTAAAACAAGGGATTGCGTCAACAGCGGACGGGGTGACTTTACACCATGCTATTTTTACCAGACCCCTTATTTCTTTAAGGAAGTTAAAAGGCCAAATGTGGTTTTAGTAACCTTATCCCTGCCCGATGAACACGGTTATTGCAGCTTTGGAGTATCCTGCGATTATACAAAGCCGGCAGCAGAGGCAGAGGGGGCAAAGGTAATCGCTGTTGTAAATCCCAATATGCCAAGGACTCTTGGAGACAGCTTTATCCATGTAAATGATATTGATGTCATCGTAGAGGACGATACCCCTATTCCGGAGCTGGGGCTTCCACACATCGGAGATGTGGAAATGGCCATTGGGGAGCATATCGCCTCCCTGGTCAATGACGGAGACTGTCTCCAGCTTGGAATCGGAGCCATTCCCGATGCTGTACTTAAATTCCTTGGTAATAAAAAGAATCTGGGCATTCATTCAGAGATGATCTCTGATGGGGTGGTAGATCTTTATGAGCAGGGAATCATAAATTGCAGCGCAAAGAATTTCAATCGGGATAAGATGGTGGTATCATTTCTTATGGGGACCAGGAAGCTTTATGATTTTGCAGATGACAATCCAGGCCTTTTCATGGCTCCTGTTGACTATGTCAATCACCCGGCTATTATTGGAAGAAATGACAATCTGGTTTCCATTAACTCTTCTATAGAGGTCAATCTTATGGGAGAGGCCTGCTCCGAGGCCATGGGCTTAAAGCAGTTTTCCGGAATCGGCGGGCAGGTGGATTTCATTCGTGGTGCTTCTTTTTCCAGAGGAGGAAGATCCATCCTGGCCTTTCCTTCCACCGCGAAAAAGGGAACCATATCAAAGATTGTGCCTTATCTGACCCAGGGAGCCACGGTTACAACTACAAGGAATGATGTGGATTATATTGTGACCGAACATGGGATTGCAAAAATGAAGGGAAATACGTTAAGAGAAAGAGCACGTCAGCTGATTAGGATTGCAGCACCTCAGTTTAAGGAGGAATTGGCGGAGGAATTCCAAAGACGTTTTGCCGAAAAATATCAGGAGGTGTAACTTCGTGGACTGGAAAAAAATCTATGCTTCAAAGTTAAAATCCCCTCAGGAGGCTGTAAAAATCATTTGCTCAGGGGATACGGTATTAATCGGTCATGCGGCATCAGAACCGGATCTTCTACTTAGTGCCATGGTTGATTATGTAGTAGATCAGGATTTAAAAAATATCCATATTGTGCAGCAGCACGATATGGGAGCATGCAGGTTTTTTGAGCCTGGTATGGAAAAGCATTTTCGGTATACATCACTGTTTATCGGAGCCCGAAGCAGAAGCTTTGTTGCAGAGGGGAAGGGAGATTTTACCCCATGCTTTTTCAACCGGATTCCAAACTACGTGACGCAGACCGATTGTGCAGATGTATTTTTAGTAACACTTTCACCACCGGATGAACACGGCTATTGCAGCTACGGGCTTTCCTGTGATTTTGCCAAAGAAGTGGGGGAACAGCAAAATACAAAGGTCATCGCAGCGGTGAATCCTAATATGCCTAGGGTCATGGGAGATAACTTCATCCATGTCAGCAATCTGGAAGCAATCGTTGAAAGCAATGAGCCCATCCATGAACATGGCCGCCCAGTCATCGGAGAGGTGGAGGAAAAGATTGGGGAAAACATTGCAGGACTTGTCCGGGATGGGGATTGTCTGCAGCTGGGAATTGGAGCAATTCCCGACGCGGTCTTAAAATTCCTGGGAGATAAAAGGGATCTTGGCATTCATTCCGAGATGATCTCTGATGGAATCATAGACCTCTACGAAAAAGGAGCCATTACCGGGAAAAAGAAGAACATTGACCGGGAGAAGATGGTGGTTACCTTTATGATGGGAACCAGAACTCTTTATGATTTCGTCCATGACAATCCAGCCATCTGCATGATGCCGGTCAGCTATGTAAATGATCCCTTTGTCATAAGCCAGAATGATAATGTGGTATCCATTAATTCAGCATTGCAGATTGATCTTATGGGGCAGGTGTGTGCGGAAGCCATTGGCTTAAAGCAGTATTCAGCCGTAGGCGGTCAGATGGACTTTGTAAGAGGCGCTTCTGCATCAAAGGGAGGCCGGTCCATCATTGCCTTTGGCTCTACGACAAAGGGAGGAACCATTTCTAAAATCGTTCCGTTCCTTACCGAGGGGGCTGCAGTTACAACCAGCAGAAATGATGTGGATTACATTGTAACAGAAAATGGGATCGCTCGTTTAAAGGGAAAATGTCTAAGGGACCGGGCAAAGGAACTCATAAAGATTGCCGCTCCAGCATTCCGGGATGAGTTATCCAAAGAATTTGAGAAGCGTTTTGGAGAAGTGTTATTCGTTTAAGGAAGATTGGGGAGGGGATATATGAATATTGTCATGATTTCTAATTTGCTGGAAACCCTTATGATTGTATGCTTTGGCTTGTCTTGGCCATTTTCCATACATAAATCTTATGTTTCCAGAACGGCGAAAGGAAAGAGTCTTTCTTTTGAGTTTTTCATCTGGCTGGGATACATATTCGGGATTGTAAGAAAATTCTTGCTGTACAATGCGGACCCTACCGGGAATGACTGGCTGTTTTTCTTATCCTGGTTCTTCTACTTTTTGAATTTTGTTGAAATTACTTTCGATATGTATCTTTATAAGAGAAATGTAAGATTAGATAAAGAGAGAGAACTGGAGAAGTAAAAAATACCATGTTACGGCCCGGATAGGATTCCGGGCCAGGATAACATGGCAATTTTAGTATCTTTTTGTATTAAAGCTGATGATTAAGTATTTTATGTGCCATTGTAAGCAGTTCGGGATTGGTTTCTTCTACTAAAATGATATCCTTTATAGCAGGAAATGCCTGGCTGATCTCAAGAGAAATCAATTCCTCATTGGTACTGTGAGCGGCAGGACACCCGGAACATTTCCCGGTGAGCCGGACCCTTAAAACATCGTTTTCAAGGCTTAAAACAATAACATTGCCGCCGTGGGCCGCTAAAGAGGGCCGCACCTTTGCATCAAGAACAGATTCAATTTGTTTCCGTGTGATATCCATAGATAACCTCCTTTGCATAGTAGTCTATCAATGCATGGCCGGTTTGTCAATTGGGGTAACGATATCAATATCTTATGAAAGAAGTGATGGTATGACTGCCAATTTTGAACACTATAAAGTTTTTTACTATGTAGCAAAATATAAGAATTTTACCAGAGCGGCTAATGCCTTGGTCACAAGCCAGCCATCCGTTACATACTGCATGCAGAACTTAGAAAGTATGCTTGGGTGCAAACTGTTTATACGGTCCAGAAAAGGCGTGACTCTTACGGCAGAAGGAGAATTGCTCTACAGCTTTGTGGCTCCGGCCTGCAAGCAGCTGATGCAGGGAGAAGAAAAACTTCGGGAACTGATGGGGGAGCAGCATGATCATATCAATCTAGGGGCTACCCAGATGTCCATGCGTTCCTATCTGGTAGAGAAGCTTAAGATATTCCAGGAACAGTATCCTCAGGTGAAGTTAAATATCTTTAACTATAATACAGAGCAGACCTTAAGCGAATTAAAGGCTGGAAAGATAGACCTGGCAATTATCACAACTCCCATTGACAATGAACAGCGGTTAAAGGTGGTTGATGTAAAGCCCTTTAAGAGCATTTTAGTAGGGGGAGATAAGTATCAGGAATATGGAGAGAGGAAGATGTTTCTCTCAGAAGTGGTGAAGCTTCCTCTCATTACCATGTGCAGTACCTCTACTACCTTTGGTTTTCTTCAGGAATTTTACCGCTCCTGCGGCCTCACCATGCAGCCTGCCATTGAGGTAGCTACCATGGACTTAATCATACCGGTAATCAGAAAGAACCTTGGCATCGGCTTTGTACCGGAGGAATTTGCGATTCCCTTCCTGGAGAGAAAAGAAATCATGGAAATCAAGCTTCATGAACAGATTCCTGAGCGTAAAATCTGCATTGTCAGTGACGAGAACAGGCCTCTTAGCACAGCAGCCAGGGAATTACAAAACATGCTGGAGTGCCAGAAGTAGCCGGTTGTCTGGAGGATTTCATGATCATTGGAATTAAGTATTGCGGAGGCTGTAATCCATTTTATAACAGGGCAAAACGGGTGGAGAAATTCAGAAAAGACAACCCGGAACATGAATATGTAAATTCTGCTGAGGATATGGTCTGTGATTATTGGCTGGTGGTCTGCGGCTGCAGCCGAAGATGTGCGGATATAAAAAATCTGAACGCCCATAAGAAAGTAGTTCTGTTATGGGATGAAGAAAGCTTTCAAAGTCTTCAAGGGGAGCTGCGGGCATCAGGGAAAGAAGAACCGGAAAAAGCAAGGGAAAAAAGAATTCTTTCTCTTTGTGAAGAGGCATCCATAAAACGAACCATATCCAGGGAGGATGCAGAATGCTTTGCCCGGTTAACTGGAGATGAAAGTAAGCTCCATCTGGATGTGCAGACGGCATTAAAGGCTGGTTTTGAAGGACCTCTGGTACACGGAATGCTATTGGATTCCCTGGTCTCAGCCCTTATGGGGACCAGACTTCCAGGAAGTGGTACCGTCTATGTGGAGCACAATACCAGGTTCATTCGTCCTGTTTACTGGGGGGATACTGTGGAAATCACCGTCCGGTTCGTTTCCTTTGAGGAAGAGGATGACCATTATATGGGGCTTTTTTACGGAACCTGCAAAAACCAGCTTGGGCAGAGGATTCTTTCGGTAAGCTGCAGACAGAAGATGATGAAAACCCTATTTATAGTGGCAGGAGAAAAGGAGTGAGGCAGTATGACAAATCTGGAAACATACAACCGGCTGTTTATCCGGGATTTAAGGGTAAAGGAAGAGGACCTTTCCGGTCTTAAATACAGAGGAACCCGTTCCTGGGATTCTCTGGGACACATGGACTTAGTCGCAGACTTAGAGGAGGCGTTTGATATTCATATCTCTACATCGGATGTCATGAACATTTCTTCCTACGAAAAGGGAAAGGAAGTCCTGCTAAAATACGGGGTCGTGATGTAAAGGAAAGGAGCAGCCATTTATGATAGATTATGAAGGCATTCTGAAGAGAGGGCCGTTTTCTGTCACACAGGCTGAAAAGAGAAGGCTTTACGGAGAATGGCTGACAGAGCTTACGGAGCATCACAGACAGAACTGCAGCCCTTACGATCAGATGCTGACGAACCTGATGATTCCGCGTCTTAAAGATATGGAAGAGGAAGAAATCCCCATGGTTCCAGTAGGTATTTTTAAGGAAATGAAATTGACCAGTATCGGAGAAGATAAGGTGTTTAAAGTCATGACCTCATCAGGAACCAGCGGGCAGAAGGTTTCTAAAGTCTATCTGGACCGGGAAACAGCCGAGTACCAGCAACGGGCACTGGCAAATATCGGAAGCGATTATTTTGGAGATTCCAGGCTGCCTTTCCTGATCATTGACAGCCCTCAGGTATTAAAGGACAGAAACATGTTCTCTGCCAGAGGAGCGGGGATTCTTGGTTTTTCGATCTTTTCTTCCAGGCTCTTTTACGGGCTTGATGAAGATATGAACCTTGATTTAGAGGGGATAGAGAAATTTCTGGAGCAATATCAGGGGAAAAAGGTCCTCATCTTTGGTTTTACCTATATCATCTGGACCTGCCTTTATCAGGCACTCAAGCAATCCGGGAGAAAGCTGAATCTTTCAGACGGCATTTTGATCCATGGAGGCGGATTTAAAAAGCTGAGGGATCAATCCGTGTCTCCGGAAGAATTCAAGGAAAGGCTATGGGAAGTCACTGGATGCAGAAGCATTCATAACTACTATGGAATGGCGGAGCAAACAGGAAGCATCTATATGGAATGCTCCCATGGGCATCTCCATGCAAGTATTTATTCTGACATTATCACCAGAAGAGCCAGGGATTTTTCTATCTGTTCTCATGGAGAAAAAGGAATCATACAGGTGCTCTCACCACTGGCTCATTCCTATCCCGGTCACTCTATACTTACGGAAGATGAGGGTATCATTCTTGGAGAGGATGATTGCCCCTGTGGTCGTAAGGGAAAACATTTTAAGGTATGCGGAAGGATTCACCAGGCGGAAATAAGGGGGTGCAGTGACACCTATGAAGGCTGAGATTACCTATCTGGCAGGAGTGGAAAAACCAAAGGCAGAGCCTTCGGCCCCATTTGACACATTGGTTTTGAATTTTCTGGAGGCGCTTTCTAAGGAAATACGAAGGGATAGAGAATCATTAAAATATCCGGAAATGGCTGCATTTGGGTTCTGGATAAGAAGGGCTCATGTGGAGGAATTTAAAAAGCGGTATGAAGATGGCCGGGTCCGTATCGGCAGAGGTGTGGTTTTTCATATGGCAGCTTCCAATGTTCCCTTGCTATTTGCATACAGTATGGTCATGGGTCTGCTGGCTGGAAACAGCTGCGTTGTACGAATCTCAATCCGATGTCAGGAAGAGGATTTCAAACTATGTGAAATCATAGACAATCTTTTGAACATACCGCCATTTGCCTCTATAAGGGACCGAATTTCAGTTTTTTCCTGTGAAAGAGACCATGAAATGGTAAGAAGCTGGGCAGAGGCTTGCGATGGATTGATGGTATGGGGCGGTAATGAAACCATATCAGCCATTAGAAAATGGAATTTAAGGCCCGATGGAGTTTCCGTCATGTTTCCAGACCGGTATTCCATCTGTATTCTGGATCAGAAGAGCATCGCCAGAATGCAAGGAGAAGAATTAAGGAACTTAGCACACTCCTTTGTTAATGACACCTATGCCATGGATCAGAATGCCTGCTCCAGTCCTCGTTATATCATATGGAACCAAGGGGAAGAGAAAGAAGAGGCAGAAGCAGTTCACAGAATGTGGTGGGAAGCCGTAGAAAAGGAAGCTGTTTCCTATGATTTAAGTCCTCATAAAGCCACAAAGAAGTATGAAGCACTGTGCAGATATACCATGACAATGGAAGGCATTATAAAAACAGAGAGGTATGGTAATCTGGTTTATACAATTCTTCTGTCCGGGATACCCAAAGCTCCAGAAACGTACCGGGGAACCTGGGGATTGTTCTTTGAGTATCAGGGAGATTACCGAAAGGTTCTTAAGGAACTGGCAGTGAGTCAGCTCCAGACGGTGACCTATTATGGATTGGATTCAAAGGAACTCATGGATTATGTAATGGATCACCACCTTTATGGAATCCACAGAATAATACCTGTGGGAAATGCCATGAAGATGGATCTGATCTGGGATGGGCAGGATACGATTCGTATGTTGTCCAGGGAAATTATCCGGGAGGAAGAGCATGGGTCTGTTTGAAAACGAATTATTTTATGAAAAACGTTTGCTGGCAGAAGATGATGAGGGCGGCAGGGTATCCTATCAGGATTTAAACTCTTTTTCAGAGGAATTGATCCGGCGCGTGGGAGGAAAAAAGCTGATTTTTATTCTATGCGAAAATACCATAGGTTCCCTTCTTGGTTATCTTGGCTGTTTAAAAACAGGAGTTGTTCCCCTGATGCTGGAAAAACAAATCAATCCCCAGCTATTGGCCCGGCTGATGGAAGAATACTGCCCCGCCTTTTTATATGTGCCGGAAGACTGCCTCACAAAAACAGGGGAATGTGAGATTGTCTGGAGAGTCAAGGGATACTGTTTATGTGAGAGAAAAGCCTTTCATTCTCCCTCTCTTTACGGAGAGCTTTCCCTTCTTCTGACCACATCAGGAAGTACGGGAAGTCCCAAGCTTGTAAGGCAGAGTAAGGACAATATTGTTGCGAATGCAGAATCCATCTGTTCCTATTTGAAAATCCAGGAGAAGGAGAGGCCTGTCACCACGCTTCCCATGAATTATACCTATGGATTATCCATAATAAACAGCCATGTAAAAAAAGGCGCTGCCATTTATCTCACCACCAAAAGTATTGTGGAACGCCCGTTTTGGGATTTTGTAAAAGAAAGGGAGATTACATCCTTAGGCGGTGTTCCATATACGTATCAGCTTTTAAAAAGGATTGGATTTCTGGAAATGGAGTTACCGGAGTTAAGAACCCTGACTCAGGCAGGAGGAAAACTTCCAACGACTCTCCATAAAGAATTCGCGGTCTACGCCAAAGAGACAGGAAAGCAATTTGTGGTCATGTATGGGCAGACAGAGGCCACTGCGAGGATGGGATACCTTCCGGCTGACAGCGCTGTGGAGCGGTGCGGCAGCATGGGAGTTGCCATACCAGGAGGGAGATTCTGGCTGAGAGATGACATAGGAGAAGAAATCAAAGAACCTTTCGTCCAGGGAGAGCTGGTGTATGAGGGAGATAACGTAGCACTTGGCTATGCTTCCAGCAGAGAGGATTTGAAAAAAGAAGATGAATGGAATGGAATCCTTTATACGGGAGATATGGCAGAACGAGATGCCGATGGCTTTTATTACATAACAGGAAGAAAGAAACGTTTCATCAAACTCTTTGGCAACAGGGTAAACCTTGATGAGGTGGAGAGGCTTTTAAAGGAACATTTTGAAGGAGTTGATTTTGCTTGTCTGGGAAGGGATGACAGCCTGATCATTTATACGGATACCAAAGGGGAAGAAGGCTTTAAGGAGATCATGGAATATCTATATGAGATTACCGGGATCAGCCCCAGAGCCATGACGATCAGATCGGTGAGTACAATTCCTAAAAATGAATCAGGAAAAACCCTTTACAGTGAGCTGGAAATATAGAAAGCAAATAAACAGATCAAACAGGAGGTCTAATGATGGGGGAAAAGGTTGTTTTAGCTGGTGCATGCCGTACGGCAATCGGATCAATGGGAGGAGCTTTAAGTACAGTTTCTCCAAAGGATTTGGGGGCGGTAGTGATCCAGGCTGCATTAAAGCGGGCAGGGGTCCCGGCGGAACAGGTTGATTTTGTATATATGGGTTGTGTCATCCAGGCGGGGCTTGGACAAAACATTGCCAGGCAGGCTTCCTTAAAAGCAGGCATTCCCGTGGAAACTCCAGCCGTAACCGTCAATGTGGTCTGCGGTTCCGGATTAAACTGTGTCAACCTGGCGGCGGAAATGGTTCTCAGTGGAGATGCGGATATCGTGGTAGCCGGAGGAGCCGAAAATATGTCCATGGCTCCATATCTGTTAAAAGATGCCCGTTACGGTTACCGGATGAATCATGGTCAGATTGTAGATTCCATGATTAACGATGCCTTATGGGATTCAACAAACGATTATCATATGGGAGTCACGGCTGAAAATGTCGCAGAGCAGTGGGGGCTCACAAGAGAAGAGCTGGACCGCTTTGCAGCCTCCAGCCAGCAAAAAGCTTGTGCCGCACAGGAATCCGGTCGGTTTGATGATGAAATCGTACCCATAGAAATCAAAAAAAGAAAAGAAACCATAATTTTTGATAAAGACGAAGGTCCCAGACCTGGAACTACCTGGGAAGGTATTTCAAAGCTGAAACCAGCCTTTAAAAAGGAGGGAATCGTGACGGCAGCCAACTCCTCCAGCATAAATGATGGGGCTGCGGCCATTGTAGTTATGAGCGAAAAAAAAGCAAAGGAGCTTGGGATTAAACCTATGGCATTCTGGGAAGCCGGAACTCTGGCAGGTGTGGCCCCTGAAATCATGGGAGTCGGCCCGGTAGCTGCCACGAAAAAACTGTTAAAAAAGACGAATCATTCGGTAGAGGACTTTGATCTCATTGAGGCAAATGAGGCATTTGCAGCCCAGTCTCTGGCTGTAGCTCGTGATTTAAACCTTGATATGTCTAAAGTCAATGTTAATGGCGGAGCCATTGCCTTAGGTCATCCCGTGGGAGCATCCGGCTGTCGTATCCTAGTGACCTTACTTCACGAGATGGAGAAACGAGATGCGAAACGAGGGCTTGCCACCCTTTGCATAGGAGGCGGTATGGGCTGTGCCACCATAGTGGAGCGAGAGTAAATCCGTTACGATTAAAATGGAAAGAGGGGTCAGCTTATGAAATTTGTTACATACGAAGTGGAAGGCCAGACAGGATTGATTACCATTAACCGTCCAGATGCACTCAATGCCTTAAACAGTCAGGTGCTTGAGGAACTGGATCACATACTGGATGAAATAGATCAAAGCTCAGTAAGAGCACTGATTTTAACAGGAGCCGGAGAGAAATCCTTTGTGGCAGGAGCAGACATTGGAGAGATGAGTTCTTTTTCAAAGGAAGAAGGAGAGGCCTTTGGAAAAAGAGGAAACGATATTTTTAAACGCCTGGAAACCTTTCCGATTCCCATCATAGCGGCTGTCAATGGCTTTGCCCTTGGAGGTGGCTGTGAGCTCTCCCTAAGCTGTGATATCAGAATCTGTTCGGAAAATGCCGTATTCGGTCAGCCGGAAGCAGGTCTGGGAATCACTCCAGGTTTTGGAGGCACTCAGAGGCTGGCACGAATTGTAGGGCCAGGAATGGCAAAACAGATGATCTTCACCGCAAGAAATATTAAGGCAGAGGAAGCATACCGAATCGGCCTGGTGAATGCCATCTATCCCCAAAATGAGCTTTTGACCGAGGCGAAAAAAATGGCAAAAGGGATTGCAGACAATGCTCCCATAGCAGTGAGAAACTGTAAAAAGGCCATCAATGACGGTCTCCAGGTAGATATGGATCAGGCAGTGGTAATCGAAGAAAAGCTGTTTGGTGACTGCTTTGAAACTTACGATCAAAAAGAAGGAATGGGTGCATTTTTAGAAAAGCGGAAAGAGAAGAGATTCATGATGAAGTAATGTGATAAAAGCTGCATTGGTAGAGTGAAAAGGAGGTATTGGGATGAAAGTGGGAATTATCGGCGCAGGAACCATGGGCTCAGGAATCACCCAGGCATTTGCCCAGACAGAGGGTTATGAGGTTTGCTTATGCGATATTAACGAGGAGTTTGCGGCAAATGGGAAAAAGAAAATTGCTAAGGGCCTGGAACGAAGAGTGTCAAAAGGAAAGATTACACAGGAAAGTGCGGATGAATTGCTTTCCAGAATCACAACCGGAGTAATAGGCATTTGTGTTGACTGTGATCTGGTGATTGAGGCAGCCATAGAAGATATGGCAGTGAAAAAGCAGACATTTCAAAAGCTTCAGGAGATATGTAAAGAGGAGTGTATGTTTGTAAGCAACACCTCATCCCTTTCCATTACAGAATTGGGAGCAGGTCTTGACCGTCCCGTAGCCGGCATGCATTTCTTTAATCCGGCTCCGGTAATGAAGCTGGTGGAGGTCATTGCAGGTCTCAATACCCCCTCTGATATGGTGGAAGAGATCAAACGAATTGCAACCGATATTGGAAAGGTTCCGGTACAGGTGAAGGAAGCTGCCGGGTTTGTAGTCAATCGAGTCCTGATCCCGATGATTAATGAGGGGATAGGAATTTATGCGGAGGGAGTCGCTGATCCGTCTGGAATTGACAGCGCCATGAAGCTGGGAGCCAATCACCCTATGGGACCTTTGGAGCTGGGAGATTTAATCGGCCTTGATGTGGTTCTTGCCATTATGGAAGTCCTGCATTCCGAAACAGGAGATCCCAAATACCGTCCTCATCCCTTGCTGAAAAAAATGGTTCGGGGCGGAAAGCTGGGACAAAAGACGGGAAGCGGTTTTTACCAGTACGAAGGATAAGACATAAGGAGGAAAACGTATGGCAACAGTTAATCTTCCTTTTGGAAGAGACAAAATTAGTGTAACCATCCCTGACAGCAGATTAAACGGGATTCTTCTCTCAGGTGCCCACAGCTATCACCCTGATGGCGGCGAGGAAGAGATTGTTCGAAATGCTATGGAAAACCCCATAGAATCCCCACGGCTTAGAGCACTTGTTAAGGGGAAGAAAAACATAGTCATGATTGCAAGCGATCACACCCGTCCGGTTCCAAGCCGGGTGATCATGCCTGCGGTTATGGCAGAAATCAAGGAGGGAAATCCGGAGGCAACCCTCACTATATTAATTGCTACGGGATTTCACAGGCCCACCACAAGGGAAGAGCTCATTGATAAGTTTGGTGAGTCCATTGTGGAAAGAGATGATATCCGCTTTCTCGTACATGAAAGCCAAAAGGATGAGGATATGGTTTTCATCGATACCCTGCCTTCCGGCGGAAGGCTTTTAATTAACCGGGTTGCAGCAGAGGCAGACCTTTTGATTTCCGAGGGCTTTATCGAACCTCATTTCTTCGCCGGATTTTCCGGTGGCAGAAAGAGCGTATTACCAGGAGTTTCAAGCGGCGTGACAGTTATGGCAAACCACTGCTCGGAATTCATTGACAGCCAATATGCAAGAACCGGAATCCTTGAGGGAAATCCCATACATAAGGATATGATCTATGCCGCAGGCAAGGTGAATCTGGCATTTATCATCAATGTAGTGCTGGATGAGAATAAGAAGGTAATTAAGGCCTATGCAGGTCATTTTGATAAAGCTCATAGGGAGGGCTGCAAATTTGTAGATGTCTTATCAGGAGTGGATGCCCTTCCCGGAGATATTGTTATCTCCACCAATGGAGGCTACCCCTTAGATCAGAATATCTACCAGTCGGTAAAAGGAATGACAGCCGCAGAGGCAACCTGCAAGCCAGGAGGCGTGATCATCATGGCAGCAAGCTGCAAGGACGGTCATGGAGGAGAGTCCCTTTACGATACCTTTGCAGGGGGAGCGGATAAGAATGAAATTATGAAGCGTTTTCTTTCCACTCCCAGAGATAAGACCGTACCGGATCAGTGGGAATCACAGATTCTATGCAGAATCCTTCTAAAATATAAGGTCATCATGGTCACAGAGGCCCCCAGGGAAATGGTCCATGAGATGCAGATGGATTACGCAGACAGCGTGGAAAAAGCCATCTCCATGGCAGACGCCTATCTTGGAAGGTCTGACGGGACCATCACAGTGATCCCGGACGGGGTATCTGTAATCGTCAGAAATAAGGAATAATAAATAACTGATAACTACCGCAAAGGAGGCAGAAAAATGGAAGATGTAACTTACAATCAGGTTACTCCCCAGTTAATACAGGAGCTTCAGGCAATCGTTCCTGGGAAGGTCCATAAAAATGAAGAAATCAACGAGGACTATTTTCATGATGAAATGCCCATTTATGGAAAGGGAATCCCGGAAGTCGTGATTGAAGCCACCACCACGGAGGACATCGCAGCCATTGTTAAGCTGTGCTTTGAACACAATATTCCTGTGATTCCAAGAGGAGCAGGCACTGGTCTTACCGGGGCAGCCGTAGCCATTCATGGGGGAGTTCTTCTTGACATGAGTAAGATGAACAAGATTCTTAATTACGATGAGGAGAATTTTGTGGTCCGCGTCCAGCCTGGAGTGCTGTTAAATGACCTTGCTGAGGATGCAAAAAACAAAGGGCTTTTATATCCCCCGGATCCAGGAGAGAAGTTTGCCACGTTAGGAGGCAATGTCTCCACCAATGCAGGTGGAATGAGGGCGGTAAAGTATGGCTGCACCAGAGATTATGTCAGGGCTATGACTGTAGTCCTTCCCACAGGAGAGATCATTCATCTGGGGGCATCGGTTTCCAAGACCTCCACCGGCTACAGCTTAATTAATCTGATGATCGGATCTGAAGGAACTCTTGGCATCATAACAGAACTGACGCTTAAAGTAATCCCGGCTCCCAAGGAAACCATTAGCCTGATTGTTCCTTTTGAAAATCTGGAGGACTGCATCGGCGCCGTACCAAAGATATTCCGGGCAGGCTTAAAGCCTCAGGCTCTGGAGTTTATGGAAAAAGAAATCGTTCTGTCTTCCGAGCGGTATCTGGGAAAACACGTATTTCCAACAGAGGTGGAGGGCGTGGATATTGGCGCGTACTTACTCATTACCTTTGATGGTGACAGAGCAGATCTTTTAGAGGAGCTTTCCGAGCAGGCAGCAGAGGTGGTACTGGAAGAAGGGGCTGTAGATGTTCTGGTGGCAGATACTCCCATAAAGAAAAAGGAAGCCTGGGAAGCCAGAAGTACTTTCCTGGAAGCCATTGAAGCAGAAACAAAGCTTCTGGATGAGTGTGACGTAGTGGTTCCGGTCAACCAGATTCCATCTTATCTTTCATATGTCAAATCACTGGAAGACCGGTACGATTTTACCATTAAGAGCTTTGGTCACGCAGGAGACGGAAACTTACATATCTATACCTGTGCCAATGAAATGGATGAGGCTGAGTTTAAAAAGCAGGTAGCAGAATTCATGGATCTGATCTATAAAAAGGCAGCCGAATGCGGTGGAATGATTTCCGGTGAGCACGGCATTGGTCACGGCAAGATGGAGTATCTGGCAGCGTTCGCAGGAGAGACCAGCATGCGCTTAATGAAAGGTATCAAGGAAGTATTTGATCCTAAGATGATCTTGAATCCAGGGAAAATCTGTTATAAGCGATAACCAAAAATGAAATGTCCAGGAGGCGAAAAAAATGGCATATTTAATATCAGAAGAGGCACAGGACTTATTGCAGGATGTGAAGAATTTCTGTGAAAAGGAAGTAAAGGAACCGTGTAAGGAGTTTGATGTTTCAGGAGAGTGGCCAAGGGAAATTTATGAAAAGGCCTTTGAACAGGGGTATCAGGCCCTGGAGGTGCCGGAGGAATACGGGGGACCTGGCTTAAGCCGTGTGGATGTGGCTGCCCTCATTGAGCAGATGGCAATTGCAGATGCTGGTTTTGCCACCACCATTTCCGCCAGCGGCCTTGCTCTTAAGCCAGTCTTAATTGCAGGCAGTGAAGCCCAGAAAGAGAGAGTATGTGAGCTGGTCTTAGAAGGCGGCCTTGGTGCATTCTGTCTCACAGAACCGGGGGCAGGCTCTGATGCAGGCGCCGGTAAGACTACGGCAGTAAAGGATGGAGATTCCTATGTTCTAAATGGCAGAAAATGCTTTATCACCAATGGGGGAGTTGCCGCATTTTACTGCGTGACTGCCATGACAGATAAGACAAAAGGCGTAAAGGGAATGTCCATGTTTCTCATTGAAGCAGGAACGCCGGGGCTTAGCACAGGGAAAGAAGAAAATAAGATGGGAATCAGAACCTCCAACACCTGTGATGTAGTTTTAGAAGATGTAAGGATACCAGCCTCTCACTTAATCGGTGAGGAAGGAAAGGGATTTTCCATTGCCATGAAGACCCTGGATCAGGCCCGTACCTGGATGGGATGTATTGCAGCGGGGATTGCGCAAAGAGGCATTGAAGAGGCAATCTCTTATGGTAAAGAACGAATTCAGTTTGGCAATCCAGTCATCAAGAACCAGGGGCTCCAGTTTAAGGTGGCAGATATGCAGATCAAGACCGAAACTGCCCGTCAGATGGTAGCCCATGCCCTTACGAGAATGGACCTTGGTCTTACCTATACCATGGAATCCGCCATTGCCAAATGCTATGCCTCAGACATCGCCATGGAAGTTGCTTCAGAAGCCATTCAGATCTTTGGTGGTTATGGATACAGCCGGGAATATCCCGTAGAAAAGCTTCTAAGAGATGCAAAAATATTCCAGATCTTTGAGGGAACCAATGAAATTCAGCGAATCGTCATAGCCAATAATATCATCGGCAGATAAAAAGGAGGGAGAAAGGGATGGAACTATTAGTTTGTATCAAACAGGTGCCAGATGATTCAGTGGAAATCTCTCTTGATCCAGTTTCAAAAACGCCTGCTTTACAAGGAGTAACACCAGTGGTTAATGCCTTTGACACCTACGCTCTGGAAATGGCCGCGAGGTTAAAAGAAGCCCATGGAGGAGAAATCACCGTGGTTTCCATCGGTGGGGAGGATGTCAAAAATTCCCTGAAGAACTGTCTGGCCGTAGGTGCTGACAACGCCTATCTGGTAAAGGATGATGCTGCTTTAAGTCATGATCCCGCTGGCATTTCAAAAACCTTAAAAAAGGCAATTGGAGATATGGAGAAGGATAGGGGGAAACCCTTTGACCTGATTTTCTGCGGAAAGGAATCCACAGATTATGCTTCCAGTCAGGTGGGACTCTTTCTTGGAAAGGAGTGTTCCCTGCCCGTGGCTGCCAATGTTATAGCTGTGGAGCCAGTAGAGGGCGGAATCAAGCTAAAGCAGGAGACAGAGGAAGGCTATCGGGTGATGGAGGCGGCCCTGCCTTGTGTGGTTACGATTCAAAAGCCCAATTACGACCCCAGGTATCCCACCATCAAAAGTAAGATGGCTGCCAGAAAAAAGGAGATAACGGAATTATCTCCATTGGATCACTTAGAAAGTCAGTTTAAGGTGCTTCAGATCCTGGAGCCGCCAAAGCGGGCAGCCGGAGTGAAAATAAAAGGTGATAATATCCAGGAAGCAGTCACTGAGGCCATGTCTGTGATGACAAAAGCCAGGATTTTTTAGGAGGAGAAAGAAATGAGTGTTTCAGTTGGAAAGAATATCATGGTTTATGTGGAAACCGTTTCTAAATCTCCAGTCAGTGGCGCCCTGGAGGCGCTTTCAAAGGCCCATAAGCTGGCAGCAGACCGGGGGGAAAAGGTCATTGCTGTACTTATTGGCTTGGATTTAGAGGAAGCAGCCCGCACCTCCATTCTGGCTGGTGCAGATCAGGCGATTATGGTCAACAGGGAAGCCTATAACATGGAGGTGTACGGAGAAGTTCTCACAAAGCTGGCAGAAAAATACCGTCCGTCTTTGATTCTGTCGGCAGGAACCCTTGCAGGAAAGGACATAATGCCAATGGTTGCCTGCCGGCTTCATACCGGATGTGCCGTAGATGTCATGGATATCACAGAAACGGATGGTCAGCTGGTCTTTACCTGTCCGGTTTATGGGGGAACCGTTCTAAATCAGCTGATTATAAAAGGAACACCAGCAATTGCAGTCGTCAGATCCGGGGCATTTGCAAAGGAGCTAACTTCTGAAAGAACCGGTGAGATTTTTAAGGAGAAGGTAGAGACAGAAGAAACCAGTCGGTTAAAAATTGTAGATGTGGTGAAAGAGATGGCAGAGGCCGTGAATCTGGAAGAGGCAGAGGTCATTGTATCCGGCGGAAGAGGAATGGGAAGTCTTGAGAATTTTAAACTGGTGGAGCAGCTGGCAGAGGCCTGTCATGGCGTTGTGGGGGCAACGAGACCGGCCATTGAAGCAGAGTGGGTACCCCGTTCCCATCAGGTGGGGCAGTCTGGGAAAATCGTAGCGCCAAAGCTATACATTGCCTGCGGAATCTCAGGAGCCACCCAGCATGTATCGGGCATGATTGGTTCCGGGTATATCGTAGCCATCAATAAAGATGAGGATGCGCCTGTTTTTGATATTGCAGACGTAGGAATTGTGGGGGATGCGGTTAAAATAATTCCCCTTCTCATAGAGGAGATTAAAAGGATTTCGTTACGGTAAGGTAAATCTTTTAAGGTGTATGGAGGGGTCGGTTATGAATGGTATTATCTTTCTTCTTGCGTTATCACCTATTTTATGGCTTATGACAGCACTTAGTCTGTTAAAGCTTCCGGCATTTAAGGCATGTCCCATTGCCCTTGCCATTGCAGTTGTTTTGTCCCTGACCTACTGGAAGATGCCGGCCTGGGACTGCTTTACCGCAGGGGCCGAGGGGGTGGCCCTTGCCCTTTGGCCCATTAGTCTTGTAATCCTTGCAGCCATATTTACATATAACCTTTGCATTGATACAGGAAGCATGGATGTCATCAAAGAGATTCTTGCGGGAGTATCCAGAGATAAACGGATTCTGCTCCTGATTATCGGCTGGTGCTTTGGCGGCTTTATGGAAGGCATGGCTGGCTTTGGGACAGCAATTGCCATACCGGCAAGTATGTTATGCGGCATGGGCTTTCCACCCATTGCAGTTACTGTAGCCTGTCTGGTAGCCAATGCATCCCCCACGGCCTTTGGGTCCGTAGGTATACCCACGGTCACCGTAGCCCAGATCGCTGGACTTCCAGCTGGGGAAGTGGCCTTTGCCACTGCGCTTCAGTTATTTCCTTTTATGATCCTCGCTCCATTTCTAATGGTATGTATCATTGGAAACTCGGTAAAGGCATTAAAAGGAGTCTGGCCGGTAGCTCTTGTTGCAGGCGTATCCTTTGCAGTACCAAATCTCCTTGCAGCCCGTTTTCTCGGAGCAGAGCTTCCGGTCATCATCGGCTCCATCTGTTCTCTGGCTGTCACCATTGGTGTTTCAAAGAAATGGTATCAGAATCCTGACCCTGAGTACTTGATTGAAGGAGGTGCGCCGGACCGGGAAAAGAAAATAACCTTTAAGGAAGCGGGAAAGGCCTGGATGCCTTTTATCTTAATCTTTGTATTTCTCCTTCTGACCTCTAAGATGGTGCCGTCCATCAACCGGATACTCTCCGGTGTAAAGACCTCTGTTCCTATTTATTCCGGAGAAGGAGGAAAGCCATATACCTTTGTCTGGCTTGCCACTCCAGGTGTCTTAATCGGGGCGGCGGCAGTGATCGGAGGTAAGATACAGGGGGCAGATTTTAACAGCATGAAGAAGGTATTTATCAGCACCATAAAGCAAATGTGGAAAACCATCCTGACCATTGTAACCATAATGGCCATGTCCAAAATCATGGGATACAGCGGTATGATTGCCGCCATTGCAGGTACCATGCTGGCACTCATGGGAAGCCTATATCCTCTGACGGCTCCCCTGGTAGGAGCGCTTGGGGCTTATGTGACAGGAAGTGGAACGTCCTCCAGTGTCCTGTTTGGAAGCCTCCAGGCCCAGACAGCTTCTAACCTTGGAATCAGTCAGGTGTGGCTGGTATCGGCAAGCACCGTAGGCGCAACCATTGGAAAAATGATTGCTCCTCAAAGCATAGCCATCGGCGCTGCGGCAGCCAATCTGTTAGGCAGTGAAAGCAAAGTGTTAAATAAAGCAGTAAAATACAGTGCTGTCTTTATCGTAATTGCCGGGTGTATCGCATTTTTTGGAAACTGGATTTACTAGGAAAGGAAGTAAAAAACATGAAGATTCTAGTTTGTATCAAACAGGTACCTGACAGCAATAAGGTAGAGGTGGACCCTGTTACCGGAGTATTAAAAAGGGACGGAGCAGCCTCTAAGATGAATCCTTATGATCTCTATGCCATTGAAACAGCGCTTCGGATCAAAGAGAAAACAGGAGGAGAGGTCGACGTCATCTCCATGGGGCCGCCTCAGGCCAAGCAGGTAATCCGGGAGGCATTTTCCATGGGAGCAGACCATGGGACCCTTTTATCGGACCGGAGATTTGGCGGAGCCGATGTTCTTGCCACCAGCTATACCCTGTCTCAGGGCATAAAGGCCATGGGAGAGTATGATTTAATCCTCTGCGGCAAGCAGACCACAGACGGAGACACCGCACAGGTAGGGCCGGAGATATCTGAATGGCTGAATATACCAAGTGTATCCAATGTGGTAAGCATCAGATCTCTGGAAGAGGATGGAATCACGGTGGATATGGACCTTCCAGGTGAAGTAGAGGTAGCAAAGGTAAAATTCCCCTGTCTGTTAGCCCTGGATAAGGATATCTTTCAGCCAAGACTTCCCTCCTATGTAAAAAAGTCAGAGACAAAGGACCGGGAGATCCGGGTCCTTTCCCTGGATGATATGACGGATCAGGATGAAATGAATTACGGCCTTAACGGCTCTCCAACACAGGTACAGAAGATATTTCCTCCGGAAACCAATGACAAAAAGGAAGTCTGGGAAGAATCAGGAGACGTGCTTGCCAGGAAACTGTTTGACAAAATTGTGGAACTGAAGTTCGTTTAGGAGGGAATATCATGGCAAGATTAGTCGTACATCAGGAAAGAATTCCTGACAATCAGGAACTGATAAAGATTTGTCCCTTTGGGGCATTGGAAGAGCAGGACGGAAGCGTAGTGGTCAATGCCGCCTGCAAGATGTGCCGTCTCTGCGTGAAAAAGGGACCTGCAGGTGCCGTTGAGTACGTGGAAGACGGAAAGAAGCCGGAGATTAACAAAGGGGAATGGAAGGGAATTGCCGTTTACGCAGACCATGTGGATGGAGTGATTCACCCCGTTACCTTTGAGCTCATTGGTAAGGCGAAGGAAATGGCTGCTGTTACCGGACAGGAAGTATCGGTCCTGTTTATGGGAAAGGATATCCGGGAGAAGAGTGAAGAAATCCTTCATTACGGCGCTGATAAGGTCTTTGTATACGATAAGGATGAGCTGGAGCGTTTCAAAATTGAGCCGTATACAGCCGTCTTTGAAGACTTTATAAGGAGGAATAAGCCCTCTTCTATTCTTGTAGGGGCCACCACCGTAGGACGCCAGCTGGCACCAAGGGTGGCAGCCAGAATGAAAACAGGACTTACGGCAGACTGTACTATTTTGGAAATGAATGAAAACTCGGATTTGTCCCAGATCCGGCCAGCCTTTGGGGGAAATATCATGGCTCATATTAAAACTCCCAACCATCGTCCCCAGATTGCTACAGTGCGGTATAAAATCATGAATGCCCCGGCTCGTTCCGATTCCGTATCAGGAGAAATCGTAACCTGTGACATTTCAAACGGTGCCCTGACAAGCCATGTAGAAGTCCTTGATATTCTGCCAAAGGAGAAGGAGTCCTTCATAGAAAATTCCGATGTTCTCATCGTTGCCGGACGAGGAGTAAAAAAAGAAGAGGATTTATATATGCTGAACGAACTGGCAGACCTTCTTGGCGGACAGGTGGCATGCACCAGACCCATGGCAGAATCCGGCTGGCTGGATGCAAAGTATCAGATTGGATTGAGCGGACGTACGGTGAGACCAAAGCTTATCATCACCTGTGGAGTCTCCGGAGCCATTCAGTTCGTGGCAGGCATGAATCATTCGGATACCATCTTTGCCATTAACAATGATCCCAAAGCGCCTATCTTTAAAGCGGCTCATTACTGTCTGGTAGGCGACCTTTACGAAATTCTTCCTAAGCTAATCGCAAGGGTAAAAGAGAAGGAGGGAATGTAATCATGGGATATAAGAAAATAGATCAGGAAGATATTGCGTACATCAAAGGTATCATTTCCGATGAAGAACGTATCTTAATTGGGGATTTTATCAATGAAGAATACAGCCATGATGAATTAAGCGGCACCAGCAGCTACCCGGATATTGTGGTGAAGGCGAAATCAGCCGAAGAAATATCTGCTGTCATGAAATATGCCTATGAAAACGTCATACCAGTTACCCCAAGAGGTGCCGGTACCGGGCTTGTTGGCTCTTCCGTGGCAATAGAACACGGTATTATGATTGATACCACCTTGATGAATCAGGTGCTGGAGCTTGATGAGGGCAATCTAACCATAACCGTGGAACCGGGCGTCCTTCTTATGGAGCTTTCCGCTTACGTGGAAGACCATGATTTGTTTTATCCGCCGGACCCAGGGGAAAAATCAGCCACCATCGGAGGCAATATCAGCACCAATGCAGGAGGCATGAGGGCCGTAAAATACGGAGTGACCCGTGATTATGTAAGAGGACTGGAAGTGGTGCTCCCCAATGGAGAGATTACGGAGTTTGGAGGCAAGGTGGTCAAAAACAGCTCCGGATATGCCCTTAAGGATCTGATGGTAGGCTCAGAGGGAACCCTTGGCTTTATTACAAAAGCCACCTTAAAGCTGATTCCCCGTCCCAAGATGGTCATCAGTCTTTTAATTCCCTTCCCGACCCTGGAACAGGCAATTAATACAGTTCCCTTAATTGTCAAGGCAAAGACCATTCCAACCGCCATAGAATTTATGCAGAGAGAAGTTATCATTGATGCAGAGGAGTACCTTGGAAAGGCATTTCCGGATAAGCAGTCTGACGCCTATCTCCTCCTTAAGTTTGACGGCAACACTCAGGAAGAAATTGAAAAGGCCTATGACAGCGTTGCAAAGCTCTGTCTGGAGCAGGGTGCTCTTGATGTCCTCATCTCCGATACGGAGGAAAGGGAGGAATCCATCTGGAAGGCCAGAGGTGCCTTCTTAGAGGCTATCAAAGGCTCAACCACCTACATGGATGAGGTGGATATGGTAGTTCCAAGAAGCCTGGTCAATGAAATGGTCACTTACCTACACAGCCTTCAGGAAGAATTTGATCTAAGAATCAAGAGCTTCGGCCATGCGGGAGACGGAAATCTTCATGCCTATTTGCTTAAGGACGATTTAAGCGATGAGGAATGGGAGAAACGGATGAGCGGGGCAATGGAAAAGGTGTATGAAAAAGCCAGAAGCCTGGGAGGCCAGGTATCCGGAGAACACGGAATTGGATTTGCAAAGAAACCATATTTGAAAGAATCACTGCCTGAGGTTAATTTAATTCTCATGAATGGCATTAAAAAAGTATTTGACCCCAATAACATTTTAAATCCACATAAGGTTGCCCAGATGTAATCTTGTCACGTTCCCCTTCCTGTAGTATGATGAGGATAACAGATCGCTGTGTCTGTATCAAAATTCATACTTACATGGAAGGGGAATTGCTATGAAAAGAGAAGGGATCATAAAAGAGGAAATGATGGTTGTCTCTGGGGACGGGACAAAGCTGAGATTCAGGAAAGATGTAGTGGAAGATCCGAGGGCCTTGATTGTTATTGCCCATGGATTGTGTGAGCATTTAAACCGTTATGATTATTTTACAGAAAAGCTCAATGAAAATGGATACAGCGTTTACCGGTATGACCAAAGAGGACATGGGAAGTCCGAAGGCAAGAGGGTTTACTTCAGCGATTTTAACGAGATGCCAGATGATTTGTCCACAATCATTGCGATTGCCAAAAGAGAGAGTGGGGGAAAAAAGGTATTTTTATTTGGTCACAGCATGGGAGGAGAGACGGTAACCCTCTATGGCACCAAACACCCAGGGACCGTGGACGGAATCATTACCTCTGGTGCCCTGACTCATTATAACAATCCTATTATGGGTGATTCTTTTCCAATTGCGGCTCCAGAGGATACATATCTGTCAAACGAACTAGGGGACGGTGTTTGCAGCGATTCTAAAGTCATAGAAGCCTATGCCAATGACCCGCTGGTGGAAAAGCAAATCAGTATCGGTCTTATTAACCAGATTTATGCAGGTGTGTTATGGTTAAAAGAACAAATTGGAAACTTCTCAGACCCAGTGCTCATACTTCATGGAGCGGATGACGGACTTGTCTCAGCCAAGGATTCCCTGGAGTTTTTTGAGGAGATCAGTTCTAAGGATAAGAGTCTGAAGATATATGCAAATCTTTACCACGAGATTTTAAACGAACCAAGCAGGAACGAAATTATTGCTGATATTCTTTTGTGGTTAGGGAAACATAGGGGATAAGATAAAGAATCCCACTATATAAGAAAGACCGGACTGAGCCATTACACGCAGTCCGGTCTTTTTGAAAATTTCATTATTTATTCATTGCTTTTTCTGCCCACTTGGAATCCTTAAAAATAGCCCTTCCCAGAATTACTCACAAAATGCTAAGTAATCAGTTAAAAGAACTAGAATCAGACGCTCTTATCATCCGCCTTTGGTTTAAGTAATTTGGGGTACGTTATTATTCCACGGGTGAAAGAACCAACTTTTAGGTTGGATCATATGCAACTGTCTTGTGTAATTGATCAATGTGTCAGATGATTTCAACATTTATTAATGATTCATATATGAAATAAAAGTATGATGTGATAAAAGCAGGCTGGCTAATATAGCGGTCTGCTTTTATTAATCGTAAAGAATCAGTTTTAAAAATTTTATTTTTCATCAAAATGAAGCAATTTAACCTTAGCCATCACGCAATGTGGTGGCTTTTTCTTTGCCCAAATTAAAAAAAAGAAAGGGAGATAAATCTTCACAGCAGGAAGATATAAGAGTCCGTGAATTTTTTAAACAGGGAGCTCATTGGTTATCTGATTTGGAACCGATATCAACAGGTTCAAGCTATAAAGCTGAGATGAACCAATGAATCAAACAATACAGAGGCACCAGGGTACTTAGGTAGATCATCAAACTCAGCCAGCACATCCGCTTTTTAAATAACATATTATGTCCATTAGAAGGAGGAATTAGAGATAAGATAGACCCCAAGCTGCTGCTTTGGCAGCCTGAAATTTGACGCGGAAGAGAGCATGCACCAACTTGGCCTATCTTAAATATATTAATATTAAAAAATAAAAGGAGAATTATTATGGAATTATTTTATTGGAGCAATGAAAAGAAAATACCCTTAAAAAAATCCGATTTATATAGAGCATTTAAAGACAATGGTAATGTGGAAAGTAAAAACAAATCTTTTTCTTCTAACCTAAATTCAAATTTCACTGATTTAAAAAATGGTATCATTTTAGAAACGATAAGTGGCAGTAATGGGAATGAAACGAATTCATTTAAAAGCAAAAATCAAAGTGAAAATGATGATCTTCTGGTAGTGGAATCAGAAGATAAAACACCAATGATTCTAACAAATCAGTTTATTATCCAGTTCAAACCCGATGTAACAAGAGAAGAAATTGATACGATTAATAGCCTTAATAATGTCAGCGTTATTGAAAGTATTAAGGGGGAAGATAATACCTTCCTGGTGGAAACCGCAGAAGGCAACGCAGAAAATGCACTGGATCTGGCAAATACCTATCATAACGATGATAAGGTAATATTTGCACAACCAAATTTTGTCCGGTTGATGAAACCTATGGCATCATTAAGTAACGATCCGGATGTAAAGAAGCAGTGGGCTATTAAAAATACCGGACAAACCGGAGGAATTGCAGGGGAAGATATCAAGGTTTTAGAGGCATGGGATATAACAACAGGAAGTAAAGATATTATCATTGCTATCGTAGACGAAGGGGTTGATTACACCCATGAAGACTTAAATGTAGCAGATAAACTGGTAACCGGGTATGATGCCTGTTACAAGCGTGATGATCCCAATCCATTGACTGCCGATGCCCATGGAACCGCTTGTGCAGGGATAGCGGCAGCAAAAAGCAATAACAACAAAGGAATCGCTGGTGTGGCTCCGGATTGTAAACTGATGGGAATCAGAATAGCCTATGGAGCTGGTACGGCATGGGTTACTGATGATGCAAAAATTGCAGATGGAATTGTAACAGCTGTGGACCGGGGAGCCGATGTCCTTAGTAACAGCTGGGGAGGCGGAAGTAAAAGCCAGACAATTATAAATGCAATCAATTATGCGAAACAGAAAGGCCGAAATGGAAAAGGCTGCGTTGTTTGCTTTGCCGCTGGTAATGATAATGGTAAAGTTTCTTTCCCTGGTAATCTGGATAATGTTATCACAGTTGCAGCATGTAACGAGTATGGTGAAAGAAAAAGTAAGACAAGTAAAGACGGGGAATATTGGTGGGGCAGTAACTATGGTCCTCAGGTTGATGTGGCTGCCCCAGGTGTTCACATTTACACAACTGATATTATGAATAAGGCAGGGTACAGCACTGGCAATTATGTAGATGGATTTAACGGTACGTCTGCTGCGACCCCACATGTTGCAGCAGTTGCTGCGCTTGTACTTTCCGTTGCTCCAGAACTAAAAGCGAGTGAAGTGGAAGAAATAATTAAAAATTCTGCAGATGACATTACTCCTAAAGGTTTTGATAATTATACCGGTTATGGAAGAGTAAATGCATTTAAAGCTGTTTCAAAGGCACTTGAAATTGTTAATGCAAAAAAATAGTTTTATATTCTACATCAGAGCCTAAAGTTTGCCTAAATACGAAATGAGGTCGTCACACTGGGAATAGATTCTATAGAAATTAGGATTTTCTAATCAACAGCTTTTTGTAAGATATGGACAATCTGAGTTGTCCATCGAATTGCATTTTTTATCTGCTGTCATTCCCTCAGTCATGACCAATATACCGGAAGGTCTGGATAATCGTCTATCTCCTGATTACAGTGGGATAGGCGATTATCCTATATTTAAGGAAAAGATTATACTCTATTTTATTTTAATTATTAATTGCTATGATTTTTAATCCTTTGTCTTCCAGGGAATGAAACCATACGTCCCCATTTCCCATCATAACCCCCATATCGTTGCTGAATAAATATCTGGTATAACTAACATCTATCCTGTATTTAAAATGGTCTGTTATGATATCTTCATAGGATTGTATAAATTCCTGAGGATTGTTAATGGTTTTATTGGCATTGTGTATTTTGACACTGATGGGATACTGAATCAGTTCCGCTAATTTTTCTTTCTCGTCACTCTTTATATATGATTTTATTTCTTTTGCAAAGTTTTCAACATCTTCTGTGGTTCCCTCTATGAGAGGATATCTTTTGTCAAGTGTGCTTCCAAAGGAATGGGAGAGTACCAGGTAAAGATTCACTTCAGCTTTATCCTTTTTATTGATAAAAATTCCTGTCAGAATATCTCCTTTTTGCGTCCCTGGCTCTATTACGCCTTGAAATGAGATACTCTCGTCTTCATTTGATAATATAAACGAAGCAGTTTGAATATCAATGGATCCTGTTAAATTTGTTTCGGTGTCGTCATCAGAAGTTATGTAGGAGGCGGTCAATTCATTTCCATTTCTGAATATGGCCATATATATTTCTTCAAATATTTTTATATTTCCTTTCAATACGCTGGTATTCTGGTCACTGATAATCTGATTAATACTTTCTATATCCTCTGGAGGTACCGTCACTGTTTCCACAGGAGATGGAGTGCTGGTAAGTGGATCGGACTGGGCGAGAGAATCAGTCTCACTATTTATATTGGGAGCCGTATTGGATTCATAAGTTACCGGTGTGATCATATCATTTGGCGTATTATACCTTTTGCCAGAAAAATTATGTAATAAAAATAGACATAAAATAACGATATGAAGCACTAATATTATTTTTGTGATTGGTTTCAAGTTTATATCCTCACTTTCATTTAAGGGTATTATGGGAACCTTTTTATCATAATAAGTTATCATAATATCCAGAAAATAACAAGACATCATAAGCCTGTTATCTCCAAATGAAGGATTATAGCTTTTTTACGAAAGAGACTTCTTAACTCTAATTGCCATAAAAGCTCTTCCTGGGAGTGCGATATGAAATTTTCCTTTATAACGCCCTCTGGATTCTATGGTCATATTCCAGGAATCAATGACCTCCACATCATATTCGTTCTTATCATCAAAATAAAAAGTCCGGAAGGAAGGACGCATAAAGCTGTAATAAAATAAGTAATAATCCTTAATTGGTTCCTCTTTTTCTTTCTCTGGCACTCCGCATATCTCATCCCAGCCGCATTTTTCATAAGGCATTAAACCATAACCTGGTGTATCCAGCATGATATCATGAAGAAATTGAAACCGTTTCCAGCTTTCCCCTTTCAGCTTTCCGCCGTGGGACCACCACAAAATATTATCATGGCTCATAAAGCATTCACTATGTCCAGGATACCCACCTCGTAGGGCTGCTTCCCAGAATCGCCTCAACATTTCTTCTCCGCTTATATTTCCCCAGCCATGCTGAATATTTCCTTCATAAGCAATTTCATCTAAAACCACTGGTTTTCCAAACTGTGTCCGCCACTCATTGACCAGTTCCGATGATCGGTAAAGCTCTTGTCTTTGGATGCTGCAGTGGGTGATCCAGGGGCGGGTATGGTCGTAAAAGCCAAAGCAATTGTGAATGGAACGTAAATGATGATAGGGATCCTTCTCGCAAATAATGGATGCGTAACGCTCCCAGTCTTCCATAGACTTTTCAGGAAGTAAATCATATTCGTTTGCTAAGGACCACCATACGTTATGAAAGGCGGCAAAGCGTGCAATTACATAGTTAAAGTAAAGATCATCCTGTTCCTTTGTCATCTGGGAAAACCCCCATCTGTCGTAAGGGTGCATGACAATAAGATCGGCCTCTATTCCTCGTTTGCCCAATTCATAAATACAGTTTTCTATATGGGTAAAATGTTCCGGATTAAATCTTGTAAAGTCCCAATCATTTCCCTTTTTAAGATTTCCCAGGGAAGCAGTATAATCATTGAAATTATCACTGGTCAAGATACTGCTGTCAATGGGCGTCCCCTCATAAGGGTAAGACCTTGGTTCCCCCAGATTATAATCATAGTGTTTCGGAAAGATGCAGAATCGAATTTTATTAAATCCTGTTGCAAAAAGGCTCTTCAGGGTCTCTGCGATCAGTTCATCTGATTGCAGCTCCCATACATAGCATGTGGTACCAATGGAATAATACTTCGTGCCATCCTCATAGGAAAAGTGGAATTTATTTACCACCCGCACCGGACCGTGATTCTCCTTTCTGGCGGCTGATACCAGGAATTTCCCTTCTGCCTCTCCCTCTGAAAAATCACCTGTGATGACAAACGTATACTCGCCTTCATAAGAAGGCATAAATCGTACCTTATAGCTTCCATCTCCGTTATAGAAGCCATCAGCTGTAACCTGTTCTTGTTCTCCCTTAAAATATCCTTGAATCCTGTAATCCGTAAATGGGTTTCCTTCTGTTTTCCCCTTAAGCTCCACTTCAAAGACATCCCATTTAGCAACCTGTGGTTTAAATATCACGTCCATAATACCTCCTTAACCTTTCCTTTAAATCATTGGTCTGACAGAGACTCAAAGCTGAAAAAGGCTCTGCGCAGTACGTGCGCGAGAGCCAAGATGTTAGTTATGATATTACCCTTTTACTCCTGATGAAGTTACGCCCTCTACAAAGTATTTCTGTGCAGAGAAGAATAGAATCAGCGCAGGTACAAGAGCTAAGAAGGACATGGCAAGAATCTGATTCCATTCCACGATACCGCTGCTTTGATCGATGGACATCTTTAAGGCCAGGGCAACGGGATACTTTGCCAGACTGGTCACATAAATAAGTGGTCCTAAGAAATCATTGAAGCTCCAGACGAACTGGAAGATCATACAGCTGATTAATGCCGGCTTTAAGGCTGGCAGCAGGATTCGGATTAAAACCTGGAAGGAGTTACAGCCGTCGATGGTTGCCGCCTCATCAAGATACGTTGGAATTGAGCGTAAAAACTGAATCAGCATGAACACAAAGAAGGGTTCATTGGCAAAAATAGTGGGTGCAACCAAAGGTACATAAGTATCCAAAAGTCCAAACTGCTTCCACAAAAGGTAAAGAGGGATTCTCGTTACCACAGCAGGAAGGAACATGGTTGCCATTAAGATAGAGAAGAAAATCTTCTTAAGTGGAAACTGGAATCTTGCAAAGCCATAGGCGACTAGGGTGCTGGATACGAGACAGAAGATAATCTTCGGTATTACAAATAAAAAGGTGTTAATGAAAAACGTGGTAAAGGTATACTTGGTTCTTGTTTTCCAGCCTTCGATATACGGTGTAAAATCAATCCGCTTGGGAATGAAGTTTACAGAGGTAAAAATCTCGTTGTTGGTCTTAAACGTAGCGCCCACCAGCCAGAGAATGGGATAGATCATAACAATGGCTACGATGGTTAAAATGGCATAGCGGAAGATTGCGCTGATTGCCTGCTGCTGACGTCTGCGCCGCTCTATTTCACTGAATTTGTATGTTTTTTCCATGTTAGTTACCTCCGTCAGAATAAAATACCCACTTATTCTGTGTGGCGAAAAGAATCAGTGTTACAGACACGATTATGACAAACAGTACCCAGCTTGCCGCACTGGCATAGCCCATATTAAAATATTTAAAGGCGTTGTCATAAATAAACATGGAGGTAAGGTAAGTTGAGTTTAAGGGGCCTTTGCCTGTTACCAGATACGGACCGTTAAATTCCTGGAATGCATTGACAAGCTGCATGACCAGATTGAAAAAAATAGTTGGTGTTATAAGTGGAATTGTAATGTGAAAAAATGAGTGGAATTTTGTCGCGCCATCCACACTGGCGGCTTCATAGAGATCCTGGGGTACATCCTTTAAGGCGGCCAGGAATATAAGCATGGCAGAACCAAACTGCCATACCTTAAGTAAAACAATAATGCTCATGGCACCAGAGGGAGAGGAGAGCCACGGAACTGGTTCACCGCCAAATAAGCCGATAAAACGGTTTACAAAGCCATCCTGCTGGAATAAAAAACGCCATAAAACAGCAACCGCCACGTTTCCTCCCAAAAGAGATGGAACGTAATAGGCAGTCCGGTAAAAATTAATGAATTTCAATTTAAAGTTTAATATGTAGGCAATAAATAACGCAAAGGTAAGCTGCAACGGTACCGTAATCACTGTGTACTTTAAGGTAGCAAGCAGCGTGCTTAAAAAGTCTTTATCCTTGAAAAGATTCGTATAGTTAGTCAAACCAATGAAGTTAGGCTCTCTTACCAGATTGTAATCCGAAAAACTGATGATAAGTGCGTTAATAAACGGATACAGGGTAAGAAATACCATTCCTATCAGCCATGGAAGAATATATACAAGTCCTATTTTACTGTGTCTCAAGAAGCTTCCTCCTTTTACCAATGGATTGCAGGAGAAGACGAAGCTTCGCCTGCAATGCCATCTAACGGATTTTAATAATGGATTATTTTCCGTACTGCTGTTTTAATTTTGTAACCTGTTCGCTTGTTGCATCAAAGATTGCTTTGGCTGCTTCGTCTACCGTGCTCTGACCAAACTCAAATTTTTCATAATTGCTGTCGTATGCATTGGTGAAGACAGCGCTTTCAAAAATAGGAGAGTTGTTGATTACCTTAGCATCTTTTGTAAAGTCATAAGCCTGCTTTACGGCACCTGTAATCTGTCCGTCTGCCTCTAAAGAAGCTTTTGCAGCCTTGGAGGCAACCATACCACGGGTAGAACCCATGAGCTTGGTGCCTTCCGGATCATTTAGGATGTACTGTAAGAATTCAGCTGCTTCCTTTGGATGCTTGGTATCCTTTGAGATTGCCATTGTTAAGGATGGTTTAGCCATTGTGCCTTCAAATTTAGCTCCTTCAATGACTGGAAGAGGAGCAACGATCAGCTCGTCCCCTTTATCGGCAAGAGTCTTTGCATTGGAAGCAATTCCGCCGGTCCATTCCAGTACACCAACGTAGCCGCCATTAATGAACTTGGAGTTCTGAGCGATGGAAACAGGATCATTGCCTACATTTTCAATGTAATCTTTTCTGGAACAGAATACGTGAGCATCGGCGAGGTCTTTGTACCATGCCAGAGCTTCCTTGTAATCCTCTAAGGTGTAATTCATGGTCAGATCGTCTGCAAATTCGCCTTTTCCGGTTTTCTGCTGTAAGTAATAAGTAGCAGCAAAGCGGAAGGTTGGGCTGACGATGAGATACGAATTAGGATCATTCTTGGTAAAGATCTTGGCAGCTTCCTTATATTCTTCGAAGGTCTTTGGAATTTCCTTGATTCCTGCACGGTCAAAGGCAGACTTATTTAAATATACGCCCAGAGTGTTTTGTCCGTATGGAATGGCCTGCATCTTTCCGTTGCTCTTAC
The DNA here is from genome assembly GCF_026723765.1 of Lacrimispora xylanolytica. Classification (NCBI taxonomy): domain Bacteria; kingdom Bacillati; phylum Bacillota; class Clostridia; order Lachnospirales; family Lachnospiraceae; genus Lacrimispora; species Lacrimispora xylanolytica. The sequence continues at coordinate 1,619,378 of NZ_CP113524.1, forward strand.
CAAATTCCAAAAATCCAGGCTCATACTGAGTGAAATCAAATACATCCTTTACCTGATCCAGATCATAGAATCCGTCTCCCTTTGGGCTGTACTGTAAAATCCAGGGATAGTTTACTGTCATGATATCAGATGCAGTTCCGCCTGCATAACGGGTTGCAAACGTTTCTTCTAAGTTACCGAATCCGGAAGGCTCGCCTGTTACAACGATTTTGCCTTCATGAGCTGCATTGAATGCATCAATTGCTTTTTGGGTTGCCTGATGGCGGTCGTCATTGCCCCACCAGGAAAAGCTTAAAGCTACCGGCTCGTCGCTGCCCTTAGCCTTTGTATCACCGCTGGCTGATGTATTGCTAGAGCTACCCCCGCAGCCTCCCAGCGTAAGACTTGCAGCCAATGCTGCCGCACACATAATACTTGTTTTTTTCCACTTCCTCATGTTGATACCTCTCTTCCCTATACTTTCATTCATATATCCAATTAACTAAGTTAATCAAATATCCTTCTGCCTCGTTCATCCTCAATTCCGGATTTCCGATAAAAATAGGTGTTCACCTGGTCCCGCCAGTCGGTTGCATTTTTTTCCTGCTGGATTAAGCGGGTCTTTACATTCTCATAAGCTTTTTCATCAAGTACTTCCTTTAAGCTGTCCCAGATGGCCTGGTATTCCTTTACCTTTTCCACTCCTTTAAAATGAGTGTCGTAGATGTGCTGAATCACCGTCTTTCCAGAATGCAGAACATGGGTATATGGAACATGGTGAAAGAAGAGCAAAAGCTCATCCGGACATGTCTCAAGGCTTTCATATTCCTTGCAGCGTTCCTCGGAATACTGTCTGGTAAAACCAGTTCCAGTGGCCATGGTCCGGTCTCTTCCTACGCCGTCTCTGTCGGCGTAATGATACGTTCCCCATTTGTCATATTCATAGCCATCCACATCAGGTCCATAATGAAGGGAAGGCTTGCACATAAATCCAACAGAAAGAGGGCAGGTGTAATCTTCATACGTGTCTCTGGAAGTAGTAAGAATGGAAGATACTTTCCGTAAATCCCCGTCATTTAAGTCAAAGCTTAAACGAGTCCATTCTTCTGAAATTTCCTGAGAGGATAATTCGTTGTTCCAGATGAGTCTGCCATAGCCGTAAAGATTGGCCTGAGCCAGCTTGTTGCCTGTCCAGTTGTAATCCATACCTACATTGACCACGGCTGCGATGCCAGAGCAGCTCTTATTAGGAGAATTTTCCTTGATGATGTGTTTCACCAGGTCGTTATCCCTGTGTCTGGTATCAAAGTCCAGTACCTCCTTCCACATGGGAACGAGATAGCAGATATCCTTTTGATGGCCCGTATATTCCTGGGTGATCTGGAATTCCAGAATCTGGTTTGTCTTTTTCAATGCCCCAAATAAAGGTGAGATGGGTTCCCGAATCTGAAAATCAATGGGCCCATTTTTAATCTGCAAAATTGCATTCTCTTCAAAACACCCATCTAAGTCCTTAAATATGTCATAAGCAGCCCTTGCTCTGTCAAGGCTACGGTCTCGCCAGTCCTGGGTACAGTCATAGACAAAGCAGCGCCAGATAATAAGTCCGCCAAATGGCTTTATGGCTCTTGCCAGCATATTGGCTCCTTCGTCATGATTCCTTCCATATGTAAATGGTCCAGGTTCCCCTTCGGAATCAGCCTTTACTAATAGTCCGCCAAAGTCAGGAATGATGCGGTATAGATTGCTTATGACTTCCTTCCACCAGTTCCCTACTTCCATAGAAAGGGGATCCGCAGTGGCCAGCCCCCCAACCGTGATAGGGGCGGCAAAATTAATGGAAAGGAAGGTCTTTATTCCATAGGAAGAAAAAATCTCCGCTATTTTCTTGATTTCTGTTATTGCTTCTTCTTTAATAAAGAAGCTTTCCAGCTTGTGAACATTTACATTATTAATGGATACTGCATTGATTCCCACTGAGGCCAGAAGTCTTGAGTACTGCATGACCAGTTCCATATCACCCCGGAAGGAGTTGTTGTGGTAAAAAATGGAGTTTCCAGCATATCCCCGTTCAATGGAGCCGTCATAATTATCCCAATGATCGACCATGCGGATATTTTGATCCGGCCTGGATTCATAAGGAAATAAAGTCGTATCTCCAGCCAGCAGCAACCGGTGGAGACCATACATTCCGTAAAGGAGACCTTCATAGGAACCACTTGTGACCCGGTAGCCATGCATAGTCTTTTCAATAAGATAGCTTCCGTTGGTTTCCGCTTTATTGGAAAGGGAAAAAGTAATGGAAGCATCTGGTTCCTGGGACTGTGATATGCCTTCAAACAGAAGTGGCATCTCACGTACTATGGTCTTTAATATAGGCGATTCGCTTTCCTCAGTCATATACCAGGTGGAAATCCCGGGGTTTTGCACTTTCTTAGTCAGCCAGCACAAATCTCTCGTCTCAAACATGTTGTAAAATCCTCCTAATTGATTGGTACTTTTCTCATAAAGCCGTCGGCATCCCGGAAATGCCTTCTAGTTTTTCTTCTTCGATATAATTTGATTAAATGGTTAACAAATGAAGTTTAAAACTAGCTCCATTATAGCAATTTGCACAAAACAAATGAATGAATTTATCAAAGGTGATTTGTACTTTTTAAAGATTGTTTTTGATTGATATCATAGAGTTGCTAAAATTCATGTCTTATTTTATAATATTCTTATAACAGAAACATGGGAAAAACCGCGATTTTTGTCGATAAGGAGCGCTTGTTATGGATTTGGATTTTAATAATATGGTTCCAGAGCTTCATTACTACATTCATAGAAAATGCACGGTCAACTGGAAAATAGAAGCGGGAATCACCCCATTTATTGATATTACCTATGTGATCAAAGGAAAGGCAAAGTATACCATAGGCAACCAGGAGTATATTGTCAAGAAGGGAGACTTACTTTGCATCCCAAAGAAAACCTACCGTGCGGCGACCAATATTCCGGAGGACTTGATGGAATGTTACGTGGTCAACTTCTTTTTACGGGATTTAAACGGTCAGGATGTGTCCCTGCCCTTTCCAGTCATCAGCCATATTGGAATTCACCCCCGGCTGATTACCCTCTTTCATGAGATTCATGGAGAGTGGATGCAGCGTGAATTTGGCTATATGCTGAAGGTGAGATCCAACATGTGCCTCATCCTTTATCAGGTATCCAATCTTTTGTTGAATGAGAAGCGCATCAGTCAGGAAGACCCCAGAATCAAAAACAGCATCCGGTTTATGAGCAGCCATTATTCAGAGCCTTCACTGACCATTGATAAGCTGGCAAAGCAGTTTGACCTCCATCCCGTTTATTTTGGAAGTCTGTTTCAACAGTCTACTGGCATGACCTTTAAACAGTATTTGACCTCCCTTCGTCTTAATTATGCGGAAAGCATGTTAAAAAGCGGGGAGTACGGAGTCAGTGAGGTGGCAATTCAGTGTGGGTTTTCTGATATTTTTTATTTCAGTCGGTTATTTAAACGTAATAAGGGCATATCTCCTTCCGAGCTGTTTCCGGAGAAGGGGAAAGGATTACAAGTAGAACAGGGGGAAGAGTGAAGATGAAGTATCAGGTCATTCATATTTATGGGGCTTCCGGGTCTGGAACATCTACTCTGGGGGAGGCGATATCCAGAAGATACCATTATTTTCATATGGATACAGATGATTATTACTGGCTGCCAACGAATCCCAGTTTCACCACAAAGCGTGATATTGAGGAGCGATTATTCCTGATGAAGCGTGATATAAAGGATCATGAAGGAGTGGTTATAACAGGCTCATTGGTTGATTGGGGAGATGAGCTTATTCCGTATTTTGATTTGGCAATCCGTGTGGTGACAGATCAGAGTGTTCGGCTGGAGCGGATTAAAAAGAGGGAAAAGGAACGATTTGGTTCAAAAATAGAAGCTGGGGGCGATATGTTTGACCAGCACAGGGTATTTTTGGATTGGGCATCCCAGTACGATACTGGTGATGCAACCATGCGCAGTAAGGCCATGCATGATCATTGGGAGAGGCAGTTAACATGCAAACGAATTTCAGTGAATGGTGGAAAACCGGTGGATGAGATCTTGAAAGCTATCTTTTTCTAATCTGTACAAAGGCAGATGTTTGTGATATACTAACTCCTGTTAGTTGAGACTTACTTAAAGCGGGAGGTACTCATATCATGAGTAAATACAAGAGAAAAGGTATATTAGCAGCCGCAGCGTTATCTGCCATACTGCTTACTGCCTGCGGAGCGGCAAAGAAAGGAGCAGCTCCGGAAGCTGGTACAAAGGTGACCGAACAAACTACTGAGGTAACCGCAGATAAAGGCAAGGACACCAGAGTCATAAAGATGGAATATGGAGATGTGGAAATACCGGCAAATCCAAAACGGGTGGTGGTTGCATTCTTCCAGGGAGATTTACTTGCACTTGGGATTCACCCCATAGGCACCACATTTAACGATGACGCTGTGTTTGAACAGGAGCTTAAAGATGTTACCGTTGTAGATGCCTTTGAATTAAATCCGGAAGCTATTATGGAGTTGGATCCTGATCTTATTATCTGGAACAATACAGATCATTATGAGAGCCTGTCAAAGATTGCACCAACTCTGGCCAGGAATTACTACGATATGGAAGTAAAGGACCGGGTGGCATTTTTTGGAGAAGTATTTGGTGTACAGGAAAAAGCGGAAAAGATTATGTCAGACTTTGAAAAAAAGGCGGGAGAATCCAAAAAACAGCTTTCTGAGAAGGGGCTGGCGGATAAGAATGTCATTCTATTAGAAAACCAGACCAAGGGAGTATTAAGAGTTTTTGGTGATGATTATGGACGAGGCGGCGAGATCATCTATAAATACCTAGGTTTAAAAGCACCGGAGAGAGTTCAAAAAGAGGTCATGGATAAAGAGGGTGTGAATTACATAGATATTTCCTATGAGACTCTTAAGGATTATGTGGGAGATTACATATTTTCTGATGAAAGGATAGCTGAGATGAAAGATGTGGAAGTGTGGGAGAGTCTTCCGGCCGTCAAGGAAGGACGACTGGTGCAAAACTCCAGCGGTATGTTCTGGTTCAGTGATATTACTTCCATGAATGCACAGATGGATTTTGTTATGGATTCCTTACTGAAGACAGTGGAAGGGCAGTCCCGATAAAGGAAAGCATTGTTATAAAGGACTCATGCCAGGCATTTATGTCAGGCATGGGTCCTTTCTTTTCGTTTTTTTACAGGGAAAGATCTGGAGTCTTATATTTTCTGTATTCTCCAGGGGTCATGGCTACATATTTCTTAAAGAACCGCTGGTAGCTCTGGACGTTATTGTATCCCACTTTTTCCGATATTTCTGTGAGAGTAAGAAAAGAGCCGGTCAGGTAATCCTTGCTTTTTTCAATCCGGGTCTGATTTAAATAATCGGTTAAAGTAATTCCTGCCCTGGCACGAAAGATCTTGCTTAAGTAGGAGTAGCTGATATTTAGATAATCAGCAGTGTCGGTGATGTTCATATCCTTCATATAGTGTTCACTTAAATACTGTTTTGCCATTTCACAATAGTTGTTTTCCTTGGCGTCGTTGCTTTTATACTGAACCGAGATGTTTCTTAGGAGCGCTTTGCTGTCATGGATCATATCAGCCAATGTCTTGTATTCATTCAGAGCATCCAGTAAGCTGGTCTCCATGTGTCTGGTGAAATGAAACTCGTGATCCAGCTCTACTAAAATCCGATTATACACATCCTTTACCTGAGAAACATTGTGGATTGCCATAAGCTTCTCCTCTAATTCCAGAAAGAGCCGTTCAATTCCCGGTTCGTTCTGAGTGACGATACTTCGGATAAAAGAGGCGTTGATGTTTAAAAGCATACCGTAAAGCTCATCAGAATCCATGACCTTTTCCGTTTGACCGCTGGTGATCAGCTCATTGCTCCAGTGAAAGAAACAGGCGTTCTTCACTGCTTCCAGACACTTTGGAAATTCCTCCAGGATTTCCTTCGCGTGATGTATGGTCTGGCTGAGACCGAAATAGGCGTTCCCATTGATCAGCTTGATTACCGTATCTGTCAGGACCCTTCTGGTCTGCTCCAGATTCTCCCCTTCATTTCCCTGATAAAGAAGGACGAAGGTCTCTTCCTCTATCTTCGTTAAAATCCCCTTTTGAGAGGAAAGAAGATAGCTTCGCAGCACTTCCTCTAAATTCAACCGAAACAACAGCTCTTCTTCAGATGTCATCTTCCTGTGGGAAACGTCAAACCGAACCAGTAAAAGCTGGCAATGGCAGAAGCCGTCATTATCAAACAGATAAGGATGGTCGCCTATGAACTCCTGTTTGTACTTCCGGTTCTCTAAAAAGCTTCGGAATGTAAAGGATTTACTTAATTCATCAAAACGCTTTAATTTAATCTTCACATTAGAATTATAGGTGTTCATTTCAGTAAAAATCTGTTTCAGAAGCTCAATTTCATCGGTGACTTTTTCCTGACTGGTGTTTTTTCCCCCTTTTGCAAAATCAGAATACAAAATATGTATGGGGCGGTACAGTCGTCTGGCCATATAGCCGGAAATTATGAGAGAAAACAACATAAGGCCAGCACATACCAGCAGAATGTATTTGCCAAGATAAACCGCTTCCATATAGGAATCACCAAGAGGGTAGGAGATAACTGCCAAGGCATTAAAATCCACAGGCTTTATAAAATAAATACGGCCGTTTCTTATGACATAAGAAACCTGATTGTCAGACGATTTATAAGGCTGTAAGACCAGCTCCTTAGAGTCCAGATAGCTGCTGTTTCCTTCCATCAAAGTTCCATCAAGGGCAGTAAGAAAAAATTCGCCCCGGCCGTTTCCTAAGTGATAGGAGTCAAAAATGTCATGATACAATCCTTTCATGCTGATATTAGCCACCAGATAAAAGTCCGGTTTTCCCTTTAAGACCAGTGACAGGACCAGGTTGTTCCGCTTGTTGTATAAAAAACTGTATTTATCAAACAGCGATTCATCGTCAAAGATAAGACGGGGAGGCAGCTGTTGTATCGTACAGGAATTTTCCTTAATGTCATGAATCCACCCGGTATCATAAAATTCCGGGAAAAAGTATTGTCCTGTTTTTGAGTTGTATATTTTGCGTGTGGTCCTGTCGTAGAAATATACGGAATCAATGAGGTGATACTTTTGTGTCATGGCGGATAACCGCCTTGAGATCATGGTCAGGTCCGTATTATAGCTGCCGGAATAAGTATAGGTGCTATACCTTTTTTCACTGATTTCAGTTGCAAGCTCCAGCTTTATATTTTTAATTCTCTGATCGATGCCGGAGGCAATTTCGTTAAGGGCGATGGATTTTTGCTGGTAGAATTTCTGAGTTGCCTGCTGGATCATCATGTGGTACCAAAAAAGCCCCAGGATGCTGATGGGGATAAGAATTAAAAGAATATTGGATCGCAGGATTTTTGTAAAGTACCTTCGAAAGCCTCTTTTTTCTCTTCCTTTTAAATTCCAGATTCCAAATCCCTTCATAAAAGCATCCCCCGTTATAAAAAGTCCAATCGTTGCCAATTGTAAAATAAGCCATCTTTTACTATAGCATAGGTTTTCCTGAATTTTCAATAAAAAGCAGATTCCTACATGGTTATGATAGATATTCATAGTACAGGATAGTTATTCATAGCCCCAAATAGAATCCTACTGTTGTAATTAGAGGGGATTTCTGGTTAGAGTGGAGGAAACGACAGATTACGGAGGGAAGCTATGAAAGGTAAGTTGTTATCAGTCCGCCGGGCCGGGTGCCGGTCTGGGGATAAAAGAATCTGGTTTTATTTATGGAGAGACAAATGGCTCTATCTGATGCTGGCGCCTGTCATCATCTACTATATTGTATTTAAGTATGTACCAATGTACGGTCTCATCATAGCCTTTCAGGATTATAATGTGTTTAAGGGAATAGGCGGAAGCAAATGGTCGGGACTTCTTAACTTTAAGCAGGTATTTACAACGGATCTTTTCTGGTTATCCATCCGCAATACCTTAATTCTTAATCTATCCACCCTGGCAGTAAATTTTCCCTTGACCATTGTGGTGGCACTCATGTTAAATGAAGTACGATGCAGCGTATTTAAGCGGATTTCCCAATCCTTTCTTTACCTGCCTCATTTTATGTCATGGGTGGTGGTGGCAGGCATTGCTACCAATTTATTTGCCCAGACAGACGGAAGCATCAATCATCTCATTAAGACCCTGGGATTTGCCCCTGTTCCATTCTTAAACAGCAAGGGCTGGTGGATTTTTACCTATGTAATCTGTAACGTGTGGAAGGAAATCGGCTGGGGAACCATTATCTATCTGGCGGCAATTACAGGCATTGATGAGTCTCTTTATGAAGCTGCATACATAGACGGCGCCAGCCGGATTCAGAGAATCCGTTATATTACCCTTCCTATGATCCGGTCGGTCATCATCGTCATGCTGATTTTATCCATCAGCAAAACGATGAGCATAGGTCTTGATGCTCCCTTGCTCCTTGGAAATACAAAGGTCATCAACGTCTCGGAGGTAATCAGTACCTATATATACCGGCTGGGAATCGTAAAAGCCGAATACAGTCTGTCAACGGTCATCGGTCTCTTTCAGTCTGTGGTCAACATTATCATACTCATCCTGGCAGATCGCTTTGCCAAGCTGATTGGCGAAGAAGGCATACTATAGAAAGGAGCAGCCTGTCATGAAGAAAAAAATCCCATCCTGGGGAACTGTGATAAACTATATCTTGTTGTCCCTTTTAGTCATCATATGCTTTTATCCCTTTTTAAATGTGGTTGCTTATTCTCTTAGCAGCAACCGGGCGGTTCTTTCCGGGAGCGTCACATTTTATCCGATCGAAATGCAGTTAGATGCCTATAAGGAGATTATACATCGAAGTCAGATCTGGACGTCCATGAGGGTGACCATACTTGTAACCTTATTAGGCACTGGCCTTGGTCTGATGCTTACGGTGTTTGCGGCCTATGCTCTGTCTAAGGATAAATTAAAGGGGCGCAAATGGATCTCTGGAATGATCCTTTTTACCATGTATTTCAGCGGAGGCATCATTCCTACCTTCCTGGTGGTGAAAAACCTGGGGATGTTCGATCAGCTTACCTCCCTTTACATACCATCAGCGGTCAATGTATTTAACTTTATTGTAATGAGAACTTTTTTTCGGGAGATTCCAAAAAGTCTGGAGGAGGCAGCCTATCTGGACGGAGCCACGGACGTACAGATCCTTTTAAGAGTGGTCCTTCCCCTATCCATGCCAATTATCGCTACCATCGGACTCTTTTACGCCGTTTATTATTGGAACGATTATTTTAACGCCCTGATTTTCATTCAGTCTCCTGAAAAATTCACCCTTCAGCTGCGCCTTAGGAGCCTTTTGTTTGAAGGAGAGCTTGGGGCAGCAGGTAATGAGGGCTTAGCCCAGCAGGTCATGGCAGAATCCCTTAAAATGACCTGTATTGTAGTAGGAACCGTTCCCATACTGGCTGTTTATCCATGGCTTCAACGGTATTTTGTAAAGGGTGTTATGCTTGGGTCTGTCAAGGGTTAGCAGATCCGGATTTTAAATACACTAATTATATGATTGGAGGAAGGTATATGAAAAAGGCAAGACGTTTTCTGGCGGGGGCACTAATCTGTACAATGGGAGTGAGCTTATTTGGCTGCAATGCTTCCAGAGAGACAGGAAAAAAGACAGAGGAAACGAATACGGTTGGCACAGAGACCAAAGAGGAAGGCAGTGAATTTAAGACCACCTATGGTTCAAAGAAATTTGATGATGTGACCATAACCGTAGAAGTATTTGACCGGAGCAATGCGCCGGAAGGAAGCACAGTCATTGATAACAAATGGACCAAATACATCAATGAGGAAATGAACAAGGTAGGTATTACCGTTAAATTCGTAGCGGTTCCAAGAGCCGATGAAGTAAATAAGGCCCAGCTTATGATGGCATCAGGCACAGGGCCGGATATCATGATCTGCTATACATCATCCATTGTAGAAGGATTTTATAAGGACGGGGGAACTTATGACCTTTCTCCATACGTGGACGGAATGGAGCAGGCGAAAAACTTAAAGGATTACATAGGAAAAGATTGTATAGACCTTGGACGAAATCAGGAGGGAGAGCTTTGGGCCATTCCGGCAAGACGTTCCACCACCGCCTCCACCAACTTATTCATCCGTAAGGACTGGCTGGATGCTCTGGGACTAAAAGCACCTACCACAAAGGAAGAGATGTACCAGGTATTAAAGAAATTCCAGAAATACAAACCAGACGCCTTTGCAGCCAGCTTCTGGGTATGCACCAAAGCAAGCGATATCCCAGGCGTAATGGCAGCCTCCTTTTTAAAGAACATTGCAGATGAAAAGGCTTATGCCATTGAGGGCGATTCTGCAACCAGCCTTTTGTATACAGACCCAGGCTTTGGGGAGTATTTCAAATGGATGAATGGGTTGTATAACGAGGGACTGATCGATCCGGAATATTATGTGGATACCACGGAAAATGCCTTAAAAGAGGATTTTGTAAACGGAAAAGTAGGCTGCTTTGAATCCAATGTAAATTACAATGTAGACAGTCTTAGAGGCAGCTTGTTAAAAGTGCTCCAGTCCACAGACCCAAAGGCAGATGTCATCAGCATTCCTCCTTTAAAGAATGAAAATGACGGAGAGATCTATAACAAGAATTACCCCATTAACGGGGCCTATCTTTTCATTCCTCAATCCGCTAAGAACGTGGAAGCAGCAGTTACCTATCTTGACTGGCTTGCCACCAAGGAAGGCGGCTTTACCCTTTTCCATGGTTTTGAGGGAGAACATTTTAAATATGATGATTCAGGGGTTCCATGCGTCATAGATGCAGGGTATAATACAAAGGACAAAGACTGGACCAGACACGATTTATTCCTCATCGGAAACCAGGGCTATTATAAGACCCCCGATGAATTTGCGAAAGCAACCTCCAAGGAGTGTCCCGGGTACGAGAACTATGTGCTTGATAATTATAAGAATGCATCCATGGGAGTCGTCAGGCACGATCCTACCTTCACAGCTCCAACTTCTACAGAGAAAAACACGGAAATCAGTGTTATCCGGGAAGAGTATTTCGTAAAATTAGTTACCTGTCCTCCTGATAAATTTGATGCCACCCTTCAGGAATTTAAGGATAAATTAAAGAAGGCTGGTTACGACCAGATTATGACGGAGCGGACAGAATATTATGACAAAGCCTTTGCCGGGAAATAAGCTGGTCCAGACAATCGGGTAAAAGGCGAAAGGAGATACAACATGGGAAACGGGAACGATGGCATGAATTATGCACCGAAAGGAAAACCAGAACCAGTGGTTTCTAAGGGAACCTTCTGCATCGCAGCGGTGGCGCTGGATCATGGACACATCTACGGCATGTGCAATGGCTTAACAGAGGCAGGCGCTACGCTAAAATGGGTCTATGACAGGGACCTAAAGAAAGTAGCTGACTTTATCAAGGCGTTTCCTCAGGCGCAGGCAGCGGGAAGTGAAGAAGAGGTGTTACGTGATCCTGAGGTAAGGCTTGTTTGTTCCGCAGCAATAACCAGTCTTCGAAGTGCTCTGGGCATCCGGGTCATGAAGGCAGGAAAGGATTACTTTACAGACAAGGCCCCCTTAACGACCCTTGAGCAGCTGAGAGAAGTAAAGGAAGCCATTAATGAGACGGGAAAGAAATATATGGTCTACTACAGTGAACGGATTCATGTAGAGGCAGCCGTTTTTGCCGGTCAGCTCATAGACCAGGGAGCCATCGGAACGCCCATACATATCGACGGCTTTGGACCTCACCGGGTGGGAGCTCCAGAAAGCAGACCGGAGTGGTTCTTTCAAAAGGAGAAATATGGCGGCATTCTCTGCGATATCGGAAGCCATCAGATCGAACAGTTTCTCTATTACTGTGGAGTAAAGGACGCTAAAGTACAGTACTCTCAGGTGGGGAATTTCAGTCATCCCGATTATCCGGAGCTGGAGGACTTTGGAGATGCGGTGCTTTTAGGAGACAATGGCGCCACCCAGCATTTCAGGGTAGACTGGCTGACACCAAAGGGGCTTTCCACCTGGGGAGACGGAAGAACCTTTATTTTAGGGACCAGGGGCTACATAGAACTGCGTAAATACGTAAACATTGGAACCGGAGACGGAAGCTCTGATCACGTTTTTCTGGTAAATGATGACGGAGAGCAGCATTTTGAAGTCACGGGAAAGGTGGGATATCCATTTTTCGGACAGTTGATCCTAGACTGCATCAACCGGACTGAGAATGCCATGACTCAGGAACACGCACTAAAGGCGGCTGAGCTGTGCGTCAGGGCGGAAGATCAGGCAGTCATCATCAAAGAAGCCGGGAGGTAGGGACCATGTTGCAGATTGCAGTTGTGGGGATCGGAAATATTTCACCAGCTCATATCGAAGGCCTTTTAGCCTTCCCGGACCGATGCCAGATCGTAGCTCTGTGTGATATTTATCCGGAAAAGGCGGAGAGAGCGAAGGAGAAATATCATCTGGATTGTAGGGTGTTTGACGACCATGAAAAGATGCTAAAGTCCGGCATGACCATTGATGTGGTACACGTTTGTACACCTCCCTATGTGCATGGGGAAATTGCCATACATGCCATGGATTCAGGCTGTCATGTGGTGGTGGAAAAACCAATGGCAACCTGTTTAAAAGAGTGTGATGCTATGCTGGAAGCAGAAAAAAGAAATAAGGTTACAATGGCATGCATTGCACAAAATCGTTTTCGTAACCAGATATACAAATTACAGAAGGTACTGGAAAGTGAGTTAGCTGGTAAAATCTGCTGTGCTCATGTGAATTCCAACTGGTGGAGAGGCCATTGCTACTATGATCTGTGGTGGAGAGGGCTTTGGGAAAAGGAGGGCGGAGGGCCTACCTTAAACCATGCCGTGCACCATATTGATATGCTTAACTGGCTGGAGGGAAGGCTGCCCTCTGGAGTTATGGCCATGCTTGCCAACCTAATGCATGACAATGCAGAGGTGGAGGACTTATCCCTTGCTATGTTGGAGTATTCGGATGGAAGCCTGGCTCAGATTACCAGTTCAGTGATCCACCATGGGGAAGAACAGGGCATAGAGCTGCAGTGCGCCAATGCAAAACTCTCTTTTCCATGGAGCTTAAAGGCGGAGGTCTCAAGGTCCAATGGTTTCCCGGAGGACGGAGGAAACCGGGAGCTGATGGATAAACTTCAGACTCTCTATGAGGAAATTCCAGACCTTACTTATGAGGGGCATACCGGGGAAATTGATGACATTCTTTCTGCAATCGAGAGCGGAACCAGGCCTCTGATTACTGGTGAAGATGGCAGAAAGACCGTGGAGCTTATTACAGCCATATATAAAGCAGGATTTTTAAAAGAGAGAGTAAGTCTGCCCATCTCACAGGAAGATGAATATTACTCCTTTGATGGGATCTTAAATCACGCAGTACGGTTTCATGAAAAATCCGCATCCGTTGAAAATTTTATGGATGCCGGGATTACTCTAGGGAATTATAAACGTTAATGAAAGCAAAGAATATCTCTGATATGACAAAAGGCTCCATTCACACCCGTGGTGAGTGGAGCCGAATCAGGTAAGAGAGCAAATTGCCACAAGGAGGTATGGTATGAATAAGATTGACTGCCTTGGTGAGATCTGTCCGGTTCCGGTTATGAAGCTTCGTAATGTCATGGATTCCATAAAGAAGGGGGAGGATTATTTAATGGTCACCGATCACAGCTGCACCATTAAGAATCTGGAATCCTTTTGTAAGGCCAATCACTTGAAGTATGATTCGGAAGAAGTGATGAACGGGGTATGGGAAATCACCATTACTTCTAACAGATAGTTTCCTTTAATACCCGTTCCATATACTTAATCAGCTTTGAGGACTCATGGTTCACAGGAGTCTGACTGCTGTGGCGAATGGAATAATAGTCATTTTCAATTTCCAGGCAAGGACAGTCTATAATCCTTAGCTGCTTGTGGTAAAGCTCTTTTTTCATTGCCATATAAGGGAGAAATGCCAGTCCGAACCCATTGATGGCAGACAGCTTAATGGATTCTGTGGATTCTAAGGTATAGGGAATATGAAGCCGATGAATCTGAATTCCATTTCTGGTCAGCACCTTATCAATGATCTGTCTTGTTTTCTGAGTTTTTACCAGCATCAACAGGGGATAGTGGTAAAGATCCTCGCAGGATAAAGAATCAGGGACCTCCATCTTTTCCCCGGCAACCAGATAGAAGCGGTCGGAAAATACTTTCTTTGAGGACAGGCCTTTCATCTTTGGTTTCCCTATAATAATCCCCATATCAGCATAGCCTTTTGCAATTTTTTCCTCGATCTGACTGCTGGACATGACCTCCATCTGAAGGGTGTACTGAGGGTAGCTGTTCTTGACGTGAAACATGGTGCAGGGGAGTGCGTAGGAATAGACACAGGGATTTGCAATAATATGTATAATTTTGTTCTGGTTCTGGGCATTGGCGATCTCAAGGGTCATTCTGTCGTAGGAGGAGATCATTTCCATGGCGTGCTGATATACGATAGAGCCGGTGTGAGTGGGGATCACGCCGTTGTAGCTCCGTTCAAAAAGACGGGAGCCGATTTCCTGTTCCATGACCCGAAGCTGCTGGCTCAGTGCAGACTGGCTGATGTTCATTTGTTCCGCTGCCTTTGAGATGCTGCCTGATTCCACAATCTTTAAAAACATCTTCAGATTCTGAATATTCATGATAACCGCCTTTCTAATAAGATATTTACATGCCATATCTGGACAGTTTCCGAAAAATTTGACCTAATTATAACAGAGAATCAGCCTTGTGACCAGCGTTAGGCGTTTTTTCGGGTATAAGGAAATCTTATAGCCTATAAAAATGTTGATTAACTGAAAAATCCTGGTTGTGTTATAATCAGAACTGTAGATTGTTATATAATTATCAATGTCTGCCATAGCAGAAGGGAGGATTTAAGTGTCAGAAACCAACACAGGTACCGTATCAGGTACACAAAGAGTGCGTAAGCCAAGAAAACCAAAAAAGAGTCAGATTCCTTATGCCATATTGCTTACGGCTCTTATCATCGCTTTTGGAATTTACTTGGGGCAGGGGAACAACAAGCTTCCGATTTACTGGGGATTTGGTATTGCCTTTGGCTACATCCTGCAAAGATCCAGATTTTGCTTTACAGCTGCCTTTCGTGATCCCTGCATTACAGGAAGCACATCGGTAACAAGAGCCGTTTTGGTGGCATTTGCCGTATCAAGCGTAGGATTTTTAGCCATCAAGTATGCCAGCGTCCTAAAGGGAGCAGAGACCAATCTAAACATGGCAGGAGTATCTCCCATCGGATTACCCCTGGCATTAGGAGCTGTGTTATTTGGAATCGGTATGGTAATTGCAGGAGGATGTGCATCGGGAACATTGATGCGGGTCGGAGAAGGCTTTCTCATGCAGATGCTGGTGCTGGTATTCTTCATAGCAGGTTCTGCCTGGGGAGCCCATGACATGGGATTCTGGGGAAAATTCAATGAACATGCACCGAAGGTATATCTGCCTGATGTATTTGGCTGGTTCGGGGCAATTCTCGTACAGGGGCTGATTATCGTTCTGCTATACATAGCAGCCTTGAAGTGGCAGCAGAAGAAAATGGGCACCATGGATTAAATGAAAAAGAAAAGGAGATTAAAAAATGGCTGAATTTACATTAGACTGTCTGGGAGAGGCTTGTCCGGTTCCCTTAATGAAAACTGAGAAAAAAATGGGTGAATTATCCGTAGGAGATGTGCTGGTGGTATCCATCGATCACAGCTGCGCCATGAAGAACGTACCGGAATGGGCAAGAAAACAGGGGCACAATGTGGAAATCGAAGAAGTGGATGATGGAGAATGGGAAATCGTTATTGAGAAGACTAAGTAAATGTCCCTGTGAAAGTAGGTGAATCAATTTGAAAGAGTTTTTTATAAAACTGGGTGACCACCCCATTTACAAAAAGCTGCTAAAGGAACCTTTGACCTATGTGGCAGGAGCTGTTTTGCTTTCTGTGTTCCAGATTGCTCATTTCACTGTATTTGAGAAAGGCTGGGGCGTAACAAGTACCTTTGCCGTCTGGGGAACCTGGGTCTATCAGGCAATTGGCGGTGATGCCAGCGGCTGGGCATATTATGCGCCGGAAAAGATGCAGAAGGAGCTTTATACCAGCTTTCTGGTTGATGGAGGGTCCATTCGAAACC
Organism: Lacrimispora xylanolytica; assembly: GCF_026723765.1. Classification (NCBI taxonomy): domain Bacteria; kingdom Bacillati; phylum Bacillota; class Clostridia; order Lachnospirales; family Lachnospiraceae; genus Lacrimispora; species Lacrimispora xylanolytica. The sequence goes on from NZ_CP113524.1 coordinate 1,635,695, forward strand.
TTGGAATCATCATAGGGGCTTTGGTAGCTACCTTGTTCGCATCTCAATTTAAGATTAAAAAGATTAAGACCTTACGACAGGTAGTGGCTGCTGTTCTTGGAGGCCTCTTCATGGGATACGGAGCGAGACTTGCCAATGGTTGTAACATCGGTGCCTTATTTACAGCCATTGCTTCCTTCTCTCTGTCTGGTTGGGTGTTCGGAGCCTTTCTTTTGGTGGGAGCGTTCATCGGAAGCAAACTGCTTGCAAAATACTTTATGTAGGAAATGGACGGTTACCATGGAAAAGAAGACGGAAAGCTATGATGTAGTTATCATAGGAGGCGGAGCGGCCAGCTTAACCGCTGGAATCTACTGCGGAAGAGCAAAGCTTAAGACACTGATTATAGAAAAAACTCTGGTGGGAGGCTTAGCCACTTACACCAATGAAATAGAAAATTATCCAGGATTTCCTGATGGCACCACGGGCCTTGGCCTGATGGATCTCTTTCATAAACAGGCAAAGAAATTTGGAGTGGATTTTAAATTAACAGATGTCAAAAAGGTTTCTCTGGAGGGAGATATAAAAAGGGTAGAAACCTTTCGTAATGTATATGAAGCAAAAGCTGTTATTATCGGAAGCGGCGGAAAGCCCCGGCTAACCGGTGCAAAGAACGAGGAAAAGTTTCTCTATGATAAGGGGATATCCTTTTGCGCCACCTGCGATGCGGCAGCCAACACAGGTAAGACGGTAATGGTGATTGGAAGCGGAGATGCAGCCATAGAGGAAGGCATGTTTTTAACGAAGTTTGCTGATAAGGTAATTGTTTCAGTCATGCATGACTATGGGAACATGGACTGCAATGAGATTGCAAAGGCCCAGGCTTTGTCAAGTCCTAAGATGGAATTTTTATGGAATACGGTAGTGGAATGCTTTGAAGGAGAGGAAAGACTGGACACCGTGGTCTTAAAGAATGTAAAGACGGGAGAAAATCTTCCTGTTAAGGTAGACAGCTGCTTTTTGTTCATTGGATATCTGCCGAACACAGAATTGTTTCAGGGGATTTTAACGATGAACCGGGGTGGATATCTCATCACCAATGAGCGTATGGAGACCAACCTGCCGGGAGTCTACGGCGTTGGTGATGTACGGGATAAATTCTTAAAGCAGGTTGCCACTGCAGTGGGAGACGGAGCTGTAGCTGGTTATGGGGCAGAAAAGTATCTCTCAGAATGCGAGATCTTTGAAAAACAGGTCCTGAATGAGGGGAATCCCTCCCTTGTCTATATCTATAATGGCATCGATGCTCATTCCAGAGAGCTTCTTCCTGCTTTTAAGGAATTAGAGGAAACAAGAAAAGATATGAGAGTATCCTGTATCGATATTTATAAATCTGACGGAATCGCAAAACGTCTTGGCGTTCATCACAGCCCCTGTGCCCTGTGGATCAAGGGTTCTAAAATCCAGGGGAAAATTGAAGGTGAGATTACACCAGACCAAATAAAGAATATGTGTAGAGAATCATAAAGAAAGACCCGCTGGGAAACAGAAGGAAGAAACGTTCCTGTCTGATTTCTGGCGGGTCTTTTCGTTACGATAAGCAGCCGTTATACAGCATATCTGCTCAGCTCTTCTAACAGCTCCGGATCAAAGGCAATCAAGTCACCCTGAATCCGGCGTATCAGTTCATCAATCTCATCGGTATCCTTATCTGTCAGCTCATAGACAATCTGTTCCCCTTGAATCCGTCCGATGATGTTATCAATTTCATCCGGATCATCAGCTTCCTCAAGGATTGGAATGGACTTTTTAACAGATGGAAGCTCATGAGGCGTCATGCCATATTTGCGCCCATCTGTAATTTCAGCCAGAATGGTGTTAATCAGTGATTTGGATACCAGATCCTTTAAATTCATCACTTCTAACAGCTCTTCCTCGGATTGGTTTAAGTATTTTCCTGTCCGTTTCAGCACCATGACGGTGCCTGCCGGAGTGGTAAAGGTATAGGTGGCATCCATTCCCTTGTCCGTTTGAAAATCAACGGCTGAAAAATAAAGGTAGTTAAAGCTTAAGAGACGGCAGCTGGAACCATCTGCAAAGACCACCAGCTTATCAAGCTGGATTCTGGGCTGCTTTCTTTTATCGTAAAAGGGCTGTGAAACTCTTTTCCTAATATTTCTAAGGATATCATCGTAGGCAGTGATCCACATATCCATCTGCATGGGCAGCGTATGGGTCCTGTCATAAATGATCTGCATGTACTGCCGCTTATTGGCCTCATCAACCGGCGTGATCTTTGCCGAATACTGCCAGCCGTCCCGGTGTTCCTTTACATAGACGATTTTCCCAATGAGGCAGGCTGTGTAAAGAGGCGTGGTAATCACCAGCTTAATGGTTTCATTTTCCGGAAGATATATGGGCATCTTTGCTTTAAAGGCAACCCCATTTTCCGATACATCAACGGTTCTGGCTTCGTGGCTGGACTGCTGGTACTTCACATGAACCTCTTCATCCGCACGGATTCGTTCGTTGCTTCGGTAAGCAGGACGTCCCAGCATAAAGAACAGGGCATATAACAGCGCCACCATGTTATAGAAGATCCAGAAAATAATAATGCTGCTGTAAAACAGGGCCCAACCGTATTTTCCATATACGAACCGCACCATGGCGGCAACGGAAAGGACAAGAAGCACGGCGTGTGGGATAGCAAAGAGGGAAACCTGAAAGCTTTTAAAATCCCCTTCCTCCTTCTTATTGGTCACCTTAAAGGTTCTCTGATGAATGTGAAGGGATTCCAACAACACGGGCACAATCAGATAAGGCATAAATATGGTATCAATAATCTGGCTCCATCTCTGATTTCTGATATTGCTTGATAAATACCGCATGGAAATGCTGTAAAAAAAGTAGGCCGGAAGCCAGAAAATCACAATCCCCCAAAAGCCCGTGTTCACAATTTGAAAATCAAACAGGGCAAAGAGAATGGGAGAGAGAATGAAAATAAGCCGGTTAAAAAAGGACCACCAGTAAAGATAGCTGTTTAAGTATGTAATTCTGGACAAAATCGGAAGCTTCGGCGTAAAGATGGCATGAGTATTTTGAAGGCTCTGTATAATTCCCCTTGCCCACCGAATCCTCTGCTTTAGCATGCTTTTTATGGTCGTGGTGGTAAGACCGGCAGCCTGGATTTCGTCGGTGGCATACGTAATATAGCCTGCCTTTTGAAGCCGTATGCTGGTCTCAAAATCCTCAGTAATGGTTTTTATAGGGAACCCCCCAATTACCTCCATGGCCTTCCTGGAAATCACCGTATTGCTACCGGTATAGGCAATAGCATTGGAGGAGTTTCTCATGGTATTAATTTCTTTGGAGAAAAAGTCCTGCTCGTTTGGAATGTTGCCCTCTGCATACAGATTAAACTGAAAGAGGTCGGGATTATAAAAGCTTTGAGGTGTCTGTACCAGTCCAAGCTTTAAGCTGTCCTCTTTCTCATCCTCCCTTCTAAGTCTCCAAACACCATTGTCTTTGATCATCTTTGGCAGGAGAAAATAAGGGACTGTTTTTAAAAGAAAGGTATGCTGGGGAATCATATCCGCATCAAAGGTGGCGATAAGAGGAGATGAGGTATGGCTCATGGCATAGTTATAATTACCGGATTTGGCATGCTTGTTTCCGGAAAATCCCAGGTACCCGATGGAAAACTCCTCCGCCAGCTTTTTAATTTCCTCCCGGTTGCCGTCATCACAAAGATAGATATGTACCTTGCTTTTGTCTGGATAGCTCATAAAGGTGCAGGCATTTACCGTCTTATATAGAAGGTCCTTAGGCTCGTTATGGGTGGCGATAAAGACATCCACATCGGGATAACATTCTTCCGGTATCTCTGGGCATTCCAGCCGGTAATGGTTCATTCTCATCTTCTGAAAGAAAAGCTCAAAGGTGGTAAAGACAGTGATTGTTTCCGCTAATATAAGCAGCACACCAAAGATGACGTTTAACACTCCCTCTTCTAAAGGCAGGGTAAAGAGCATACGCCATACAAGATAAATCGTCATTAAAATAATGGTAATAACAAATACCATATTTCGTTTTTTTTCTACACTCATGTTGTAAATCCTTCTGTTCCTGAGCTGACAATGTCAAATGCCAGGCAAATGCAGCCGGCAGCTCAATTCATAATTCTGCTGTCATTATATCAAAAATAATTGGCAATGCAAAGAAAATAAATCCATAGACAAATATATCACTTCGATGATGTAAGAAATGAAAAGGACAGACCCTTTCTATCAATATCTGATATAATCTCAACCAGCTTGTCTATTGGATATGCAAAGCCGGAATTCACCCATCTGCTGATAATCGCCAGGCAGCCCTGAATATGGTAACATAATAAAATTTAATTCTCAGGCCATTATAAAATTCGTAAAAAATGTCACAATACTATATTGTGGCATTTTTTTGTAAATACAGGCAAACTATGTAAACAGAGATGCCATCATATGGGAAGGATTCTTAAATAAGGAGGAGCGCTTCTATTGCAGATCTTAATGGGAAAAATTAATTTTAATATAAATTCACCGTTTCTTCCGGTGGTTTTAGTAATGCTGAGTTTGTTCATCTGCTTTATTTTATGTATGCTCTATTACCGGTTCTATCATTTTGATAAAAATGTATGTTTTCCCTCCTGCTTTCAGGTAACAGGAGATAAGCCGGGACCGGGTGAATGGGAGAAGCAGATGCTTTTACTGGCTAACGGGCACAGTCAGGTCCGGCTTACGGGAAACAGTTTTGTATTGAATGATTATAATCAGGCTGCTTATAAAAAACTAAATCGGATCAGAGACAGAATTTCTGCTCTGTCTCCAGGTATTATTTCCCTGATTCCAGCTGCACGCTGGCTCTATGATAATTTCCAACTAATGTACCGGGAGATGAAAAAAGTACGTACTTCCGGAACCAGCTATGCCGTGCTGCCAATTCTGAAGGCGAAAGAATACCATAATTTTCCCCGGATCTATATTGTAGCAAAAAAGATGGTGGCTCTTTCCGGCGGGCATCTAAGTGAAGAAAACATATCACTCATGTTAAATGCCTATCAGCAGAAGATTGCGCTAACGGACAAAGAAATCTGGGTTTTACCGGAAATGCTGGGCTTTTGCATTCTGGAAGAAATCATTGCAGTTGCGGATGAAATTCTTGTTATGATTGATGTAAAATCTAAGGCAGAAAAATTCCTCACGGAAAAGCTGGAACGCAAACAGGAATCCGCCGATTTATCAGCGCTGCTTTGCAAAACAGAGGATAACTTAAAGCATAACTATTCATTTCATGCTCACGTGATCTATCTGATGAAAAATATGTCCTTTGATGAAGCTTCCATTCAAAGATATTTAAAATATCATTTTGCTTCAAAGGACAAACAGATGAAGACTTCTTCTGTATACCAGGAAGAAGGAAGAATACAATCCTTTTTGGAAACAAATATCAGGACATTAATCGTCAGCTTAAGAGATATTAATGAATTGGATGAGGAAAAGTTTTTTGAAACCTATTCTGCACTGGAACAGATTTTATCCCAGGATCCGGCAGGCGTTTATTCTAAGATGGATCTGGAGTCCAGAGGAATGTACCGCGGGATAATCGTTAAATTATCTCTCCGCTACCGGCTGCTGGAAGAAAAGATTGCAAAAGACTGTCTGGAGCTGGCGGTTCGGGGGCAGAATGGTCTCCATTGTTCTCATCACGTGGGGGCCTATCTCCTGGGGAAGGGATATCCCTTTTTAAAAGCAAAGGCATTAGGAAAACCAATTCCCCAAAAGATCAGGAAAAAATGGAATGCAGTAGGATTCCTTTATTTCTTATGTCTGATTTTCCTGTTTCTGGGACTGGAAGTTTGTTTACTGTATCTGTTCAGGAATATTGGCGGCATCCGGTCTGCAGGAAGGTCTGTAATTATCGTTTTGACGGCTATGCCGCTGTTAATGGGCATTTCCATGGAAATAATTAATTACATTTTCACCAGAAGAATAACGGTGAGAAAGATACCCGCTCTTGACTATCTGGAAGAGATTCCGAAAGAGGCAAGAACCTTTGTAGTCATGCCGGTTATTGTATCCTCAAAGGAGCAGGGACTTCAATATATGGAGCGCCTCCAGAAGCATTATCTTGCGAATCGGCAGCCAAATCTTTTTTTTGCATTGCTCCTTGATTTTGAAGACTCTAAGGATCAATCCATGCCAAAGGATGATAGTATCCGAAATGCCCTTGTGGAGCGCATGAAAGAGTTAAATGAACTGTACCCATCAAAGGAACAGCGTTTTTCTCTGTTTTTTCGCTGCCGTAAATGGAATCAGGCAGAAAACTGCTATATGGGCTGGGAGAGAAAGCGAGGAAAACTGGAAGAGTTTAATAACCTTTTAGACGGGGCTGGAAAAGACAGTACCACATTTACAGACGTTTATTGTGATGAAAATCTTCTTACCACCTTTCAATATGTGATTACACTGGATGCAGATACCAATCTGATTCGTGACAATGCATCAAAACTGGTGGGATTGATTGATCATCCGATAAACAGACCGGTTCTTGATCCGTCAGGCAGGAAGGTAGAAGAAGGTTATGTCATCATTCAGCCCTCCGTCAGAAATCATATTGCGGATAAGAATGCCAGCTGGTTTACAAAAATATTCGGGGGAGAAACTGGACTTGCTCATTACGGAACAGTCATATCAGATATCTATCAGGATATCTTCAACCAGGGAATCTATATCGGGAAAGGGATCTATGACAGGAAAGCCTTCCGTACGGTACTTCATAACAAGGTACCGGAAAACAGGATTCTCAGCCATGACCTTTTTGAAAGCTGTTATGCCAGAACGGCTTTTTCCAGCACAGCCAGGATTATGGATAATTTCCCAAACAGCGTTTTATCATTTACAAAAAGAGAGCACCGCTGGCTGCGAGGAGACTGGCAGCTGGTACCTTGGCTGTTTATGAGGAAAACTGCGGATGGCAGCAGCCTAAGTCCTCTATCTAGGTGGAAAATTTTTGACAACTTAAGAAGAAGCCTGGTTCCCTTTAGTAAGACCTTGTTTATACTCCTGAACTTTTTGTGGCTGCCAGATGCATATTATCTTTGGCTGCCCCTTATTTTCTTCAATGATCTGTTTAATTTGATTATTTTATTATTGGCCGTGATCACTCAAAAGCTCATCCGGCCAAAGCTTGCGTTTGTATATAAAGGATTTTTAAAAGAGCTGTCGGTTATGCTTGTCAGAGCATTTCTGGAATTTACAATTATGCCCTACCGCGCTTATGTGGCACTGGATGCAATTGCCAGAACCCTGTACCGGTTAATGATCAGTAAGAAAAATCTGCTTTGCTGGAATACGGCTGAATCCGTGGATGCCTCCGTGATTAATACCAGAAAAGGTTATTTCCTTACGATGTGGAGTTCTATTCTCCCGGCATTTTGCCTTTTATTACTCTTGTTATCTGACAATCTGTCCCTGGCAGGAATGTGTCTGGCAGCGCTTATCATGGCAGACTGGCTTCTGGCATTTGAAGCCGCTTACCGGATCAGTCAGCAAAAAATCATACACCATCAAAAAGATCAGGCAGATACTCAGGAATTTCTCATGGATACCGCCCGCAGAACCTGGCAGTTTTTTAAGGATTTTTCCTCAAAGGAGACGAACTGGCTCTGTCCGGATAATTATAAGGCCTCAAAAGCTGAAAGAATCAGTGATAAAACATCTCCCACCAATATCGGGCTTCAGTTTCTGTCAATTCTTTCAGCCATGGATCTTGGATTTGAGACATTAAACTCCACAGTTGGAGCAATCGAAAACCTGATGGAGACCGTGCAGAAGATGGAGAAATGGAAGGGGCACCTCTATAACTGGTATCACATTGAAACATTGGAGGTGCTTAACCCTGCCTATATATCAACGGTAGACAGCGGTAATTTCTGGGGTCATATGATTGCACTGAAACATGGTCTATTAGAACAGCTTGACAAGCCGGTAAGCCCGGATGAGATGCTGACAGCCCGAATCAGAACCTTATGCAGTAAAATAGATAACATGCTGGCAAATGTTGATTTTCGATTTTTATTTGATGAAAAGAGAATGCTGTTTCATATCGGATATCATGTATCATCCCATACGTTAGACGATGGCTGCTACGACCTGATGGCATCGGAATCATCACTTACAAGTCTTCTTGCCGTGGCCATGGGAGAAGTGCCATTAAAGCACTGGTATAAACTGGGAAGGCCGCTAACGGTAGTAAAGGGGATTCCATGTTTCGTATCCTGGAGCGGTACCATGTTTGAATATCTGATGCCGAATCTTGTACTAAAGGAGTATGAAGGCTCTGTCTATGAACAGACCTCAAAAGCAGCAGTGCTTCAGCAGATGAAGTATGCAAAAGAAGCAGAAATCCCCTGGGGAATATCAGAATCTCAATATTATCGTTTTGATTTAAATGCCAATTACCAGTATAAGGCATTCGGCGTTCCAAAGATAAGGCTTCAGCCAGTCCGTAAGGATTCCCTGGTAGTGGCACCTTACGCGACAATACTGGCACTTAATACAGCAGAAAAGGAATGTATCAGCAATTTAAAGAGGCTGAAAGAATTAGGTGCTTACGGTGATTATGGCTTCTATGAATCCATTGATTTTGATGTGCCCAGTTCCGTGGATTTAAAACCTTACTGCATTGTGAAATCCTATATGGCCCATCATCAGGGGATGAATCTGGCTGCAATTAATAATTATCTGAATGAAGGGATTTTAAAAGAACGGTTTCACGCGGAAATGATGATAAAGGCAACTGAGGTTTTGCTGGAAGAAAAACGCCAGTCTTATTTGATTTCCATTGCAAAACAGGGGTATACCATAAAAATCGGAAAACCTCTTTTTACAGAAGATCGCTACAATAACCGGTATATCAATCGTACAGGTTTAACCACGCCCATTGTAAATTATTTATCAAACGGGAAGTATTCCCTATTGATTACCTCAGACGGGGATGGGTTCAGTCAATATGAGGACAGAATGCTTTACCGCTGGAGATCCGATGTCTATGGGAATACAGGGAACTATATTTATATTAAGGACAAGAGTCAGGGCAAATACTGGAGTGCAGCCTACCACCCCACCCGGATTGAGCCGGAAGAGTATCAGGTTATTTTTAGCCCCCACCAGGCGGAATTTAAGCGAAAGGATGGGGAGATTAAATCTCATATGATTGTCAGCCTGAATGCAGATCGCAATTATGAGGTTCGAAAAGTCACATTGATCAATCTTGGAACTGAGGAAAAGCAGCTGGAGGTGACCAGTTATATGGAAGTAGTAGATGACACTCATATGGCAGAAATCAGCCATCCGGCATTTAATAAACTTTTTCTTGAAAGCGAGTATATAAAAGAACAGAATATTTTCCTGTCGAAAAGACGTCAAAAAAATGAGGACAACAATCCTTATGTTATGCATATGGTAAAAACCGATGAAAAACGGTGCAAAAAGATAGAATTTGAAAATGACAGAAAACGTTTTATCGGCAGAAACAATACGCTTGAAAATCCGGATTGTGTCGCAAACAGCATTGCTTTTTTTAATGATCCAGGTTTTTGCAACGATCCCATTATGAGCATACGGGTACATCTATGTATCGGTGCAGGAGAATCAGCCGATTTGACTTTTATTACCGGTGTATGCAGCAGGAGAGAAGAGGCAGTAAAAATTGCGGAGGAATTAAATGTAAGTTACCGGATTGATGATCTTCTGGAGAAATTCCGGCTTCAAAGCAATCTGGAGTTAAAGTACCTGGAGATTACCAAAACTCAGCTTAACTCCTTTCAGGATATGATCAGTCCTATCTTTTATCCTTGCGGTATTTTCCGGGGACCTCATGAAAATATCCGCAGAAATTTTAAGAATCAGAGTTTCTTATGGAAATTTGGCATTTCCGGAGATAACCCTATTCTGCTTTTTGTAGCCCGGTCCATTGAAGAAGAGCGGATCATCAAGGATGTATTAAAGGCGTACGAATATTTAAGAGTAAATCTTGTGATGGTAGATCTGGTTATCCTGGTGGATTCCAAATATGGTTATCTTCAGGAGGTGGATCAGTTAATCAATGATCTGACCAGTTCTCTGCGTATCTATGATTCCGGAAGCGGTAAGACCAGCTTCTTTACCCTGCATACGTATGAGCTTCTGCCGGCAGAGATTGATTTGCTGTATACGGTTGCCCGGGTGGTATTTTCAGAGAAAACAGGTATTTATTTTACAAAACGGAAAGAAAATCAATTGGAGCTGCTGGAGGAATATTAGGACTTATGGAAAATTATGAGTTTTTTAATGGCTTTGGAGGATTTGTCTGTGATGGCAGAGAATATGAGATTCTGCTGGATGGAAATAACAGGCCGCCGGCACCCTGGATTAATGTGATCTCAAACAAGGACTTTGGTTTCCAGATATCGGAGTCGGGGGCAGGCTTTACCTGGAGCATTAACAGCCGGGAGAATAAGCTTACACCCTGGTCCAACGACCCGGTCAGTGACAGGGCGGGGGAGGCAATCTATATTATGGATGAAATAACCGGAGAGGTAATGACGCCTATGTCTCTGGGAAGATCTGACAGAGGCATATACCGGGTAAGACATGGGTTTGGATACAGCCGGTTTCTTCATGAGGAATCAATGGTTGAGCAGGAGCTGACTGTATTTTGCCCTCTTCATGAATCATTAAAACTATGGAACTTAACCCTTAAGAATCATTCAGATAAAGTGAAATATTTAAGCCTGACCTATTATGTAGAGTGGGTGCTGGGAACCCAAAGAGAGCAGACCGACCCCTATATTCTCACCTCCTATGACAATGAACATGAATATTTGTACGCAAAAAATATCTACACCATGAACTTCCAAAATAACTATGCCTACCTGTTTTCCAATGAGACAATTGTGGGTTATACCGGAGACAGACAGGAGTTTCTGGGACAAAAGGGCAGTATCAGAGAACCAAGGGGAGCAGAAGTCAAGCTCACCTTCAATACAGGAGTGTGTTATGACTCCTGCGGCGCAATACAGGTATCCATAGCAATTCAGCCTCAGGAAAGTAAAACGGTGGTATTTGGACTGGGACAGAGCAGTAGCTTAAATGAGATCAATCAAATCAGAAACAGATATAGAGATGTGACCGCGTCACAAAAAGAACTGGAAGATGTCAGAGCCCACTGGGACAAATTATTAGGAACCATTCAGGTTAAGACAAAGGACCGGGCAGTTGATATCATGGTTAATGGCTGGCTGCTCTATCAGACAGTATCCTGCCGGATTCAGGCAAGAGCAGGATTTTATCAATGCGGTGGAGCTTATGGATACCGGGATCAGCTTCAGGATACCCTTTCTCTGGTTTTTACCGATCCGGGTATTTTGCGCAGTCAGATTCTCATAGCCTGCAGCAGACAGTTTGAGGAAGGAGATGTCCAGCATTGGTGGCATCCTCCTATGGGAATCGGGGTGAGGACACGAATCTCCGATGACTTGCTTTGGCTGCCTTATTGTACTGCTGCTTATATTCAAAACACTGGAGATTATTCGATTTTAAAAGAAACAGTGCCTTATATTAAAGGTCCGGTACTAAAGGAGGATCAGCATGATGTCATGTTTACTCCTGAAGTATCGAAACAATCCGGAAGCGTTTATGAACATTGTAAAAAAACGATTGAGCGGACATTTTTCGGAGAGCATGGACTTCCCCTCATGGGCGGAGGCGATTGGAATGACGGTATGAATGAGGTGGGAATACAGGGAAAGGGCGAAAGTGTATGGCTTGCCTGGTTTTTGTATACCGTATTAGGGGATTTTATTCCCTTATGCAAACAGGAAGGGGAAGAAGCCTACGGACAGGAACTGGAGCAGAAACGGGAAACTCTGCTGAAAAGCATTGAAGAACATGCCTGGGATGGGGAATGGTATCTGCGTGCCTTTTATGACGACGGCTCGAAGCTTGGATCAAAGGAAAATGATGAATGTAGAATTGATTCCATCAGCCAGTCCTGGAGTGTAATCTCAAAAGGAGCCCGTGAAGAGCGTGCCAGGACCGCAATGCAGTCGGCATGGCGTTATCTGGTACGGGAGGAGGATGCCCTTTCCTTACTTCTTGCTCCTCCTTTTCATAAAACAAATAAAAATCCGGGCTATATTAAAAATTATATTCCAGGCATCCGGGAAAATGGAGGTCAGTATACTCATGCAGCGGTGTGGCTTGCAATAGCAACAGCAATGCAGCACGATTATGACATGGCACAGACATTGTTCACCATTCTTAACCCCATTTATATTACACAAAAAAAGAAAGAGGTTCTTCGTTATGAAAAAGAACCTTATGTGATGACCGCTGATATATCATTAAGTCCGCCTTATACTGGAAGGGGTGGCTGGAGCTGGTATACCGGTTCTGCTGGCTGGATGTATCAGGGGCTGTTAAACTGGTTTCTGGGGATACGAAAAGAGGGGAATGAACTGGTGATTGATCCGGCAACGCCTGCAGATTTCGGAGATTTTACCATTGAATATAAATATGGAAGCTCTTACTACGAAATTAGGGTTGAGAGCAGAAGCAAGGGGAAACTGACAACAGAATCCATTATTTTAGACGATAAGCCGATTCAGGGAAACAGAATTATACTGGAAGATGATGGAGAAAAGCATTTTATCATGGTTTGATTAAAAAGGAAGTTAATAGGAAGAAAGGCAAATTTCATGTCAGACAAAGAATATAGAAAAGAGCAGTTTCTTAAGATAGATGAGCACCTGCTCCATGATAACTATCCATCCGAATATCTGGAACAAATCAGCGGGGAACCGTGGTTTTCCGATTATCCGTTTTCCATGCTGTTAAAACTAAAGGACACACCCCAGTCAAAACGCTACCATCCGGAAGGCAGTGTGTGGGCTCATACGATGATGGTGGTAAATGAAGCAGCAAAGCGGAAACGGGAGAGCAAAGCGGAACGAACCCTGATGTGGGCAGCTCTGCTTCATGATATTGGCAAACCGGGGACCACAAAAATAAAGAGAGAAAAAATCACCTCCTATAATCATGATTTTGAGGGAGAACAGCTGACAGAAGATTTTTTGTCCTGTTTTACTGGTGACGTTTCCTGGATTAAGTCAGTGGCTAAGCTGGTCAAGTATCATATGCACATTTTGTATGTTACGGAAAAACTTCCATTTGGAGATGCCGGTAAAATGAAACAGGAGACGGATGTGAATGAAGTTGCCCTGCTGGGGCTTTGTGACCGTATTGGCAGGGGAAATAGTGATCCGGATTATGAAAAGGATATAATAAGACAATTTCAGAAAATGATGTTAAAATAAAAGCTATACTATAAGTAGCAAGCCATAACACAGTGCTAGGACTTGCGTCCCGACAATGATTTGTCTAAAGCCTGAGACAGACCCTTAAGAGTCTGTCTTTTGAAATGGATATATTTTTCCCATAAGATTATCGGTACAGGCCAGATGTCCATCTTTTGTTATCACAATAGCGCCCATATCCTTCCGTTCATTGACCATGTGGATGATAGAGATCGCATCGTATCCAAACAATTTTGTCGTGTAGATATCACAGTCCAGAGAGGTATCTGCAATGATTGTGAGAGAAGCGATATCGCTTTTTATGGGATAACCTGTTTTGCTGTCAAATATATGGTGGTATTTGCTGCCTTCCTTTTCAAGCACTCTTTCGTATATGCCTGATGTTACAACGGATTGGTCTTTTACTTTAACGATGGCGGCCGCATTTCCTCTAGGTAAAAACGGATTTTGAATTCCTACGTTCCACTCGTCCTCATGGGACGGGGATTCTCCAAAAACAAGAACATTGCCTCCCATATCCACCTTAGCAGAGACAGCTCCATTTTTCTGAAAGAAATCCATGACTTTATCCGCAAAATATCCCTTTGCAATTCCTCCAAGGTCTATTTCCATACCATCCTTTAAGAAATATACGGTTTTAGCTTCATCGTCCAGTTGTATATTATCAGGATTTAACAGCTCCAGCACATTCTCAATGGCTTCTTGTTCAGGTACATGCGCTTCGGCAAAACCGATTCTCCATAGCTTTATCAATGGGCCAATTGCAATATTTAAATAAGAACCTTCACTAAGACTATGCTTTTTTCCTGTTTTTATCAGTTCATAAAGCTGTTCATCCACCTTTTGTGGAGAGAATGCAGCTCTTTTTTTCAACATGGAAAGCTGGGAGTCCTCACGATTGGCACTAAAGACTTCGTTATAATGAATCAATATGTCCTCAGCTTTTTTTAACAGAATCTCAGAATTGTTTCCCTTAACATAGAGGGAGATTTTAGTGCCCATAAGATATATTATTTTTGTATGTTCAGTCATTTCAGTCTCCTATCGAGGTTTCGTCCTGCCCATGAGTTAAAAAGGCATCAATCAGGTCATTATCAATCTTGGTCAGTATTCGTTCCGTGTGATATGCTATAAAATAATCTAAGCTCAGCTCATCAATGGGAATGGGATATATATTGTATTTAGTGGGACATTCCTTAACGTATACACTTTCCGGTATAATGGCAAGTCCCAGATTACCAGTCGCCAGCTTAAGTACAGTATTGATATCAGTGCTTTCCATAATAATATTGGGTTCCACCTTATAAACGTTTAATAGCTGATCAATCTGTTTTCTGATGGCAGAACCCTTAGAGGTCAGCACCAGTCTTTGGCATAAGAGTTTACTTATGTCGATGGTTCCCTCTGGAATAACAGCAACATTTTCCTGATAAAGATCACAGCAGCGGGGAATTACGGCCCGGTATCTGTGTCTGCCCCAGCTGACGGAGTTTAGGTTAGGTGATATGTTTCTGGAGTTTTGTCCGATCCAGAAATCCAATTCATTGTTTTGAGTAAGCCTCTCACTTTTTTCCGGCAGAACCTCCGTAAGCTCAATTCTGCAGTTAGGATGCATGTCCAAAAATTCCGGGATAAAAAGAGGCAGAAGGTAGGTGCCAAGGCTTGGCAGTACCCCTATCCTTATGACCGTTCTGTCCATATCCGAAACATCGGAGATATCCTTAAGAAGCTTTGCGTATTTATTTTCCAAGGAAGTCAAATACTGATAATATATCTTCCCCTGCTCGGTCAATCGATAAGGCAGTTTGTTGCGGGTAATCAGCTCACAGTTTAACTCGCCTTCCACACGTTTAATCACCTGCGTCAGATAGGGCTGGGAAATATAAAGGGATTTGGCAGCCTTACTGTAATTGCTATATTTTAAAATGGCATCAATATAATACAGGATGTCCTGAGAGGAGAATTTAGACATTTGATTCCTTCCTTTGAAAAATAATTTACTTTTTAACGTTTATTTCTGATTATAACAAATTTGTTATTAAACTTCAATAAATTACTATTAGATAATATAGACACAATATGTTAAAATAATATCAAACACATGATTATTACTGTGAAAGCTTAATGTACAGGAAGGGGATTACTATGAAATATTTAGCAATCGTAGGCACCAATTCAGATGTGTCAACCAATCGTATGCTGCTTCAATTTATGCAAAAGCATTTTTCTGGTGAAGCGGAGATTGAAGTATATGAAATTAAGGATTTACCTGCCTTTATGGAACCGGAAGATTCTGAAGTTCCTGAAAAGGTGGCAGAGTTATCTGATAAAATTTTAAGCGCTGATGGAGTCATTATAGCGACCCCAGAGTATGATCATGCCATCCCGGCAGTGTTAAAAAGTGCTCTTGAATGGATTAGTTACACGAGTCAGGCACTTACGGACAAGCCTGTTTTAATCGTAGGAGCATCTCATGGTACTCTTGGTTCCTCCAGAGCACAGGCCCATTTAAGACAAATACTTGATTCCCCTGAGCTTGCAGCCAGAATTATGCCAAGCAGTGAGTTCCTGTTAGGAAAATCACAGGGCGCTTTTGATAATTCAGGCAATCTTATCTATGAAGATAAATTGTCAGAGCTTGATGAAATTTTCAGAGAGTTTGTTCTGTTTACGGATATCACATCAAAGCTTCTGGAAGAGAAAGTTTTGAATAAAAAAGTGAAAAAATACACTTGGCAAGAGTAGGAGGATAAATATCAATGAAATTTATAGCTATTGTTGGAACGAATGCAAAAAAATCCTATAACCGTAAACTCCTTCAGTTTATGAAAAAGCACTTTGAATCAAAGGCAGATATAGAAATACTTGATATTACAGATGTTCCTATGTTTAATCAGTCTGATAATCAGTCTTACGGTCCTGTATTACAGATGTTCAATGACAAGATTACGGAATGCGATGGTGTTATTATGGCTACTCCTGAATATAATCATTCCATCCCATCCAGTCTTAAAAGCTTGATTGAATGGTTGAGCTTTGACCTTCATCCCCTTGCAGGAAAACCAGTGATGATCGTTGGTGCTTCTCTTGGAACCCAGGGTTCCTCCCGTGCACAGCTCCATCTTCGTCAGATCCTTGATGCACCGGGTGTGGATGCCAATGTAATGCCAGGCTATGAGTTCTTACTTGGCAGCGCGGATAAGGCATTTGATGAAGCTGGTAACTTAAGCAATGAGGGAACCATAGATTTCCTTGAGATATGCTTCCTTCGGTTTATGCGTTTTGCAAAAATTGCAAATCAGCTGAATGTGGAAGAGGAATTCTCCTTTGAACCGGGTGAATATGAGGTAAGTGCAATCGGTCACAGCGGAAGTCTTCCAATGAAGGTATCCTTTAGTGAGAAACGAATTGAAAGTATAAAGATTGATACCGAGGGTGAGACAGAAGGTATCGCCGATGTTGTATTTGTAAGAATACCAGATAAAATTCTGGAAGGACAGACTTTAAATGTAGATGCCCTCTCCGGTGCATCAGAGACCAGCAATGCAGTTATTGATGGTGTGGCAAAAGCCGTAAAGCTTGCCGGAGTCAACCCTGATATTCTTAAGAGACGTCCAAAACCTGCCAGCAGCCGTATCAGAGAAGACGAAGAGTATACTTGTGATGTAGTTGTAGTAGGCGGAGGCGGTGCTGGTTTAAGTGCGGCTGCTACCGCATTACAGAATGGTTCCAGTGTCATTGTTCTTGAGAAATATCCTGCAGTGGGTGGTAACACCATTCGTTCCGGTGGTCCTGTCAATGCCGCAGATCCAGAGTGGCAGAGTAAGTTTGATGAAAACCCAGGAGAGAGACATACCATTGAGTCATTGCTAAATACGGATGAGAAGGAGATCCATGCAGAGTATCTGGAGGATTTCCGGGCTCTGAAAGAAGAATTTGCTGCTTACCAGAAAAAGTTTGGCACTGAAAAAGGCCATTTATTTGACTCCCCTCTTCTTCACAGAATGCAGACCTACTTTGGAGGCAAACGAACAGACTTAGAAGGCAACACCATATACGGACAGTATGATCTGGTAAAAATAATGACAGACAGAGCGTTAGAGAGCGTTAACTGGCTGGAGGAAATCGGCGTTGAATATGATAAGAGCATCGTATTTGCTCCTGTTGGTGCATTATGGCGCCGTGGTCATAAACCTGTAAAAAGCTATGGTACTGCATTTATCCTGGCTCTTCATAAATACGTTGAGGAGAACTCCGGAAAGATCATCACTGACAGCCCGGTAAAGGAATTAATTATTGAAAACGGTGAAATCAAAGGCGTCATAGCAACTGGTGTCAATGGCCAGAAGATTACGGTCTACGCAAAAGCAGTTGTTCTTGCAAGCGGTGGCTTTGGTGCCAATACAAAGATGCTGAAAGAGTATAACACCTACTGGAGCAATATTGACGATGATATAAGAACCACCAATTCCTATGCCATGACTGGTGATGGAATCGTCCTTGGTAAAAGCGCAGGAGCAGCGCTTACTGGAATGGGCTTTACACAGATGATGCCTGTATCTGATCCTGATACCGGCGAGTTATTCAGCGGACTTCAGGTACCACCGGAAAACTTCGTAATCGTCAATCGGGAAGGAAAACGATTCGTCAATGAATTTTCCGGAAGAGATGTGTTAACAAAAGCTGCCATTGACCAGGGTAGTTTGTTCTACCTGATCGCTGATGATGAGATAAAGAAAACAGCAGCTAACACCAGTCAGGAAAAGATTGACCGTCAGGTAGAAGCCGGCACCTTATTCAGAGCTGATACCATAGAAGAGCTGGCAGTGAAAGTCGGTATGGATCCGGCAGTTCTTAAGGATACGGTTAATAAATACAATTCCTATGTTGACGCGGGTTTTGACCCTGAGTTCCATAAGGACACCTTCAGCTTAAAGGTGGAGAAGGCTCCATTCTATGCAACTCCAAGAAAGCCAGCGGTTCACCATACCATGGGCGGACTTAGAATTGATACAAACGCCCGTGTATTAGATGAAAATGGCCAGCCAATCAAACATCTTTATGCAGCCGGAGAAGTTGCTGGAGGTATCCATGCAGGCAACCGTCTTGGCGGTAATGCGTTAACTGATATCTTTACCTTCGGACGAATTGCAGGAAAAACCGCTGTAGATGAAATGAAATAACAGCAGCCTGATTAAGAATAAGATCATCTTACCCTTGCCTATTTTGGCAAGGGTATTTTAATGCGACAAAAACTATCATTTGTTCTTGCGAATAATGTTGAAATGGGTCAATTGTTGCGTTTTGATTTCATTTATTAAGTGGGGAAAAAGCTATATAATAGAATTGTTACTGAAGTGATACTTAGAGGTACAAAAGGAGGTTATAAGCAATGACGAAACACAGGAGTAAAATAAGAAATATGGCTCTATTTGCACTGACAGCCGTTCTCATGACCGGTAATTCTGTTTCCGCTTTTGGAGGTACCGGCAACCAGCAATCAGGTACCTTTCGCATCCTCACTTATAACATTGGGGGTCTGCCATCCATGTTCTCCAGCAGCGGAGATCCAAAGAATTACATTCCCCAGATAGGAGCTAAGCTCCATGCCTATGATTTAATTCATGTGCAAGAGGACTTTAATTATCATGCAGCCCTTTATGCAAACGACACTCATCCATACAGGACTCCAACCTCAGGTGGGGCAGGAATTGGAGATGGCATGAATTTCTTATCCAGCTTTCCCTATGAAGATATGGACCGGGAGACATGGACGGATCGTTACGGGCTCATTGGCAACGGCAGCGATGAGCTGACACCAAAAGGATTCATGTACAATCAGGTGAAAATCGCAGACGGAGTTTATGTGGATGTTTATAACCTTCATGCTGATGCAGATACGGATCCAAAATCCCAGGCTGCAAGACGCAGCAATTTGTCTCAGCTGGCCACATACATAGAGGAATATTCCAAAGGACATGCAGTCATCGTTTTCGGTGATACCAACTGTCGCTATACGAGAGCGGATGATAACTTAAAAGCCCTGTTCGTAGACCGGCTGGGAATGAAAGATGTGTGGATTGAAAAAATTAGAAATGGAGATTATCCGCAGATGGGAGCAGATGCACTCCTTGGAGTCTCAGGTTCTACAAGTCCTGACAATGAGGTGGTGGATAAGATTTTTTACCGCAGCGGCAACGGGGTGACCCTGACCCCATCGTCTTATAAGGTTGAGAATACATATTTCACCGACTCAGCCGGAAACCAGCTGTCGGATCATTACGGGATCAGCAGTGAATTTTCGTATACCACTGACAGCCGTCTCACCTACAGTAATTTATGGGGAGGATCCGGCGGCATTGCCTTTAATTTCTTAAGAAGTATGGCGCCCTTAGATAGTAAGCCAGTTTCTGTATCCATACGTGGAGATAACCGGGTGGATGCCGTCTCCATGACTTATGCAGATGGGACCGTACTAAGGAATGGAGGAACCGGAGGAACAGAAAAAACACTGGCTCTGGATTCGGATGAGTATATCACGAAAGCCGTCATATATAAAAACGCCTATAACAAAGGGGATCGGATCTTCTATCTGGAGCTGACCACAAGCAAAGGACGTGTGTTAGCGAACGGTGTAAAAAGCGGAACTTCCCTTACGTTAACGGCTCCTCAGGGAACGTATCTTGCAGGCTTTTTTGGACGAGGGGAAGCCAATGTGGATAAACTGGGAGCAATCTGGCGAACCATAGGGTCCAGATAAGATGATTACAGGGGCTGTCACGACCTTTAAATTTCCACAAGATATGGCTTTTAATTCCTGATTCAATCTCCATAACTTGTTTGAAGAAAACCGTCGTTGACAGCTCCAAAATCTCATGACTTTCTATTACAGATTATTTCAGGTTGACATTTTAATCTATATATCGTAATATTATAATATATAGAAATATAGATTAGTTGAAGTGTTTTCTTACAGAAAAGAGGTCTTTATGAATAATAACATCGAACATTATACAGAGGCAGCGGAGCTGTTAAAGGTGCTTGCCCATCCGGTCCGTTTATGCATGGTCAACGGATTATTGGAAAAAGGAGAATGCAACGTAAGCTTTATGCAGGCATGTCTTAAAACGCCTCAGTCCACCGTATCCCAGCACATACAGAAATTAAAGGCTTCCGGGATTATAGAGGGCCGAAGGGAAGGACTTGAAATTTATTACCGGATCAAGGACCAGAGAGTGGCAGAGCTGATGAAGCTGCTGGTGTAGCACTTTATTTAAAATAATTTATCTGGAGGATAGTAATCATGGGTAAAAAGGTTTTAATCGTAGGCGGTGTTGCAGGCGGAGCCTCAGCAGCAGCCAGGCTTCGAAGGCTTGATGAAGAAGCTGAAATCATACTTTTTGAAAGAGATGAGTATATCTCTTATGCTAATTGCGGCCTGCCATATTACATTGGAGGGACCATTGCAGATCGGGAGAAGCTCCTGGTGCAGACACCTCAGGCCATGAAAGATAGATTTGGAATTGACGTGAGGACTCACAGTGAAGTAATATCTGTGGATATTAATAATAAGACAGTTCGGGTAAAAAATCCGGAACGGGGAGAGTATGAAGAAGCCTTTGACAGTCTGATCCTTTCACCGGGAGCAAAAGCTCTGCGTCCGGATATACCGGGGATTAACAGCCCCTTTATCCATACCTTGAGAAATGTAGGGGATACGGATCGGATCAAAGCCTGGGTGGATGAAAAAAAGCCCTTAAGAGCAGTGGTAATCGGCGGAGGCTTTGTAGGCGTTGAGATGGCGGAAAATCTTAAGGAACGGGGAATTAAGACCACGCTGGTGGAAGCGGCTCCCCACATACTGGCTCCCTTTGACGATGATATGGTACTGGCGGCAGAACAGGAATTAGAGCAGAATGGGGTCCGTCTTATTTTAAAGGATGGCATTACAGCCTTTCACGAAATTGAAACCGGCATAGAGGTTCATTTAAAAAGCGGGAATACACTTTCTGCTGATCTTGTAATTCTGGCTATGGGTGTAAGGCCTGATACCTCATTTCTTTTATCCAGCGGTATTGAGCTTGGGGAAAGGGGACATATCCTGGTAAATGACCATATGGAGACAAGTGTCAAAGACATCTATGCAGTCGGCGATGCCATCCAGGGAAAGGATTTCGTTACAGGAAAGAAGAGTGCAGTGGCACTGGCTGGCCCGGCTAACAAGCAGGGGAGGATTGCCGCAGACAACGTAGCTGGTCTCAGTTCCCGCTATGACGGCTTTCTTGGTACGTCCATTATCAAGGTATTTCATTTGACGGCAGCCCGAACAGGTGTCAGTGAAAGAACTCTGAAAGCCGATGGAATGGATTATAACATGGTACACATATATCCCATGTCCCATGCTTCCTATTATCCCGGAGGACATAACATATCCTTAAAGCTGATGTTTGATAGGAATGGAAAGATACTGGGGGCGCAGGCAAGCGGATACGACGGAGTCGATAAACGGATCGATGTGATTTCTACGGTCATCAGTATGAAAGGCACGGTAGAGGATTTGACCAGACTTGATTTATCCTACGCTCCCCCTTATTCCTCCGCAAAGGATCCGGTCAATATGGCAGGCTATGCAGCAGAAAATGTGCTTCGTAATTTAAGCCATATCACAACCTGGGATAAGGTGCTTGAAAACAGAGAGGAGATACTTCTCCTGGATGTGAGAGAGGAAGTGGAATACAGCTTAGGCCATGTGGAAGGCTCCATAAATATTCCTCTCAATACCTTAAGAAGCAGACTTTCCGAACTTAAGAAGGACCAGAAAATAGTCGTATACTGCCAGGTGGGGCAAAGAGGCTATCTGGCGGACCGGATTCTCACCCAGCATGGATTTCAGGCGGAAAATGTGACCGGCGGCTATAAACGCATAAAAGATTATCTTCATAAGGAAGAGATTGAGCCTGCCATTTCAAATGCGAATGAGCCGGGTAAAGAAACAGCCAAAACCCTGGATGCCACAGGACTTTGCTGTCCTGGCCCCCTTCTAAGAGTAAAGCAGGCCATGGACCAGCAAAAAGAAGGTGAGATTTTAAATGTCACGGCATCAGATCCCGGATTTTATGAAGATGTGAATGCATGGTGTAAAAGCACGGAAAACCAGCTTTTGAATCGCAGCCGGGAAAATGGCAATGTAACAGCTGTAATCCGCAAAGGAAAATCAGTGATCCCAAGCCCTAAGGAATCTGTCGAGGAGAATGGGAAAAACAACAAGACCATGGTAGTATTCAGCGGTGATCTGGATAAAGCCATTGCTTCCTTTATCATAGCCAACGGCGCTGCATCCATGGGAAGAAAGGTGACCATGTTCTTCACCTTCTGGGGACTTAATATATTAAGAAAGCCGAAAAAGGTAAGGGTGAAAAAAGGACTGATGGACTCCATGTTTGGCATAATGATGCCAAGAGGCAGCAAAAAATTAAAGCTATCCCAGATGAACTATATGGGAATGGGAGCTCAGATGATACGTTCCGTCATGAAGAACAAGAACGTGGATTCCCTGGAAAGTCTTATAGAGGCGGCAATTTCAAACGGTGTGGAACTCGTGGCTTGTCAGATGTCAATGGATGTTATGGGATTAAAAAAGGAAGAGCTGATCGATGGTATAAAGATAGGCGGAGTAGGCTATTACCTGGGAGAAGCGGAAGAGTCTAATGTAAATCTATTTATATAAAAATACAGACAAATAAAACGGGAAGCCTGGGACAATTAACTGCCAGGCTTCCCATGTTTCATTGCTTTAAAGATTTAAGCTTATTTTAACACATCCTGATATTCCGGGTGCTTCTCAAACCATGCAATTGCATAAGAACAGGTAAGAACTGCTTTTTTTCCCTGAGAGCGGAGATGATCAGCTACCGCTTCCATAAGCTTTCCAGCCACGCCCTGGCCTCTTAAAGAATCATCTACAAAAGTATGGTTGATATCTACGGTGTCCGCATCCACGTTGGGAAACGTAACTTCGGCCAGCAGATTATTATCGGAATGAAAATAAGCGATCTGATTTGGATTATACGTAAAATTCATATGATTTCCTCCTTACATGTAATAAAGAAATTATATCACGAATGGGGGAGCCATTCAACAAATCGGGAGAAATATTTTCCTTGTCTGTCTGTCTTAATGTGACAAAAAAGTTTGGTTTGCATACTATATTAATCAAAGAATATAAAAATGGTAAGGTGAATCTATGGGAATTATGAGTCTCTTCCTGCAAAAGATAGCAAGATTACGTGAGAAAGAGGCCGAACAAGGGGAGGCTTTCTATGAGGAGCAGGTGACAAGGTCGGTAAATGATTTTGTAAATGTACTGCAACTTACCCTGAAAAAGACAGCAGAGGAATTTGCATCAAGAGACGGGGCAAAGATATTTCATAGTGACCTCGCGGCCTTAGCAGAGGAAAGTAACCCCGATGTAAAAGATGTGGAAGAACTGACCCAAAAGATACATAATGAAATCAAAAGAATACAGTCCATCATATCCCTTCATGCAGGCAAGGTACAAAAGGCAGAGGGAATCCGCACTGGTCTTAAGCTATTGGAAGACATTGAGACGGGGCTTAAGTCGATTTACCCCTTTGAGGAAGAGGTGCTTGATAAAGATACCATAAAGGAATCTAAAACCGTAAAGGATTTAGATATTCTGCTTACGAATCTATCGGCCCTCATAGAAAATAAAGAGGTATCAGAAAGATACAGTGAGCTGGAAGGCCAGCTTAAGGAGATTTTTGCATCTGCTCAGAAGCTGGTGCAGTCATTTGAGGATGTCACTCCGGAAGAATCAATCGAAGAGCTAAAACAGAATGCCACTGAAGTATTCAGCAGCTTTCAGGAGCTTCTTCCCCTTGTATCTTCCTGCATTGAAGAATTTATTGCCGCAGTTCAACGTGAGAATGAAGAAGTGCTGAACGAAGAGGAGCAAGGCGAACAATTTAAGGAGTATAAAAATGAGCTGATTCAGTTGATTGTCTTAAATGAAAGACTCAATAGCTGTATCCATTCTGTAAAAGACAACAACCAGTCATAGCTTTTAAGACGAGGGTAAGATTTCGGACTCATGAATCCGGAATCTTATCCTTTTCTTTATCTGTATTAAAAAGTGCTATATGGTACAGGACCATCATAAGATGGTATGAACAATTTATTGTAAAGCAGGTGGAAGATTGGATTGGACAAATCGTGATTCGGACTTAAGAATGTGGGAGGCAGTTCCTCAAACTGGCTATCTGGAAGAGGCATACAAAGCTTTTGTGGATTCCATAGTTCCCCGTTCTCCAGATCTTGCGGAGCTGTATGGGATGATCCAGTATTACGGTGCATTGGATTTTAATACAGATGAGTATCTTATCATGTCAATGGGCAGTCTCTACGTTCCCGTGGCAATTTTAGGAGCCGAAGTCTTAAACACGGCTGCCAGACAATATCTCTATGAGAGGGATGGAGAAGCTAATGTTGAGCCTCCTCTCAATGGATCTTACTTTGCCAGGCTTACCATGAATGAACGGCTTGCCGTCATGGCAGTGCTTTTGGGACCGGATCGAATCAACTATTTTCCTGTGCAGGAGAATTTTGAATTGGAAGACATCCTTCCTATTTTCCCGATTATGAACCGGCTGACTTTTATGGGGTATTATTCTGAATGGTGGGGGTATGGTTCCACCAGGATTCTGCCTCCCAATCAGAGAGTTCTTGAGTATTTCCCCGGAAGCTGGGAGCAGATTGGATATCCAGGCCCATCCCTTGGTTACAGGGCTGCAAGGACTTATGATTATACTAAGTAACCGGAAGAAACTAAGAATTGGAGGAAAATATGGCGAACGGATACGATGCAGATGTAATTGTAATAGGTGCAGGAGGCGGCGGAGGGGTAATCGCAAAGGAACTGGGAGAGAAAGGAATTAAGGTTCTGGTCATAGAGGCTGGTCCCTGGTATGGCAACAGCAAGTGGCCAAGGCCCAACGAGGAGCCTGGGGCAGAGCGTGGTTCCAGCATGGATGATCTGGATATCAATCTCTTAAAGGCCACCTTTACGGATCTGGAAGATGATATGAATGATTCCATATCCGGCAAATTTCGCTGGGGTGTGGCAAACAGGGATTTGAGTCCCTGGATCAGGGTATTACCTAAGGGAGGCTTTACCTGGCAGTCGGCAGGAGTGGGTGGAACAACACTGTTGTATTGGGCCAATTCCCCCAGGGCATATCCGGAAGCATTTGAAAAGGAATGGCCTATTTCCTATGAAGAAATGATTCCATATTATGAGAAGGTGGAAAATACCCTTCCTGTTCGGGAAGCTACGGGAACAGCCAAAGAAGATTTATTTTACTACGGTGCAAAAAAGATGGGGTGGAAATACATACAGGCAAAAGATATAACAGAACCTGGCTACCGGGCCCAGCCCAATGCCATATTAGGGGTCAATCCCATGCTAAATAACCCTGATTTTGATATCCAGAACAATCAATCCGTTGGCTGTACCTTAAGGGGACACTGTGTCAATGGCTGCAGTCTTGGTCCCAGTGTGGATACGGTGGCAAAGAGATCCACTCTGGTCAGCTATATTCCCATGGCGCTCCGGACCGGCAATGTGGAAATCATGCCAAATTCCTTTGTTATAAAAATCAATACAGGGGAGGATAGCAGCCAGGGTATCTACGCGCAAAGCGTTACGGTGAGAAATACCTGGACGGAAGAGATTCGGGAGCTGCGGGCAAAGGTCATTGTTATGTCCTGCGGTGCCATTGAATCACCAAGGCTATGGCTTAATTCCGGTCTGCCTGAGAATGAGTGGGTGGGAAGGGGTCTGACCAATCATATGATTGACTGTGTCTCCGGTATTTTTGAAGAGGAAGACTTAATGAATGCCCTTGGAATGTCAGAAATAAATCCTTTTGTGGGACAGAACTCAGCCGCCCGCTTTGACTATCCCGGTCTTGGAGCCTTTGAACCCTTTGGAACAAGTCCTGGCATCAATTCTCTTATGATCTATGGAACCAGCCAGAAGGGCTATTACTTCCAGAACCAGACCACAGATGAGGAGCCTTGGGACAGAGAAGGGATTATAGCCGGTGAGCTTTTAAAAGAATTTATGAGAGATTACAGAAGGACCCTTAGCATTGTTGTTTTTTCAGATGATTCCGTCAATCAGAACAATGGTGTTTACTTAGACCCGGAACAGAGAGATGAAAACGGGTTCATTCCAATTATATCTTATGAGTTAAGTGAAGAAGATACTTTAAAAAGGGATCAGCTGGTAGGCCTTGCCTGCGATATCTTAAGAAGCGCAGGGGCGAAGACCGTTTCCCGTGCCAACTGGCCGCCGGATGTGTGCGCCCATATCATGAGTACCATGCGCATCGGATATGTGACGGATACAGACTGTGAGGCAAAGCAGGTCAAGCGGTTGTTCATTGCAGATACCAGTGTATTATGCAATGGACTGGGAGGCCCTAACCCAACCCTGACCAGTCAGGCGCTGGCTACCAGAACGGCAGAGAAAATTGTTGCAAAGTATTTTACCCCTGCCACTACATAAATAAAGGGATTCAGCCATATTTTAAAGCTGGATCAAACATGGGAAAGAGCCGATTGGAGTGAACATTCCATCGGCTCTTTGATTGTAAGAAAAAAACTTAATCCAATAATTTGCCTAAAAAGTAATCTTTATTTTCTATAAATAATTTGGTTATCTGGTAGGCTTCTGTCTCCTCGTAAGAAATGGGAAGAACCGATGAACCATCAAAAGAGTAGATTAATGCATCGGGAAATGCCAGCAGAATGGGAGAATGGGTAGCTATGATGAACTGTGACTTACTTTTGACCAGTCGGTTGATTTCGCAAAGTAATGTCAATTGCCTTTGAGGAGATAGTGCGGCTTCCGGCTCATCGAGAATATAAAGCCCCTTTCCACCAAATCTGTCTTGAACCATGGATAGAAAGCTTTCTCCATGAGACTCTTCATGTAATGACGGTATGATGCCCTCATATATATCATCAATTTCCGTTGCAAAATTATAAAAACTTTCTGCTCTTAAAAAGAAACCATCCTTTGCATGCTGGAAGCTTTTTGAGAGAAGTAATTGCTTATACAAAGAGGAATGAGTATTTCTTGAAGAAAAGTTATGGTCTAAGCTCCCTCCTTCCGGATTAAATCCATAGGCGATTGCAATTGCTTCCAGCAGAGTAGATTTTCCGGCTCCATTCTCCCCTACAAAAAATGTCACTGAATCATTAAGAACCAATTGGTCGGTATTTTTAAGTGCTTCAATCTCCTCATAATAGGTACAGGATTCTTCCTTGGGCCATCGAAAGAGGACTTCTTTTATATACATAATGCACCTGCTTTCCTCATTAAAAAATCAGAGGGTGTCATTTCTCCCTCTGATTTCATTATAACATGAATGATATGTATTCGATAGCTTTCTTCTATCCATAATTTTATTTCATAAGATAAATAAAATGGTTTGCCTCTCTTAATAAGTGATCCGTGTAAAGAGCAAGCATGATAGACTGGACCTTGCAGCGCATAATAGCATCGGTTGTGTTTGCTTTAAAATCCCGAATCTCATTGGTGCTGATTAAAAGCTCCTGATTGGTGGGGAAGGTATTCGTTCCCGTTTCTTCCTCGGATAGAGTATCAAAAAGCTCAGCAAGCTGGTTTGCCCTGTTAAAATATGCGGCTTCCGTTGGATCAAATTGGCCTCTCATGACCTTGGCGTGATCTGCCATGTTATGGGTCCAGAAGATCTTATAATCCTCTATGGCATTTTCATCTCTGTTTTGAAGCGCGGAAAGAATCATCTGATATCTCTTTGCTTCCATTAGTACGTGTAAGATATCCCCGGTGTACATCATGGTAAAGAGACGGCAGGAGGCTCTGTCATTTAAAAGATCAGACTGGAACTGAATAAAGGAATCGGTGAGGGTAAGAACACTCTGGTTTAGATGAATGACATCCTGCTCTAAGCTTCCTGTAATTGTTAAATTGCCATAAACAGGAGCGATATCGTATTCCTTTACCGTAATATCAGGCCTTGTGCTGATACCGGTATAATTTTCTGCATCCTGCTCGGCTCCTTCGGTAAATTGGGTATAATACTGACCGGACTCCAGTGCATCACGGGGAATCATCCCGTTGGATAAAATAATTGTGGTCAATAAAAACTGATCATAATTCTGTTTGTAGGCATCAGCCTTTTGTGCAAGGGATTTTCCGGGAGGCGGCATGGTTGCTTCAATGAATATGGCATGTTCTTTCATAATACGGAGCCAAAAGAGATGATATTGCAGGGACCATTGTACGAATAATTCTTGGGATAACATATACATTACTCCTATGAATACTAATTAGTGAATCTTATGCTTGTTGTCCAGTAAGTATTCAAAAAATCGAACAGGCAGATTTTGCTTGTTTTCATTCCCTGTTTTTGATATTATATCAAGAAAAAACATGTAAGAGAGGTGGTTCCTATGAAAAAAGAAATTTATTTAGCAGGCGGGTGTTTTTGGGGAACAGAACAATATCTTCAGAACATTCCGGGTATCCTGGCAACAGAAGTTGGCTATGCAAACGGCAACACAGAACACCCCACCTATGAAGAGGTATGCAGGCACAACACCGGCCATGCAGAAACAGTCAAGGTGGAGTATGAGGACACGGTAATAGGGCTTCCCTATATTTTAGAACTGTATTATGATGTGATCAATCCAGTCAGCATAAACCGCCAGGGCGGTGATGTTGGATCTCAATATCGAACCGGAATCTATTATACAGATGCAAAGGATGCACCTGTGATAGAAGAATCCATAAAAAAGCTCCAGAATCGTTATCAGGAGAAAATAGCCATTGAGCGGCTTCCTCTTGAAAATTATTATAAGGCAGAAGAGTATCATCAGAAATACTTAGATAAAAACCCAGGGGGATATTGCCACATAGGAGCAGATAAGTTTGAAAAGGCAAAAAAGGCAGTAGATAAGGATAAAAAGTTTGCAAAGAAACCGGAAAATGAACTAAAACAGGAGCTTACGAAAGAACAGTTTGAAGTAACTCAAAACAGTGCAACAGAGGCTCCTTTTCAAAATGAGTATTACAATGAATTCCGGGAAGGAATCTATGTGGATATTACCACTGGAGAACCTCTTTTTATGTCGGCGGACAAGTTTGATGCCGGCTGCGGATGGCCCAGTTTTTCAAAGCCAATAGAATCAGCGGCGATTAAAGAACTTCTTGATACCAGTTACGGTCGGATCCGAACAGAAGTAAGAAGCAGTCATGGGGATGCTCATCTTGGTCATGTGTTTACCGATGGCCCTAAGGAAACGGGCGGACTTCGTTATTGCATCAACAGTGCTTCCCTTCGGTTCATACCAAAAGAGAAGATGGAAGAAGAAGGCTACGGAGTGTATCTGGGATTGTTTTAAGTTTGTATAATTTAGAGAACCTGGAATATAATGTACTAAAATATTTCCAGGAGAAGTGAATGTTTCAAGGCGTAAATAGAAACAGAATTCATTCTTGCAATGATGATGATACTATGTTGGAGCGGTTTCTGGATCCATCCGATATCTATATCATAAGAGGCTACGGAGTGGAGGTTTTTATCAACAACTTAGATGCCCCCTCCAGCATGGTTTTCGACGAAGAAGGAAATATTTTTATCTCCGATTCCGGAAGGGCTACAGACCATCCCAGAATTCTTAAACTGGTGAACGGACAGTTTGAGACCATTGCAGATGATTTTGTTACTCCTATATCAGGAATCAATTATCTGCATGGGATTCTCTACGTATCTCACAGAGGCTTCATCACCAAAATATATAAAGACGGTACAAGACAGAATATTATTATGGGACTGCCCAGCAATGGGGACCATATAAACAGTCCGGTCGCTTTTTCTCCGGATAATAAACTATACTTTGGACAGGGTACTGTTACCAACAGCGGAGTGGTGGGTAATGACAATAAATGGGTGACCGTTTCTCCATTGTTATGTGATTATACAGGTGATTATGTCATGCTCTATGGCCAGAATTTCATGACAGATAATATACTAACAGAAGCTGTCACAGACGACCCTGCATTTACCGGTGCATTTTCCCCTTATGGGATTCCTAATATTGAATTTGAAATTAGAAAAAGATATATAAAGGCGTCAGGAAGCATCTTACGTGCCAATCTGGACGGTTCTAATTTAGAGCAGGTCGCATGGGGATTTCGTGATCCTGCGTTTTTAAGGTTTGATAACAGCGGGCAGCTCTACGTGGTGAATAACGGCTTTAATCCAGTCGGTTCCAGACCCATTGAGAATGCCAGCGAAGATTTTTACTATGTCACACCGGATCAGTGGTATGGCTGGCCTGATTATTCTGGTGGAGAACCTGTAGATTCTCCCAGGTATACCCCGGCAGGAGGAGTCCAGCCCACCCTGATTTTTAAAAACCAGCCCAATGTGCCGCCCAGACCTTTTGTGCGGTTTCCGCCTAGTTCCACCTTATCAGGCTTTGAATTTAATTATAATCGAGCCTTTGGTCCTTATGGAGATGTTTATGTGACCGAGTTTGGAAGCACCATTGACGGCCGTATGGGGGAAGGAACGTCATATGCAGGTTCTGGGCACCGGGTGTCCAGAATCGATATGAAAGCCAGAACCATCAGTACCTTTGCCATTAATAAAAACGGATTTCCCTCATCCATTGCAAGAAGTGGTGGATTTGAACGTCCGGTTCATCTTCTTTTCGGACCAGACGGAGCCATGTATATTGTTGATATGGGATATAATCTGGATGGGGATCCCAGCGTGTTTATACCAAAGACCGGTGTTGTATGGAGGGTTTACCGAACGGCAGAAGCCTTATGAAATTTTAAGGTTCCACAATTTAGCAGGAGATGAATCAACGATGATTGATGAGATACTTGAATATAATGAAGAATTTGTTAAGAATAAAGGATACGAACGGTATATAACAAACAAGTATCCCGATAAAAAAACAGCTATAGTATCCTGCATGGATACCAGACTGACGCAGCTCCTTCCAGCCGCACTGGGCATAAAAAATGGCGATGCCAAGATAATTAAAAATGCCGGGGGCATCATTTCCCATCCCTTTGGAAGCGCAATGCGAAGCCTTTTAATCGGTATTTATGAGCTGGGAGTGGATGAGATTCTTGTCATTGGACATACGGACTGTGGAGCCAGATATACGGACAGTCAGGGAATGATTCAGAAGATGAAGGCCAGAGGTGTGGAACAAAGAAATATTGATTTGATTAAATATTACGGCATTGATTTTGAAACCTGGCTGGGCGGTTTTTTAGACTTAGACCAGTCTATTACGAAATCCGTGGATATCATTCGTAATCACCCGCTGGTACCGGATACCATTAAGGTCTACGGTCTGGTGATTGATTCGGTAACAGGTGCACTGCGCCGTGTGGTGTAGGGCCGGGGTTTATGGACAAAGGAGAGATTCTGTATGAAGCTTGGTATTGCAGGAACAGGAATGATAGTAAAGGATTTTTTATCCGTCAGTGACCAGATAAAAGGTTTGCTTATAGGGGCAATTTTAAGCACTCCTAAAAGTGAAGCTTCGGCGAGAGAGCTTGCGGCTCAATATGGAATCGAGAAGGTGTACACCCAGTATGACCAGCTTTTAATTAGTGATGTGGACACGATTTATGTGGCATTGCCCAATCACCTTCATTTTCCGTTTGCCAAAGAGGCTTTAGAGGCAGGAAAACATGTAATTGTTGAAAAACCCTTTACTACCAATGTTTCAGAAGCTTTGATATTAAGTGATCTGGCTCGGGAAAAGGGTTTGTTTCTGATAGAAGCGGTTACCACGCTGTATCTCCCGAATTATAAAAAAATAAAAGAAATGCTGCCTGAGCTTGGAGATATAAAGATAGTACAATGTAATTTCTCTCAGTATTCTTCTCGTTATGATTCCTTTAAACAGGGCATGGTCCTTCCGGCCTTTGATCCCTGCTATTCCGGCGGTGCTCTCATGGATATTAATATCTATAACCTGCATTACGTGACCGGTTTATTTGGAGAGCCAAAAGGGGTAGAGTATTATCCCAACATCGAGAGGGGGATTGATACCTCAGGCATATTAATTCTCAGCTATTCTGGTTTTCAGTGTACCCTGACAGGTGCTAAGGACTGCTCCAGTCCGGCTGTATACAGAATACAGGGAGACAGAGGATATCTGTTTCAGGAGACAACAGCCAATGTATGCGGAGAAATAAATGTTGTGTCCAATGATGGGACAAGGGTAGTAATGAATGAAAACCACAGGAATCACCGCATGATAGATGAGTTTACAGAGTTTCAGGAAATGATAGATAATCACAGGCTTTTAAAGTGCTATGATCTTCTGGACCACACCCTTTTGGTCAGTAAAATTCAAACGGAGGCAAGAAAAAAGGCAGGAATTTATTTTTACGGGGAGAAAGAAAATTTATAATTGACAATTATTCCCCCCTGTGCTATGATTGCGGAAATAGTGAAAAGGCGATGAAGAGAAATAGTACATATTCGCGGAATTTCAGAGAGAAGATGGTTGGTGCGAATCTTCATTCCAAGGTATGGAAGCAGTCTCGGAGCTTTGGACCGAACGGTGATTTTTTCCTTAGTAGGCTCCAACGTATTCCCACGTTACAGGGACTCGGTATGATAGTACCGTAAGAGTGCAGAGAATTCTCTGAATTTAGGTGGTAACACGGATTGTATATTCGCCCTAAGCGTTTCGACGCTTAGGGCTTTTTTTTATTTCATATTACGCAGAAAAAGAAGGAGAGAAAATTATGAAGACATTTGAAAAATCTGCAAAACTGAACTACGTGTGTTATGATATCAGAGGGCCGGTTATGGATGAGGCCAACAAAATGATTGACCAGGGGATTGATATCCTGAAGTTGAATATAGGAAATCCTGCTCCCTTCGGATTTCGGGCGCCGGAAGAGCTGTTAAGACTTATGAATGAGAATCTATGCAACACAGAAGGCTATTCCGATTCCAAGGGTCTTTTATCTGCGAGAAAATCCATTGTGGAATATTGCAGAAAAAAAGGAATCCATCAGGTGACCACTGACGATGTCTATACAGGAAACGGAGTCAGCGAGCTGATTACCCTATCCATGCAGGGACTTTTAAATCCTGGTGATGAGATTTTAGTTCCCTCTCCGGATTACCCCTTGTGGACTGCTTCCGTCACACTTGCAGGCGGAAGTGCAGTTCATTATATCTGCGATGAGCAGTCAGAATGGTATCCGGATATTCAGGACATTAAAAGTAAGATTACAAGCAGAACAAAAGGCATTGTTGTCATTAACCCAAACAATCCAACAGGAGCCTTATATCCCAGGGAGCTTCTTTTGGAAATCACAGAGCTGTCCAGACAGAACGGACTGATCATCTTTGCCGATGAGATTTATGACAGACTGGTGCTTGATGAAGAGGAGCACGTATCCATCGCATCCCTTGCACCGGACCTTTTGACCATTACCTTTAACGGTCTGTCCAAATCCCATCTAATCGCAGGTTATCGCTGCGGCTGGATGTGCCTGTGCGGAGATAAATCCTTTGCGAAGGGATATGTGGAGGGAATCAATCTTTTATCCTCCATGAGGCTATGCTCCAATGTTCCTGCCCAGTCCGTCATCAGTGCTGCCCTTGACATGGAAGAGGAGACAAAACAGCTCCTTGTACCAGGGGGTAGGGTCTACGAGCAGAGAGAATACATATACCACGCATTGAATGCGATTCCAGGAATCTCTGTGGTAAAGCCGAAAGCTGCCTTTTATATGTTCCCGAAAATCGATACGAAACGGTTCCAGATTGAGGATGACGAAAGGTTTGTTTTAGACTTCTTAAAGGAGAAGCAGATCCTTCTGACCCATGGCGGCGGCTTTCATTGGGAAACGCCGGATCATTTCCGGGTGGTCTATCTGCCGGAGATCAATCAGCTGAAAACTGCCTGTGAAAAGCTGTCTGATTTCCTGTCTTATTACAAGCAGAAACACTGATTCAGGCAAAAGGAGGGCTATGAGATATAGAAAATTAGCAGTGCCGGTGATGTTAGTATCTCTGCCGGTGATTATGTTTGAAGGTCTTTTTCCGCTTTACACAAAACAGCTGGGTTACTCAACGTTTCAAATGACCATTTTTTATTCTGCCTTCGCTCTGGCAGGGCTTGTGATGAGGTTTTTCATGGGAAAGCTTTCTGATAAGTATACCCGGCGAAGGGTGTTCCTTTTCGCGGTCTTATTGTATGCAGCTGCCTATATATCCCTGTCCGGGGCGGTATCCATGCCTCATATCATGGCAGCAAGATTCATTCAGGGAGCCGCCGGCATTTTACTCACCCTTTCTGTGGTTGGAGTTATTACCGATGAAAATGATAAGTTCGCCCAGACCATGGGCCGGTTTGACAGTAACCGGAACCTGGGGGGAATGATTGGGGTAGGGCTTTGCTTTCTGATTTTCACCAATTACGATTTGCTCTCAGGCTGGAACATATTCTTTCTATGTTGTTTTGGAGCTTCCCTGTCCGCATATTTATATAGCCTTGTGAAAGTCAGAAAGCAGGAAAAAGCAAACGTCCCCCGGAAGGCTAAGGTTGTATTTTCAGTTGAAAAGAAGAAGCTATGGATATTTAACCTGTTTTTCTGCCTCTTTGCAAGCATGACCGGAGTTCTGCTGATTCCATATGTGACAGCAGCTTTTGACTTAGGAATGGAATCCCTAATATCTGTTTTCTTTTTTCCTATGGTTGTTTCTTCCTTTGCAGGCCCTCATCTTGGGCGGCTGGGAGATACCTTTGGCTACCGAAGGGTCATGATTTTATCTGCCTTTTTATTAGCCCTTATAGCTATTTTAGTTCCCATGATTCATACCCCTGACAGCTTTACCATCATCTGGACCCTTTATGTTTTATCCATCTCTGCGCTGGACTATTCCATGGATGCTTTGTTTGTTCAGGGAATAGAGGAACATGTGATAGGGGATTATTATGGAAAGTATGCCTTTGGCTCGAACATTGGTCATATTCTGGGACCATTGGCGGGAGGATACTTATTTGACCATCTGGGAATCAGCACTCCCTATATTACCTTTTCTGTGTGCATGTTATTCTTTGCAGCGGCGTGTATCCGGTATATGCCAAAAGGGAACAGAACTTAATCATCTAAGAGTGTTTTAACGCGATTGAAATAATATGCCTCATGGACCAGCATCTGATATCTGTTGGTCTGTGGGGCATTTTTAAACTTTTTAGGGAAGCATGGAAGAAAGGTATGAACAATATAAAAAAACCAACTTAATTAATAAAAAAGTAAACATACATGCATGGTATTATTTGTTATAATAAAGAAAATGTGTAAAGTTTACAGTGAAATAGGGAAGGCGTATGGCTAAGATGGGGATAGAAAGGAGGGCAGAAGCACATATCCCTGAAGATATATGATCCGTAACGAAATATAGAGAGGAGGGAGACCAGTTTCAATTATTTTAAGATAGCATTTGATAATGTTAGAAAAAATGGAGGGTGTTTATGAGTAAATTATGGAAGCTTTTAGGCTTAATGCTTGTTTTGCTAACGTGTTTTCCTTTTGTAAGCTATGGGGATAATCCCATAATTACTGATGTCTTTACCGCAGATCCGGCAACGCTTGTGTATGATGGAACCTGCTATGTATACGTTGGGCACGACGAGAATGATGCGCCCAATACGGGATATAAAATGGTGGACTGGAAAGTCTATTCCTCTACCGATATGGTAAATTGGACGGACAGGGGAACCGCTCTTACCGCCAAGACCTTCAGCTGGTCAGGCGGAGATGCCAATGCAGCCCAGTGTATCTATCGGAACGGAAAGTTTTACTGGTATGTCAGCACCCATGACAAAACCAATCCGGGAGTGGCTATCGGTGTTGCGGTATCCGATAGCCCCACAGGTCCTTTTAAGGATGCCTTAGGGCGTGCTCTCATTACCAATGATATGACCAAATATGCGTCTCACTCATGGGATGATCTGGACCCTACCGTATTTATTGACGATGATGGACAGGCATATTTATACTGGGGAAACAAAGCCTGCTATTGGGTTAAGCTGAATGATGATATGATTAGCTTAAAGGGGGCAATTACAGCCATTCCAATCACAAAAGAAGCCTTTGGACCAGGGTTTGAGGAGGCTCCCTGGCTGTATAAAAGGAATGGATTATACTATCTTTTATATGCCTCCGGATTTCCTGAGAGCATCGCATATTCTACCAGCAGCAGCCCTGCAGGTCCTTGGACTTACCGTGGGATTATTATGAAACCGACTCCTACAAGCACCACCATTCACCCGGCAATTGTAGATTATAAGGGAGCTTCTTACTTTTTATACCACAATGGATCATTGCCCGGAGGCGGGAGCTATAAGCGTTCCGTCTGTATACAGAAGTTTCAATATAATTCAGATGGGACCATACCCTTACTTACAGATACAACCACAGGCCTTAACGGGACCATGAGCCGTATGAAGTCCTATAATTTCCAGAATATGTACTGGAGGAATTCAGACTTTAACGTGAAAATAGAAGCAAACGTAACTCCGGCAACGGATCAATTCTGGCAGGTGGTACCTGGACTGGCAGATTCTACAGATGGCAATGTATCCTTCCGCTCGGTTTACTATCCTGGGTATTACTTAAGACAAAATAACAATGAACTGAAGCTGGAGAAACAGGACGGCAGTACAAAATTTTCAAAAGATGCCACCTTTAAGAAGGTTCCTGGTCTAAAAGATTCAAGCTGGTCATCCTTCCAGTCCTTTGCTGCACCTGATTTATATATCAGACATAGTAATTATACCTTGAGGATGAGTACTATAAGTACGGATCTGGACCGACAGGATGCCACCTTTCTAATCGGTAAGTAAAAGCTAATAAAAAAAGCCTTGTCTTTGATTCGTAAATAGCCCGTTTAAGGGCATATCAAACAATCAATGACAAGGCTTTTTCCTTTGACAGGGATAATAGCTAAAGCAACGGAAGTTACTTATGATACGCTTTGTTTAATGCATTCAGAATGTAATCAGGGCTTTGAGCACCAGATATTACATATTTGCCGTCAATAATAAAGTGGGGGATGCTGTTAATTCCAAGCTTTGCGGCTTCTTCTTCGTCTCTTTGTACCTGAGAGGATAGGGTACCATTCTCATACTGGGATTGGAAGTGGGTCAAATCCACGCCCAGGTCTTTGGTAAGCTGAAAGAGAACTTCTTTGTCTTCTAAGTGGAGTCCCTGAGTGAAGACCCCTTCAAACAGGCGGCGGATCAGTTCCAGATTCTTTCCCTGACCAGCAGCATAGTGTACCAATTCATGGGCCAGCCTGGTACGTTCCACTTGAAACAAGTCAAAGCGGATATTGAGTCCCACCTGTCTGCCTGCTTCTGTAATACTGTCATTGTTGGCTTTTGCCTGGGCATAGCTGACATGATACTTATCTGCAATAATCTGGTTAATGTCTTTGCCTTTGGTGGAATCGGATGCCATATTAAGCTCAAAGCTTTTGAAAATCAGTTCCACCTCATCACGGTGTTCAAATTTTTCCAGTGCAAGTTCCAGCTTCCGTTCTCCCAGATAGCAGTACGGGCAGACGAAATCAAACCATAGTTCAATTCTCATAAAACAAACTCCTTTCTATTCCAGAGGAATGGAGTGACATTGTTTAAGTGTAACTAATAAAATTACAGTTATTAATATCATTATAAAGTTCTATGAGAATTTTGTCAATACTGGAAGCTTAAATTAGGGGTTACTCTTGTTTGGTCAGCTTTTTATATGCCACCAGGTCCTGGTTCCAGGAATCATAGGTTTTGTCCTTACGGTGATCGGTCAGAATTCCTTGCTTCGATAAATAAGAACCGATATAGCCTGATATTTTAACACTGCCGAAGTAATTTGGATGATCTCCCTCATCTCTGGTATCCTTATTCCAGTCCATAGGAACTTCAGAAGTCATAAGATTAAGATCAAGGAAGGTAAGCTGGTTCTTTTCTGCAAGGGAAACTGCGGTATTGTGCTTGCCTGGAGTCCAGTTCTTAGGGGTAGGTACAGAGTAAAGAACCAGTTGAATGTTCTGTTCCCTGCAAAGCTCAATAATTTTATTAATATACTCCATAGGCTGGTCACCAATGGGATAAACGGAATCACTTTCCCTTATATAGGGTCCGCCTTTGTAGGGATTTATTACTGGTACATATTTAAAGCCCTTATAGGTGTTGACCGGTCCGTCAGCCGCCTTATTTTTTAAATTTCTCAACATATTTAAGTGGAAATATTTCCAGTTGCTGTGGAATTTGTAAACTGGGAACATATTCTTCATGTTCTCGTCCACCATATTATCCAGCGCACTTAGATATTCAAAATCCCTGTAAAATGCGTTTGTTTCCAGAAAAACAATTTTAGGGGTTTGCTTTTTTAAGACCTTCTCAAAT
Source organism: Lacrimispora xylanolytica (assembly GCF_026723765.1). Classification (NCBI taxonomy): domain Bacteria; kingdom Bacillati; phylum Bacillota; class Clostridia; order Lachnospirales; family Lachnospiraceae; genus Lacrimispora; species Lacrimispora xylanolytica. The sequence goes on from NZ_CP113524.1 coordinate 1,674,606, forward strand.
AAGTAATAAGTATCCTGGAGCCGCTGTCCTGGTACTCCACAGTTATAACCTGTATAGCCGTAATCCTTCCAGATTTCCATGGGGGATATACTGGATACGGCTTCGCTGTCACCGATAACGATATAATCAATGGTATTTTCAGCCTCACTTGTAATGCTGTTTGTTTTTTTATATAAACCGCTGTCCATGGTGTTGTTTGGAAGGATCAGATACGATAATCCATACAGCAAAATAAAAAGTCCGGATAGAAAAAGAACTATTTTGACCTTGTTATTGATTTTCATTTCATCACCTCTTAAAATCCGGCATAAATTAATTTCACCGGTAAATATCCCTCGCCGTAAGCACCAAAAATAAGCACCACAAAAATTGCGGCATAAAGAAAGGCAAAACGGGCGGGCATGCGCCATGCAGAAACTTTATCACGAATGGAAATTCCCCGCTCATGAATCACTCCCACAATAAGAACCGTAAGGAGGCCAAAGAATGCGGCATAGAAATCCTGAATGGATACCCCTAGCTTAAGGAGAGAACCGTCAGTCAGTACCGACCAGTGAAAACCGGTAAAAATGGAAGCGAACATCTGAAACCCTAAGGTCAAGTTTCTTGCAGCAAAAAACAGCTCGCCGACGAATACAATGATGAGAAGCTTTATAGTCTGAAACACACGGTAGAGAATACCTTCCCTGTTCATGTGAAGGGCATTTGTCACTGTCACGACCCATGGTTCCATAAGATTTTCCAAAAGTATGATCACTAAATAATACATTCCAAAAAAGATGTAATGCCAACCAGTTCCATGCCAGAATCCATTGGCCAGCCAGACTCCCAGCAGTGGAAGTGCGGAAGATAATATCTGACCTAAGTGCTTTCCAAATCGTTCCCGGGATTTTTTTCCCAGCTTTTTTCCGAATTTTGTCAAAGAGATGGGATAGAACACGTAATCCTTTAACCAGGTGCCAAGGGTAATGTGCCACCTCCTCCAAAATTCAGACGCATTTTTTGCAAAAAAAGGCTGGCGGAAGTTTTCCGGTATAATAACACCAAAGATTTCTCCGGTACCAATGGTCATATCAATACAGCCTGAAAAGTCAGCATAGAGCTGGAACGTATATAAAACGGCACCAATAATAATCGTAATACCGCTGTAATTGCCAGGTGTATTAAAGATATTGTCCACAAGAGGATTTAATCGATCTGCGATGATAAGCTTTTTAAACAATCCCCAAAGAACTCTTTGAAGACCATAGGTGAGGTTTTTATAATCCAGAGGCTTTCCGCTATAGAGAGAATCTGCTGTCTGATTGTAACGGCAGATGGGTCCTTCCATTAAAGAAGGGAAGAAGGCAAGATAAAGGGCAAGCCGCTCTAAATTATCATCAGGCTTGATTTTTTCGTAATAAACATCAACCAGATAAGATACTGCCTGCAAGGTGTAAAATGAGATTCCAATGGGTACTACAAAATGCAAGGCAGGCACTACTTCTTTAAAAGAAAAGATATGAAGTATGCCATTGATGTTCTTCACAAAGAAATTAGAGTATTTCAGCACAAGTAAAATGCCAAGCTGAAAACCAATGGAAAGCCATAGAATGCGGCGGCGTTTCCTTGCATAGACTGCTTTCAATGCCTTTTTGTCCTGGGAAGCCAAAAGCTCCCGTTCCCCCTCTGCTTTGCAATAGCCAAGCCACAAACCACCATGATGGATGAGCAAGGTAGACAGCAGCAGGTATATCAGGAGCTTTCCACTGATGGAATAAAAGAAGATATAGCTGGCCAGTAAAAGGACCTTTGAACGGTGGCGCTGGGGGCAGAAATAGTATGCCGCCAGCACCAGTGGGAAAAATGCAAAAAGGTAAAGGGGGGAAGTATACGTCATCTTTTATTCCTCTTTCAGACGGGTGATCATACTCCAGATTGCATCTGCGGAATTAAAGTTTGCAGGGACCATTTCACCAGGGGTAATTTCAACGTCAAAGGCCTCTTCTAATTCAGGAATGAGAGAGAGGATGGAAAAAGAATCTAACAGTCCTCCGTCAATGAGTTTTGTCTCTGTTTCATAATCAATGCCTGGGTTAATTCCATTTAAAATTTCAAATAACTGTTCCATAAGTTTTCTCCTTTATGATTGAATATAATTGAATAAATTGGTTGGTGTAGAGGGTCTGGCTTCTATATACTGATCCTTCTCAGAATAGAGAAGAACGGTGGGTAAATCCCGGCTTAAGAATAATGACATTCCTTCTGTGACAGAATAAGCTCCAGTCTTTTCAAATGACAGATAATCTCCAGTCTTTAAGCCTGTAAGAGGATACTGCTTGACAAGCATGTCATTTACCGTGCAAAGAGAGCCGCAGATGGTCCACTCACCTTTTTCTCCATCCTTTTCTCCCAGATGCTTTATGAACGGCTTTTTCATGGCGAGCATCTGTCCGTAATAATTCACCTGATGACAGCCGCCGTCGACGATGCAGTAGGATTGGCCCTTGTTTGTTTTCATATCCACTACCTTTGTCACATAAGAACCGCAGCAGGCGGCCATAAAGCGGCCCATTTCCAGGGTGACAACTCCTCCAAAGGTCATTTCCTCAATGGCCTTTGACAGCTGATGGAGCATTTCATCCTCCTGATTTTCTTCCTCTTCAAAGTAGCAGACGGGGAGTCCTGGGCCATATTCGATTTTCTTAACAATAAAGCCGTATTTTTCTTTCCAGGCATCACAAAGACCATCAAGTCTTTTAAGCTCTTTAAAAAGTTTAGAAGAAGATTTCTTTTGAGTACCAGAAAAATACTGAATTCCTTCCATGGTGATCCACTCATAAGGACCTTTCCGGATCAGTTCCTCCAAAAGCTCCTCATCCATTCCAAACTGGTTTCCGCTGGTAAGCCTTAACAGTACATTCACATGGGTCTTGTACTTTTCTGCACAGGCTGTAATCATCTGCCAGTGGGAAAGAGACTCTACGGTATAGGTAATGCGTTCACCGAAGGTTTTTACGGCATGGTCTACGTCTGATATGTTCTTATGGACACCAGACATGACGATTTTTTCGCCGGGGACATTGGCTCTTTCGCAAATAGAAAATTCTCCGGGAGAGCAGACCTCAAAGAAATCCACCTGATCCACCAGGCTTTTTATGAGAAATGGATTGGCCTTCATGGCATAGCACAGCTCCACCTGATGGCCAAGGATTCCTCTTATTTTTTCAATCTGTCCGGCCAGGGTATCCAAATCAAACAAATAGAGAGGCGTTTGATAAGTGCGGACAGCGTTAGTTAAGGTTGTGTGATTGATTGAATTTTTCATATACACATCTCCAGTAATTTTTTTCTGTCAATTTTCCCATTAGGGGTAATGGGGAATTCGGTGAGAGAGTGAAAGCCAGTGGGTATCATATAGGAAGGAAGCGTGCTTCGCATCTTTTCAGAAAGTTCCTTTCCGTCCATGGTGCCTACATAAAAGGCTGTAATTCTGTTTCGTTTCTCATCGAATACACAGCAGGCCCGTTCCATGGAGGGGTAGCTGTTCATAGCCATTTCGATTTCTTCCAGCTCAATGCGGTGTCCCATATGCTTGATCTGAAAGTCTTTCCGTCCGGCAAAGCAAAGGTCCTTGTTTTCGTTATAAAAGGCCAGGTCTCCGGTTCGGTATATCAGCTCCAGATAATGATTGTTCAAAGGATTCTGGACAAAGGCACGCTTTGTCTGTTCCGGGTTATTATAGTAACCAAGGGCAAGGGCAGTACCAGCCACACAAAGCTCTCCGTTTATTCCCGGACCTGTCACCTGCTTATCCTCCTCATCAAGGAGAAATACCTTTTCATTGGGAAATGGTTTTCCAATGGGTATTTTTTCATCGGTCTGAAACTCCCGGTCTATCTCATAATACGTGCAGTTACAGGTGATTTCCGTGGGGCCGTAGAGGTTTACATACCTGGCATCAGGAAGATACTTCTTCCAGGTGTTCAGCTGCTTGACCGGCATGGCCTCTCCGCTGAATAACACCTTGTTAATCTGATCAGGTACCTTGTAGGTGAATCCCTTCAGCTGGGATACGAGGCAAAGTGCAGATACTGCCCAGATTAAGGTAGTCACCTTCTGCTCGCACAAATAATCCAGTAGCAGAGTGGGAATGGAAAACATTCTTTTTGGTATGATCACCATGGCAGCGCCCGTTTTTAACGTGGAATAAATGTCTTTTACGGATACATCAAAGTCAAAGGGTGCCTGATTTCCGATGATGTCCTCCTCTGTAATGTGGAAGAGATCAGGGAAATATTCCATGAAATCTATGACGGACCGATGGCTGACCAGGACGCCTTTTGGAATGCCGGTAGAGCCAGAGGTGAAGTTACAGTACAATGGATCCACATCAAGGGAATGATTACGAATTTCTCTTAAAGCCGTTTCCCTGATTTCGTGTTTCACCATCTCATGATAATCAAAGCATTTCCCCACATAACCGGCTTCCTTAAGAACGTTTCTATCCTCACCCAGGGTGATGACAGAGCCTGCATTGGAGGTTTCTAATATCTGACGGATTCGAACGGGCGGCTGGTCCATGTTGATGGAGATATAAAAGCAGCCTGCAGCCACAATTCCCATAAATGCGGTCAGTGCCTCCACACTTTTATCCATGAAAACGGCCACTGGACGCCTGGGAGCTTCCTGCTCCGATAAAAAGCTTCCGATGCGCCTGGCATTGTGTAACAGCTCTTCATAAGTAATACTTTTTTCTGGATCCAGGACTGCTGTTTTGTCAGGGTACAACTTAGCGGATTGTTCCAGGTATTCTAATACATTTTTCATACGTTACGCTTCCTTTCCTTGGGCTGACACTGGAAAGCTGGCCCTGGCTTCAAACCGAGTCCGGTTTTTTCTTATCTTAAAGGTCCCTTTCATCTGCTCTGTTATTTTGCGGCAGGTCTTAAGACCGATTCCAGTACTTTCCGCCAGAGAATCATCCTGTCGGATATCATTGCTGATGCTGATGATTATGTGTTGTCCATTGCATTCGGCATTCACAAGAACTGGCCCACTGGTGCTTGCATATTTTCTTACATTGGAAAACAGGTTATCAAAGAGACGCTTAAAGTATTGAATATCACCTGTCATCATACAGGACTGCTCCAAAAGCCCGGTCCTCACATCAAACCCCTGATTGCTTAAATCAAATACATGCTCGCTGATCAGCTGTTCTAAAAGGATGCGCGCATCAAAGGTCTCTTTCTTCATTAGTATGGTCTCCTTGCCAAATACAAGGAAGTATTGAAACAGCTTATCGGACAGCTCCTTAAGCTGCAGGGATTTTTCTTTGCAGCTTTTGATATATTTAGAAAGCTGTTCTTCTGAATGATATCCCTCCGTTTCCAGAATCTCCAGATAGCCGATGAGAGCCGTGAGAGGAGTTCTGATGTCATGGGACATGGAAGTAATCAGCTCGCTGTTAGCTTCCCATGCCTCCTTTTCGCTTTTGTAACGTGTAATAATGGAATTTCTCATATTGTCAGCATTTATGGCAAGTAGAGCTATCTCATCATTCCCTTTATGGTAAATGGGCTGTTCTAGATTTCCCTGTTCAATCAGGGAAACTTCTTTTGACAGGAGCATGATCCGGGCAATGATTTTGTGATTATAAAAGATCACAATGCCGAACAAAAACAAAAAGAAAACTCCAAGGGATATATAAAAAACAATGCTGTACCATTTGATTTCCGAGGAATCGATAATGGATACAGAATAGACCCCGTCGGTAAATGCAATGTTTCTAGTCAGCTGCTGGCTTTCTTCCAGGAAGGTTCCTGTGGACTCGTAATTGTAATAAGCATCGTTCCAGAAGCCGGATTCATATAAAATCTCATCGCCGCTGTAAATGGTCAAATACGTGTATTTATGGCTTTTGACCCATTTGGACAAAGCCCTTACATCTTTCACCGAAAGTTTATTTTTCCTGATATAAGCTTCCATGGAATTTTGATAGTTTTCCAGCCGTTTTGTGGAAGCATCTGCATTCAAATGATTCTTGGAAATCAGGTAATCTCCCAGAGACTGAGTCGCAAGATACATGAGAAAGCTGATCAAAAGACCTAAGGCCAATATATAGACCTGTTTGTAACGGAGGGAAGATCTTATACTAAACTTCATCAATCTGATAGCCCTTTCCCCAAACGGTGCGTATGATCGTTGGATTATTGGAATCAAGTTCCAGCTTCTTTCGCAGCTTCAAAATGTGAACCATTATGGTATTGGTAGAGGAGGGAAGAAACTTATCATTCCAAACGCCCTCGTAGATGGCTCTGGCATCCTTTGCACTGCCCCTGTTTTTTACAAGATACATGAGAACCTGAAACTCTGTATCCGTTAGGTCGATTTTTTGGTTCTCCCGGTACACCTGACGGCTTTGGGTATTAATAAGCACATCCTGAATCCGGATTTCTGAATTACTGATGTTTGGCTGGGATTTTCCTTTGTATATCACGTATCTTCTTAAGAGTGAATGAACCTTCATAAGAAGCTCCGACTGGGAAAATGGTTTTACCAGATAATCGTCCCCGCCAGTTTCATAAGCTTCTGTCTTATCACTTTCCTTTGATTTGGCGGTGAGAAAGAGTATGGGTGCGGAAGAGGTTTTTCTGATTTCCTTGCATACATCGATTCCGGACAGACCGGGCATCATGATATCAAGAATAATTAAATCAATGTCCTGATTTTTTGAAACGGTTTGAAGTGCTTCCTTACCGTTAGAGGCATCCCAGACAGAATAGCCTTTATTCTCCAAATGGATGCGGAGTACTTCCCGAATATCGGCATCGTCATCCACAATTAAAATCTGCTGTGCAGTCTCCATGGTCCGCGGCCTCCCTCTTAGTAATTTGAATATGAAAAATTATAACATTTGGGTCAAGAATAACAATGTGTTTTAGGAGGATTTAAGAATTATTAAGAAATGAAATACGGCTTTATTTCCTGTTATTTTCCCACCATACGATTCTCCTGCTTTCTACCGTATTAGCATGTCCATGATTCTTTTTGTTTTCTTAAATTTCACTGACAATATGAGAAAGATAAACGGAAACAAATCATAGGAATTGAATGTGAATTACATATATTTAACAAAAGATAAAAAATAAGGATTATTTCTCACTTATGGGGAAAGAAAGTCATAGGATATAATTAAGTAACACCTTTGGAGATAATAAATGAAAGAGTATGATTTTTCTGGAATGACCTCTGAACATTCTCCTTTTATGAATTTTACAGAAACCATTTACGATCAGAAATTTATGGATATGGACATATACAATTATCCGGAGAATCTTGCCAATGCCATGGAGCTGATGAAACAGGCATTGAATGGAGAAGTTGAAGATCAGATGTTTTATATGTGGCTGATCAGCAACGCTAAAACCGAAGAAGAAAGGCAGATTATTGGAAGCATCCGTGACGATGAAGTGGGACATTTTGAATTATTCCGTCAGATTTATTATGATCTGACCGGTATGGATCTGCGTCAGGTGTCAGAAGAGACATTTATACCACCGGAAAGCTATTGCGAAGGAATAGCCAGAGCGCTTTTAGGCGAGCAGAATGCAGTGCGGAACTACAGAAAGATTCTTTACGCCATGCAGTCCCGTATTCATATAAATATGCTCATTGATATTATTACCGATGAGATCAGACATGGGATTCTTTACAATTATCTGTTTAGTAGAAATGGCTGTTAAGGAAGCCAGATTGATGCGTAATGCATGCACATAGCAGGGCTTTTTTTACAGCCCTGTGTACATAAAATACGAAAGAAAACAGCACAATAAAAAGAAAAACATTCAGGAGGTACCTATGCCAAAAGACAGTCAGCCAGATAACAAAAAGGCCAGAATGGAAAAATGCAACGGACAAACACCCATTACAAGAGAGAATCAAAACAAGAACAAAAATGCCAAAAGAAAGTCCATTGAGCATAATGATGTATAAGCTTTATTCCCCTAAAAAGATATCAGAAGTGTCCCAAAAGGCCTTCTGGTATCTTTTTTATCATAAAGTTTCCTTAGGGAAATCCCACATTGACTCCCGTATGGTTCCTGTTATATAATGATAGTTAGTTATATCTAACTAAAGTGTAATTCGTTCAGAAATGTCGGTTGCAATAGCAGCTTGGAGGTAAATATGAAGGAAACCAGATGGGGGGGAACATTTGGCAGTTTTTATGGAGCCGTTTCAGAGGATGAAGTAAGGCAGTTTTCTCATGTTTTAAAGGAGTGCAGCTGTTTTGAAGGAATTCCGGAATCTAAATACACGGCAGTGTTATGCTGTCTGCGGGCCAGACATAAGACATTTTCAAAGGGCAGTATGATATTACAGGTCAGTGACCGGGAAAACCTTGCCGGGGTTGTATTAAAAGGAACTGCAGAGCTGACCTTATACAGTGAAAATGGAAGTCAGATCAATATCAACCACTGTTCCTGTGGGGATATGTTTGGAGAAGACCTTGCCTGCTCAAAATCCGCAGACAGCTCTATGCAGATCTGGGCGGTAACGGACTGTGAGATCCTTTTTCTGGACTTCGCCTCATTGTTTTCCATGGAAGGTGGAACCTGTCCCTTTAAAATGCGGGTATCCACCAATCTCCTTCGGGAATTTGCAGACAAAGCCAGATTTTTAAATGATAAGGTACGCATTCTGGCTCAAAAGCGGCTGCGGGATAAGTTAAAGGTTTATCTGCAGCTGCAAACAGGGAGCAGGGAAGGAAGGATTGAACTTCCATTCCGGAGAAATGAACTGGCTGAATTTCTTTGTGTGGATCGAAGTGCCTTATCCCGTGAACTATCAAGAATGCAGCAGGAAGGAATTCTATCCTATGAAGGAAGGAAGATTCACATACACGATCAAAGCTTTCTTAAATAGCAAATGACGCAGTAAGCGATTTTTAAAATTGAAACAGCCTTTGGAAAGAGCGCTTCCCTGGCTGTTTTTTTAATTACCAGATGATAGATGTGATTTTAAGGACAAACAGCTCCCATGAACGAATCTGTGGAAACGATAATATAGTGGTAGCGTAGGCTCTAAATCCTATAATTTTTTTTAGAAAGGTAAAGATATATGATGAAAAAATGGGAAACAATCACGGGAACGTCTATTTCTGCAAAGGCAGAGGGTATTTCACTGACAGAGAGCGGAGGCTGGTTTGAAAGCGCATATCTGAAATGGAAGCCTGTAGACAAAGCGGTATCTTACCAGGTTTTAGTAAAATCTGCTGGAGCAGGCGACCCGGCCTACGTGCAAATCGATGATACACTGATTCGTAAGTATCCCTCGTATTTCAGGGCGGATGCATTGGGGCTTTCTGCTGGTCAATACACTTTTAAGCTGGAAGTGAATTTTGCCAATGGTTCCAGCAAAACCATAGTCTCTGAACCAATCGCTGTAAAAGCAAACAGCAGGACCGGATTTGCTTTTTCTGGGGAATCTCCCTCCCAGACAGGGTCCGGCGCTTATGAGGAAAATGGAGCTTTAAAAAATGGGGCGCAGATTGTATATATCACGGCTGCAACGGCAAAAACCGTAACTCTTGATGTCATAATAAATAATTCTGGGAAAAAACAGACCGCAACTGGAATTGGGGAGATTATGACCCTGCGTCAAAAGGGCTATGATAAGACCCCTCTTATCATTCGTTTTATTGGTCAAATTACAGGAGAGGATATGTCCGGCCAGCTAAACAGCAGTGGATACCTTCAGGTAAAAGGCAAATCAGCCTATACAGAGATGAACATGACCTTAGAAGGCGTAGGAGATGATGCAACGGCATATGGCTGGGGCATTCTCGTTAGAAACTGTAAGAATCTGGAGATCAGAAATTTAGGCATTATGCTGTTTCCTGATGATGGAATCTCCCTTGATACGAGTAACTGCAATGTATGGATTCATCACAATGATATCTTCTACGGAGCAGCAGGTTCTGATGCGGACCAGGCAAAGGGGGATGGTTCTATTGATGTTAAAAATGCATCCACCTATGTCACCGTATCCTATAATCATTTCTGGGATTCCGGGAAGTGTTCTCTTTGCGGCATGAAGGACTCTGAAGAATTTTTCGTCACCTATCACCATAACTGGTATGATCATTCCGATTCCCGCCACCCAAGAATCCGGCAGGCATCGGTTCATATCTATAATAATTATTATGATGGTATCGCAAAATATGGAGTTGGTGTGACAAATGGAAGCTCTGCATTCGTAGAGGAAAACTATTTCAGGCATTGCAAATATCCAATGATGAGCTCTCTACAGGGCACAGATACCCTGGGGAAAGGAACCTTTTCCGGTGAGAACGGAGGAATAATAAAAGCTTATCATAACAGGATAGAACAGGCAGACAGCCTTATTTATGCCAATACCAACCATGGAACAACAAGTGGAAATGAAACCTCCTTTGATGCTTATGAAGCTTCCAAACGAGGTGAAATCGTTCCAGCCACCTATAAGACCATGGCAGGAAATACTTCCTATAATAATTTTGATACCTTAAAAGATCTGGGTGCTAATCAGGCAGACATTGACGATGTAACAGCAGTAGAAGGTATCGTAACTAAGGAAGCCGGCCGTATGAATCAAGGTGATTTTACCTGGAAGTTTAATAACGAAACCGATGATACTTCTTATGGTTTAAACAGTGAGCTCATGTCTAAAATAAGGAATTATAAGACCCAGCTTATATCTGTGGGAGTGAAATAAATTCCCTGAGAATCCGCATTAGAATCACTGGTTTCAACCTTAAAATGGAATTAAAAAGTCGTTAGAAAACTCTCTTTCAAGGTTTAATTACTGGTTATTTTGCTCTGAAGTTTGTATGAAAAGTAACAATAAAAACATCTGAAACCATAAAAAAGAACAGCCTGAGAAGATTTTATTTCTCAGGCTACTTTTTCGGTTCTCCAAAAAAATTAATGCAAACAACTCCTTTATGCCCCGTTTTTCAGTACAAATTCTTGCTATTTCAGGCACTCCAAGCAGGAAACAATGCCTATACTTTCTGTCTTTTTTTAAGTACAATCCTAATTTACGCAAAAATATGATCTTATATTGTCTAAAAGTTAACATGTCCTTGTATTTATTTTAGTACATATCTCTGCATTCTCATTTTTTTTATGAGAATTAGTTAAAAATTTGTCAAATACAGAGCTTTTGTGTAAAATGTACACATAATAAAACATTGACAAGAAATTTTAGTGTGATAGAATGAGAACATATAAATCGATAATGCGGTTGACATCGCTTGTTTGTACTATTTGAATAGCTTTATTGATGAAAACAAGGCTTGTTTTGGCAAATACTATAAAACAAAGATAAGGTGATGAATGTATGGTTGCAATTACTGTTTTCCTGTTGTTTCCTATGTTGGCTGCATTAGCTGTTTTTTTGGTTAAACATGATGCAGCAAGAAGTATGTTAGTCAGAATCAGTGCTGTCATAACAGCCCTTCTGACGCTGGCAGTGGTGGGAATCTTTTTTAAGGACGGAATCCGTATGGCTTGTCCATGGGAAGAAAAAATTGATCTCATCATTGTAGCAGCTGAAGTTATCATAGCTGCTTACATTATTACTCTTGGTATCCGTAACAAAAAGTACGTCATTTCTATTCTGTCATTTCTGCAGACAGCAGCAATTCTGGTTTTTGAGTTTGGGTTTAAAGAAGGAATCACCGTTCAGACAGCCATCGTTTTTGATAAGCTGACTGCGATTATGGCCTTGGTAATCGGACTGGTGGGAAGCCTTATTTGTATTTATGCGGTGGGATATATGAAGGATTATCATAACCATCACAAGGAATACAAAGAAAGGAAAAGCTTTTTCTTCTCCATCCTGTTTTTATTCCTTTCCGCCATGTTTGGAATCGTTTTGAGCAATAATCTCGTGTGGATGTATTTCTGTTGGGAGATTACGACTCTTTGCTCTTTCCTTTTAATCGGCTATACCCAGACAGAAGAAGCAAAGAACAATTCCCTACGTGCCCTTGTCATTAACTTAGGCGGCGGAGTTGCCTTTGCAGCTGCCATTATTTTCATCGGCATGTACTATCACACCCTGGAGCTTTCCGTGCTGATACAGAAGAATCCGGATGCAGTCATTATGATTCCGGTCTTCCTTCTGTCCATCGCAGCACTGACAAAATCTGCCCAGCTTCCCTTTTCCTCCTGGCTCCTTGGAGCTATGGTGGCACCGACGCCTACCTCTGCGCTGCTTCATTCCGCAACCATGGTTAAGGCTGGAGTCTATTTAATTATCCGGCTTGCCCCCTTATTAGGCCCTACCAGTGTCGGCAGAGTGGTAACCTTTGGCGGCGGTGTAACATTCCTTGCCTGCTCGCTGATGGCTATATCCCAAAGTGACGGAAAGAAGATTCTTGCCTATTCCACACTTGCAAACCTGGGACTGATTGTAATATGTGCCAGTGCCGGAACCCAGGAATCCTTATGGGCAGCAATTTTACTTATAATCTTCCACGCAGTATCCAAATCCCTCCTTTTCATATCCGTAGGATCTGCAGAACACCAGATCGGAAACCGAAATGTGGAAAATATGGATCTGTTAATGGGAGTGTCCAGTAAGCTGGCATTCTACATGATGATCGGTATTGCAGGCATGTTCCTTGCACCCTTTGGAATGCTGGTATCCAAATGGGTAGCCATGAAAGCCCTCATTGATTCCGATAATGTAATCATTGTTATTATCCTGGCTTACGGAAGTGCAGCGACCTTGTTTTATTGGGCTAAGTGGATGGGCAAACTGGTATCCAAGGTCAATATGGGCCACAAGAACCATCACGATTTATCCTTAGATGAAGAACTTCCCATTACAGTTTTGGCTGTCCTGGTGGTGATTTCCTGCTTTACCTTTCCTCTGGTTTCAAGGTATGCCCTGGAGCCGTATCTTACCGAAGTCTATAAAACCACAGCACTGATTCCTATTGAGACGAGTGACATTAAGCTGATGCTTTGTATGCTGAGCATGCTCATACTGCTCCCCATCAGCTTTATCCCCATCTATAAGAATGACAAGAGAAGAAAGGTTCCCATTTATATGGCGGGAGAAAACACAGGAGACAACCAGACGTTTTACGGAGCAATGGGCGTAAAACAAAAGGTGGAGATGCGCAACTGGTATATGGAAGAATTCTTTGGAGCCCATAAACTCACCTTCTTAAGCAACGCACTGTGTACAGCAATCCTGGTAGTGGGAGTCATACTGTTGATAGGAGGGTTGGCATAATATGAACATTGTTAAAATCATTGCAATTATTATATTCACACCTTTGGTTGGCGGACTTCTTACGGGAGTAGACCGTATCATATCCGCAAGACTTCAGGGAAGGCAGGGGCCGCCCCTGTTACAACCCTTTTATGATGTATTAAAGCTGACGGAAAAGGAATCCATAGAGGTCAATTCCATGCACCGTTTCTTTGTTTACGTGTCACTGGTATTTGCTGTATTTACGACCCTGATCCTGTTATCCGGCGGAGATATCCTTTTAGCTATCTTTGCCCTGACCCTTGGGTCCGTGTTCTTTGTGCTGGGCGGCTATGCTTCCAATTCCCCGTACAATACCATAGGATCGGAACGGGAACTTTTGCAGATTATGTCCTATGAGCCTATGGTTCTTCTTACCTGTATCGGCTTATATTATGCAGAGCACAGCTTTTTCATCCGGGATATCGTAGCGGCTGAGAAGCCCTCCATACTTTATCTTCCCGGAGTATTTATCGGTCTTGTATTTGTCCTTACCTTTAAGTTAAGAAAATCGCCCTTTGATTTAAGCATGTCCCATCACGGACATCAGGAGATTGTTAAAGGAATCACAACGGAGTATTCCGGCAAGGATTTAGCTGTGATTGAGGTGACCCACTGGTATGAGGTCATCATTTCCCTGACTTTAGTCTATGTGTTTTTTGCAACAGCAGCACCCATAAGCCGTGTTTTTGCAGTCATCGCCTGTCTGGTCGTCTATCTTTTTGAAATAATCGTAGACAATGGTTCTGCCCGGGTCAAATGGCAGCAGGCCTTAAAATCAGCCTGGGTCGTAACTGCAATTATGGGAACGGTTAATCTTTTGATCCTTTCCTACTTTTAACTGGGATTCATGAAAAGAAACCAAATTTTGCGGTATGGAGGATACTATGGATGGAATAAAAAAATCACCCTGGATTTTGCATTATGACGGCACCAGCTGCAATGGATGCGACATTGAGGTGCTGGCCTGTCTGACTCCCTTATATGATGTGGAGCGCTTTGGCATGATCAACACAGGAAATCCCAAGCACGCCGATGTTTTTTTAATTACCGGAAGTGTCAATGAACAGAATATTCCTGTAGTAAAGCAGCTTTACGAACAGATGCCTGATCCAAAGGTGGTCATAGCAGTAGGAATTTGTGCAACCTCAGGAGGAATCTTTGCCGAGTGCTACAATGTGGCAGGTGGAGTGGATAAGGTAATTCCAGTGGATGTATACGTACCGGGCTGTGCGGCCCGTCCGGAATCCATTATAGACGGCGTGGTAAAAGGTCTTGAGATTCTGGGAGAAAAGAAAAAGAAGGCCGGAAAAAAGCAATAAAACTGGCTAAGGAGGGAAAATATGGCGAGTGAAACCTTAAAGGAGATTTCCGCTTCTGATCTTCTGACGGAGACTCTAAAACTTAAAAATGCAGGATACCGGCTCGTTGCCATCAGCAGCACCTATAAAGAAGAGATGGAGCTGACCTATTCCTTTGATTTAAATTATGAACTGGTGAATCTAAGGCTTCATATTGATACGGAAGCAGAGCTTGACAGCATCAGCATTATTTATCCTTACTCCTTTTTATACGAAAATGAGATCAAGGAATTGTTTGGAATAAAAATAAATGGAATCACACCGGATTATAACAATTCCCTTTATAAGATTCCGGTCAAAGCGCCATTTGGTGTACAGGAGTAAAAAAGATGCTCTCACGCATCGGATTGGAGGTTACTTATGGGAAACAGGACAATTGTTCCTTTCGGTCCCCAGCATCCCGTCCTTCCCGAGCCCATTCATCTGGATCTGGTTCTGGAGGATGAAACGGTGGTGGAGGCGATTCCTAGAATCGGATATGTTCACAGAGGGTTAGAAAAGCTGGTAGAGAAAAGAGATTTTCAGCAGTATACATTTGTCGCAGAACGAATCTGCGGAATCTGTTCTTTTATGCACGGCATGGGATATTGCATGTCGGTGGAAAGTATTATGGGAGCAGAGATTCCCGATCGGGCTAAATTTTTAAGAACCATCTGGGCAGAATTTTCCAGACTCCACAGCCATCTTATGTGGCTGGGACTCTTAGCGGATGCCTTTGGATTTGAAAGTCTGTTTATGCAGTCCTGGAAATTAAGGGAAGAGGTTCTTGATGTATTTGAAGAGACCACCGGCGGCAGAGTTATTTTCTCTGTCTGTGATATTGGCGGTGTGAGAAAAGATATTAATAAAGAGACCCTTCATAAAATCCTTGAAGTCCTGGACCGTATGGAAAAGGAACTTAAGGAAATTGCAGCCGTATTTATCAATGATTCTACGGTAAAACTGCGGACACGGGGCGTTGGTAAATTATCAAAGCAGGCGGCCTTTGAGCTTGGGGCATTAGGTCCCATGGCAAGGGCGAGCGGCATCGAGATGGATATGAGGACTCAGGGCTATGCGGCTTACGGAAAACTGGACTTTAAGCCCATTATTGATGAAGAAGGCGATTGCTATGCAAGAACCAGGGTCCGTATCGGAGAGATGTTCCAGGCCATGGATTTGATTCGCCAGTGCATCAGGCTTATGCCGGAAGGAGACATCAAGGTAAAGGTGACCGGAAGTCCAAAGGGAGAGTATTTTACCCGTCTGGAACAGCCTAGAGGAGAGGTCCTTTATTACGTGAAAGCAAACGGAACAAAGTTTCTTGACCGGGTCAGAGTAAGAACGCCTACCTTTGCCAATGTACCGGCCCTGCTTGAAACTTTAAAGAACTGTTCCCTGGCCGATGTGCCCATACTGATACTTACCATTGATCCATGTATCAGTTGTACGGAACGGTAACCGTTTTACCTGCAGAAAGCCAGAGCTGCCATAAACAGCGGAATTGAGGGTGCTATGTCAATATTAAGAATGACAAAAACATTGATTAAAAATTTATTCCACGGTCCATTTACCGTATCCTATCCAATTGAGAAAAAGGAGACTTTTGACAGGACCAGAGGAAGTATCGGTATTTCCATCGATGACTGCATTTTCTGTGGCATGTGCGAGAGACGGTGTCCTACCAATGCCATTCATACGGATAAGGCGAGGACCTCCTGGAGCATTGAGCGGTTAAAATGCATTCAGTGCGGCTATTGCACGGAAGTCTGTCCGAAAAAATGCCTCATGATGGAGAACCACTATACGGAACCGTCGTTTGGAAATGTAAGGGATGTACACGTAAAATGCACGAATACCCAATCACCCAGCGAATCATAGAGATAGCCTGGGAATATGCAAAGGAACATCAGGCCGAAGAGATTAAGGTCATCAATCTGGTGGTAGGAGATTACTGCGGCTATGTGGCAAGCTCCATAGAGCTGTATTTTGGCCTGATTGCAGAAGGAACGCCCTGCGAACATGCAGAGCTTCATATGGAAAGGGTCATACCTAAGCTGAGATGCAAACGCTGTGGAGAATTATTTGTCCGCAAGCCCTTTCATTTTGAATGCCCCATCTGTAACGGTGATGGGGAACCCACAGAGATCGGACAGGAATTTTATATTAAATCCATAGAGATATAAAAAGAAGGACAAAAGGAATTAGCCTGAGGCGGAGGTACATATGTCTGAGAATAAAGAAATAGAGATCATGCAGTCTGTATACGATAAGAATGATGAGACTGCATCACGGATCAATGCGTCACTGACGGAAAAAGGGATTTTTGCCGTCAATGTAATGGGAGCTCCTGGAGCAGGAAAGACCACGTCTCTCATTCAGATCATCAAACAGCTTGACGGTATCAATTCTTATGTCATTGAGGGAGATATTGAGGCTGATTTTGATACAAAAAAACTATTGTCTCTTGGAGTGCAGGCCATTCAGATCAATACTGGTGGTGCCTGCCATCTGGATTCCCCTGTGATTGGGGAAGCAGTGGAAGAGATGGAGCTTCAAAAAGGAGTTCTTTTTATAGAGAATATTGGAAATCTGGTTTGTCCTGCTGAATTCATGATTGGGGAGCATGTAAAGATGCTGATATCCACAGTCACCGAGGGAAGTGATAAGCCATATAAATATCCCCTTGCGTTTGAAAAGGCGGATATCATTCTGATTAATAAATGTGATCTCATCCCATATCTTGATTTTGATGAGGACTTCTTTATGAAAGGAGTCCGTGCGTTAAACAAGTCAGCCCCTGTCATAAAAGTATCAGGAAAGACGGAAGAGGGCTATGATCAGGTAGCAGCATGGATCAGGGAAAAGATCAATCTATGACATTAAAAATATATGCTTACGGTATTGTTCAAGGGGTTGGTTTCCGACCCCTTGTTTATCATATGGCAAAGAACGAAGGAATCTCAGGAACGGTACGAAATGTAGGCGGATACGTGGAAATCATTGCTCAGGGGGAGAAGGGGGCAGTGGGCCGGTTCCTGACAGTACTTACGGAAACAAAAGACATGGGATATGAGATCATTAAGTTTGAGAAAGAGGAGATCTCTCCCCTTGCGCTTAATGATTTTGTCATCTTAAAAAGCGGTGCGCTTGGGGAGTCCTCTGTGATTCCGCCTGACCTTCCTGTCTGCCCTGCCTGCCAGAAGGAGCTTTTAAATGGAGGGGACAGGCGTTTTGGGAATCCGTTTATCAGCTGTATTTCCTGCGGTCCCAGATATACCATTATGGAGCGGCTTCCTTACGACAGGGATCACACAGCCATGATTGATTTTAAGATGTGTGAGGAATGTGAAAAAGAGTATACGTCTCCGGAAAGCAGACGTTTTCATGCCCAGACCATTTCCTGTAATGACTGCGGGCCTTATCTTATATACCGGGACAAAAAGAAAGAGGAAAAAGAGTGGCTGGAAGGAGAGGCACTGGATCAGGCAGCAGCGGCGCTTTTAGAAGGCGGGATTTTAGCTGTGAAAGGAATTGGAGGCTATCACCTTGTGTGCTCTCCCTTTCGGGAAGATACCGTAAACAGGCTTAGAATCTTAAAGGGCAGGGAAGAAAAGCCCTTTGCTGTTATGTTTTCTTCCATTGCCGAAATAAAAAAGTATTGTCATGTCTCTAAAGAAGAACGTTCTCTGTTAGAATCCAGGCCAAGGCCCATTGTGCTGTTGCGTCGGGAGGGAGATTACATGGCTCCTTCCACCAATAAAGGGAGCATGTACTGCGGAGCCTTTCTTCCTTATACTCCGCTTCAGATCTTGCTTACTGAAAAACTGGGACCTCTCATTATGACAAGTGCCAATATATCCGGTCAGCCAATCATTCGGGAAGATGAGCCTATGCTCTCTCTTTCTTCCAAAGAGCTAAGGGGCGTTCTCTATAATCATAGAAGAATACTCCGCTCCGTAGACGATTCGGTGGCAAAAATCGTGGATGGAAAGCCCCAGCTCATCAGAAGAAGCAGAGGCTATGTGCCTTATCCGGTTTTTCTCGCCACAGAGGTAAAAGAAAGTCATGGGGAGAAAGAGCCCTCTGTGTTTGCAGCTGGTGGAGATTTAAAGGCTTCCTTTTGCTTCTATAAGAATGGAAGCGCAGTGGTATCCCAGTATTTTGGTGATCTGGAGGAAAGTAAGGTGATGGAGGAGTATGAACGCTCCTTTGAGGATATGAAAAAGCTGTTTCGGTTCCAGCCAGAGCTAGTTGTCTGCGACCTCCACCCAAACTATCATTCAGCCCGGTATGCCAGCTCTCTTGGGCTTCCTCTCATAAAGGTGCAGCACCATCATGCCCATATAGCTTCTGTCATGGCGGAGCATCACCTGGAGGGGCCTGTCATAGGCGTTGCCATGGATGGAACCGGCTATGGAACCGATGGAACCATATGGGGAGGTGAATTCCTCATCTGCCAGGATAAGGAATGTAAGAGAGCCGGCCATTTAAGCCCCTTTCCCATTCTTGGAGGAGACCAGTCCATGCGGGAGGCATGGAAAACAGCCATTTGCTGCCTGATTCATTTTGGTCTCCAGGAGTATATCACGGATGAAAGAAGCGATCTCATAAAGGCGGCTCTTCGTCATCACATAAATGTAGTATCCTCCTCCAGTGCAGGACGTCTCTTTGACGCAGCATCTTCCGTTCTTTTAATCGCCCATGAAAATACATATGAAGGAGAATGCGCCTCCTTATTTGAAAAAAGCGGACTATCCGCCATGGAAAGACAGATAAAACCTGCCTCCGTGCCTTTTGAAGTTTCAGAAAGAAAGGGCATATGGGAGCTTGATCCAAAGAGTGCATTTGCTGCTCTATGTAAAGAGAGAGGAAAAGAAAATATCAGTGCTTTAGCTCTGGGATTTCACATAGGGTTTGCAAAAGGAATTGTTTCTATTTGCGAAAAGCTGAAAGATCAATACAAAATTTCAGATGTCTGTTTAAGCGGCGGTGTTTTTCAGAACACAGTCCTTACAGAACATGCGGCCAGATTTCTTAGAGAAAAAGGATTTAAAGTCTATATGAACTTGTCTGTTCCTCCCAATGACGGAGGAATCAGCCTTGGACAGGTGTACCTTGGACGGAAATATTTAAAAGCATTTTATCAGACAAAATAGAAAGGCGGGAGCTTATGTGTGTTGCAGTACCGGGAAAGATTGTTAAGATCGATGGGGACTATGCAAAGGTCAATGTATTAGAGAACCTGACCGATGTAAATATAAAGCTGGTAGAGGCCGGAGTAGGAGATTACGTGCTCATCCATGCCGGGTGTGCCATAGAGGTTTTAAAAGAGGACGCAGCAAAAGAAATCATTGATTTGTTTCAAGAGCTTCAGGAGGTCTTTGATGATGAAGCTTGAACAGGTGATAAAGGCGCTGAAAGAATATGACGGTGAGCCGGTAAAGATCATGGAGGTCTGCGGGACTCATACAAAAAGCATCTTCCAGCATGGAATCCGGTCCATTATCTCGCCAAAGATTCAGCTGATCTCAGGGCCGGGCTGTCCGGTCTGCGTTACCGCACCATCTTATATTGACCGTTTGGTGGAGCTTTCTCTAAAGGAAACGTATTGTGTCCTCACCTTTGGAGATATGATGAAGGTAAAGGGCACTCAGATGTCCTTAACAGAGGCAAAGGCAATGGGAGCGGAGGTAAAGGTGCTTTATTCTCCCTTGGGAGCCCTGAGTGAAGCGGAAAATCATAAGGATATCCAGTATGTATTTGCAGCAGTGGGATTTGAAACCACGACTCCCGTATACGCTCTGCTGCTTGATGAGATTCAGAAACGAAACATCAAAAACCTGAAATTAGCCACCTCCATTAAAACCATTCTGCCCGCTCTTTCCTTTATCTGTGAAAATGAGACCAGCATCGATGCCTTCTTAAGTCCCGGACATGTCAGTGTCATTACCGGAAGCAGGATTTATGAAGAGCTGGCAGCTGCATATAAAAAGCCTTTTGTGGTGGCTGGCTTTGAGGGAGAGCATATTCTGGCTGCCATCTATGAAATCATGACCCAGTTAAAAGGGAAACGGTATCAGGTCGCGAACTTATATTCCAATGCAGTGACAGAGGAAGGGAATCAAAAGGCGGAAGCACTCATTCACCAGTATTTTGAACCGGCAGATGATGCATGGAGAGGCATTGGGACCATAAAGCAATCGGCTCTTAAGCTGAAAGAGGAATATAAGGAATACGATGCAGGAGGAAGTCAGGAGGAAATCATAGAAACGCTTCCGCCAGGCTGTAAATGCACCGATGTGATTCTTGGCCGGATTCAGCCGATGGACTGCCCCTTGTTTCAGAAGGTGTGCACGCCTTTGCATGCGGTTGGGCCTTGTATGGTCTCTTCCGAAGGGGCTTGTGGAATCTGGTATCAGAATTCGTAAGGAAAGGGGCTTAAGTATATTATGAAAATAGATATGACATATGGAAGCGGAGGAAAGCAGACCGGCGACTTAATCAACCAGGTGTTTTTAAAGCATTTTTCCAATCCGGTCCTTAACCGGTTAGAGGATGCGGCTGTTCTTTCTATCTCTGGAAAGATTGCTTATACAACGGACTCCTTTGTGGTGACTCCTTTGTTCTTTCGAGGAGGTAATATTGGTAAGCTGGCAGTGTGCGGAACTGTCAATGATTTATCCATGATGGGGGCAGTTCCCAAATACCTTACCGCTGGATTTATCATTGAGGAGGGTGCGGAGCTTAAAGATGTGGAGACCATTGCAGAGACCATGGCACTTGCAGCCAAAGAAGCTGGTGTCAGTATTGTGGCTGGTGATACAAAGGTGGTGGAAGGTAGTGGTGGTATTTATATCAACACCTCTGGAATCGGAGAGATAAAAAAGGAGGGCATCACCATATCCGGATGCAAGCCTGGAGATGTCATCATTTTATCCGGCAATCTTGGGGATCATCATGCTGCCATTTTATCAGAGCGGATGGGGATTGAAAATGAGATTGCCAGCGACTGCGCCCCCCTTTGTACCATTGTGGCAAATTTATTCGAGGCTGACATCGACGTCCGTTGTATGAGAGATGTGACGAGAGGCGGGTTAGCTACGGTGTTAAATGAAGCCGCAGACCAGTCGGGATGCAGCGTGGAATTGTTAGAGGAAGCCATACCCGTCAGCAGGGAAGTAAAGGGCTTTTGCGATATTCTGGGGCTTGATCCTCTCTACATGGCAAATGAAGGGAAGATGATAGCCGTGGTACCAGAAGGACAGGCAGAAGAAGCCTTAAAGGCGGTAAAGAAAAGTCCTTATGGAACGAATGCCAGAATTATTGGAACCATCCTGGAAGGAAAGGGAGTCCGGATGAAAACAAAGTTTATGGGAAGCAGGACCATTGACGTTTTATATGGAGAGGGCTTACCAAGAATCTGCTGAAAAAGCAGGATAAATTCTAATAATATGTAGCATCCACCTGAAAGATGAATATATTTATTATAGTTGAGTAGGAAAGGAAATGCTTACATGGCTATTAAAATATTTATTGATCAGGGGCATAATCCAAGCGGGTCCTTTAACAGCGGCGCAGAAGCCAATGGACTTTATGAATCGGAAATTAACTATCAGGTAGGAATTTATCTTCAAAACTTATTAGAGAGTGATCCCAGATTTGAGGTTCGGGTATCAAGACCAGAGCCTTACACTACTTTAGGAACCAACAATACTACCAGTCTGGCCGCGAGAGTAGCCCTTGCCAACAACTGGCCGGCAGATTATTTCATCAGCATTCATTGTAATTCAAACCCCAACCCTGCCATTAATGGTACCGAGGTATACATCTATCAGTACAATACCCAGGCACAATGGCTGGCAGAGCAAATCATGGCAGGAATTACCCAGACGGTGGGAACAAGAAACAACGGAATCCGGGAAAATCCCTCTCTGTATGTGTTAAGGAATGCAAACATGCCTGCAAATCTGGTAGAGCTTGGATATATCACCAATCCGTCGGATGCCAATAAATTCAGAAATGATTTATATGGATTTGCTTATGGAATTTATCTTGGACTGTTAAGATACTTTGGATTTGTATAAACGGGACCACCTGGACTTTTCCATCGCCTCCATGATATAATGAATGATAATACTAGATTAGAGAAAAGATTTGAGGGAAAAGGATATGGCGTTGTTTTCCAATCAGGTACTGAGCCAGTTTGGCGAACTGGATTATGAAGTATATAACTTTATATTAAAGAACAGTGATAAGATTCCTTATATGACCATTAGGGAGGTGGCAAAGGAGGCCCATGTGTCAACTACCACCATAACCCGTTTTTGCAGGAAAGTACAATGCAGCGGTTTTTCGGAATTCAAGGTGCGTTTTAAGATGGAAAAGGAGAAAAAAACGGCAGCCAGCAAAACATACGACCACAGCTCAGTCTTTGAGTTCTTTCAGAGAGTGGAAACAGAAAGCTTTCAAAAGCAGCTGGAGGCCATTGCAGAAGTTATTGCCGGAAAGAAGCAGATCATATTTCTTGGAACGGGTAATTCTGGTATCATGGCAGAGTATGCCAGCCGTTATTTCTGCGATATCGGTATTTTTTCCACAGGAATTAATTCTCCTATGTTTCCCATTAATTTAGAGTTCCCGGAAGAAAGTATCATTATCATTCTTTCTGTAGAGGGAGAGACCGAAATACTCATTGACAATTCTTCAAAGTTAAAGGAAAGCAGCAGTACCGTTGTCTCCATTACCAACAGCAAGAACAGCACCCTTGCCAAGATTTCAGATTATAACATATCGTATTATATACAACGGGAGTTAAATGCCGTGGAAAAGATGAAGGTGGATATTACCTCTCAGATTCCGGCTGTGTACATTGTAGAGTCTTTAGCCAGACTCACTGTGCAAAAAAAACAGGGATAAGGCAATCTGCCATGAGACAGTATCAGAATACGATATTATTTATTGGTACCTGCCAGGTGAGACATCTAAAACAAGCGTATTGGGATTAGAACGATACGCTTGTTTTTTTGTCTAAACATGATTCATTATTTCAAAAAATCATAAATCTTGATATAATATTTGCAATGGGTATTTATGGTAATTACTTTTATTAGAGTCTGATATGAACGGTGTATTTAATATGATATTTGATACATTGGATAAAAAAGAGCAGACTGGGTTAAGCATTTGTTTTTCGTCTGTGATATATTGCTTTAGAGAGAGGGATTAATATGCACGCATGGGAAGCCATACAAAAAACTTTGGACCACATCGAAGAACATCTCGGTGAAGAGATCCACATCGAAGAACTGGCAGAAACTGCCGCACTTTCAGTGTTTTATTATCAGAGGTTATTCACACGGTTAGTAAAGACATCGGTTAGAGACTATATAAAATTACGCCGCTTGGCAAAATCTCTACCGATGCTGCGTGATAAAAAAAACCGGATTATTGACATAGCAATGGAATATGGTTTTGGCAGTCATGTAACATATACCCGAGCGTTTAAAGAAACCTATGGGATAACCCCTTCCCAATACCGGGATGAACTTATTGGCTTACAGAATTTTGTTAAACCTGATTTATTGCTCAGTTATATTGTGGTTGATGAAGGGGTACCACTGATTAGTGATGGACTGGTTTTGGAAATGAACCGAAAAACTCTTAAAGACCCCCTTCATTTTGCTGGTGTTGTAGGATATTATCCATTTAAATATGGTAAAATGTCTGGCGAAAGAACCGGTGTTGACAGAGTTGGTGAGATATGGGACAAGTTCTTTAAGGCCCTTCCAAATATCACTCACATTTCAGGGGGACGCTGGGCTGGCGTTTCTTATCACGGCGATGCAGCTGAAGGTTATTCCAGTTATTTTGTGGGTGCCGAAGTAGACAAAGACGAGAAAAACCAAGGATTTACAAATTGGCAGCTTCCTATACGGGAATATGTCGTTTGTGGCTTTGAATCGGAACATCACGAACACATGATCATTAATATGGGTAAGGCAATGAAATACACACGGTTTTGGCTTAAAGAACACAATTTGATTGCTGATGGATTTTTCCCTGAGCTGTACTATCAAAGTATGTCCGATGTCTCTTATGCAGAATTATGGATTCCTTTTATAAAAAGAGAAAACAAATAATAATTGGTGGAGGAAAAACAAATGAACAAGTATGAAGAAGGATTTAAATTAATCGAAGAGAAGTTCGGAAATGGCAAAGACAATGTGATTTCCCTGGCAACGATTGCGCGGGAACCTGGGGCTAACGGAGAGCCTCGCCCAGTTGTCCGCAGTGTAGACGCTTATTATGAAGATGGCGTTTTCTATGTTGTAACAAATGGAAAATCAAATAAAATGAAGCAAATCGCAGAGAATTCTCAGGTTTCGGTGGCTGGTTGTTTCGAGATGTTTACCGCCAATGGAGTAGGTGAAAACCTGGGCTGGGTTCTTGATCCAAAAAATGCAGAACTAAGAACCAAGCTTCGTACAGCTTTTTCAGAATGGTACGATTCTGCAAATAATGAAAAGGATGAAAATTGTTGTTTTTTAGCAATCCGTCTCACCAGGGGAACATTAAACATTAATCATTGGGAAAAGTTATATCATATGGATTTTGTGAATAAGACAGATATGGAAAATGGGGGCATTTATTAAACTGCCACTTAAAACACCCTGTTTTTTTTGTGGTACAATTGCCAAGAAGATCCCATTTGTCACCAAATAGGCTGAAGGTATATCCCTGCTCCTCTTTTTCTAGTATGATCGTATCATAGAGAAAAGAAGGAGGAAGGCTTATGAAAGGAAATATCAAAATCGTTACCATTGGAGGCGGCTCCAGCTATACTCCGGAGCTTATCGAGGGTTTTATAAAAAGAAAGGACCAGCTTCCCATCGGCGAAATCTGGCTTGTGGATATTGAGGAAGGAAAAGAAAAGCTTGATATTGTAGGAAATCTGGCAAAGCGAATGATTAAGAAAGCAGGACTTGACTGGAAGGTTCATTTGACTTTAGACAGGAGAGAGGCCCTAAAGGATGCAGATTTCGTATCCACCCAGTTTCGGGTTGGCCTTTTAGATGCCAGAATCAAGGATGAGAGAATTCCGCTGTCCCATGGTGTCATCGGCCAGGAGACCAATGGAGCAGGAGGCATGTTTAAGGCGTTTCGTACCATTCCTGTGATTCTTGATATCGTAGAGGATATGAAGGAGCTTTGCCCCAATGCCTGGCTTGTGAACTTCACAAATCCTTCCGGCATGGTGACAGAGGCTGTTATTCGCTACGGAAAATGGGATAAGGTAGTAGGTCTTTGTAACGTTCCCATTATGTGCCGGAAGATAGCTGCGGGCTCTCTTCAAACAGAGGAAGAGGATTTATTCTTCCGTTTTGGCGGACTCAATCATTTTCATTGGCACAGGGTATGGAATAAAGACGGGGAAGAAAAGACAGCAGAGGTCATTGAGAAGGTTTACGCCACAGAAGGTGGACTGAAAAAAGCAATGCAGGGGCTTAAAAGCTCCGGTGTCCAGAACATTCCAAACATTTCCTTTCTGGCAGGCCAGATCAGAAACTTAGGGATCATTCCCTGCATGTATCACCGGTATTATTACATCACCGATGACATGCTAAAGGAAGAGCTGGAGTCCTATGAAAAGGGTGAGACCAGAGCAGAGCTGGTGAAAAAGACGGAAGCCGAATTATTTGAACTTTATAAAGATCCGGATCTGAATGTAAAGCCCCCTCAGCTTGAGAAACGGGGAGGAGCATTTTATTCCGATGCTGCCTGTGAACTCATTTCTTCCATATATAATGATAAAAAGACCTATATGGTGGTCAGCACGAGGAATAATGGTGCAATCACAGACTTGCCTGATGATGTAGTGGTAGAGGTAAGCAGCATCATTACAGCCCATGGTCCCGTGCCCATTTCCTGGGGAAGCTTTGATGCTTCCAGCAGAGGTCTGTTACAGCTGATGAAGGATATGGAGCTGACTACCATAAAAGCAGCTGTAACAGGAGATTATGATACGGCTCTTCAGGCATTTACCTTAAATCCACTGGTTCCAAGCGGAGCCATCGCCCAGACCATTCTTGATGAGCTATTGGTGGCTCATAAAAAGCATCTGCCTCAGTTTAAAGAAAAAATTGAAGCTCTGGAGGCAAAATAGATTCAATGATACCGGTCGTTATCGATCGTGAGAGAGGACAAAGGAGCGTTTTAGCATAATAAGACGCTCCAATTGCTTTAGGATATAGAATAAGATGGCTCTAGCTTCAAATTCTTCCCGGCTGACAGGCAGCTCATGTTGCTTTAAATCAGAAAGCAGAAGGTTTAAATCCTGTAAAAGCCCTTCCCCTGTATTGTATCTGTGATAATTCTGTTCAATGTTCCAAAAGAGTTTTGCAACCTCTTCTCCCTGACGGGGAATCAGAGATATGTTTTTAATATTTTCATAGATTCCTTCTAAAACAATGCTTTGCTGCTGACGCATTTCAATGTAATCAATTTCATAGGTGTCCTTTTTCCAGATGGCATTGTTGTAATTGTTAAAGGCGCAGGCTCTGGCCAGATCAATTTTTTCTCTAAGACTGGCAATGCAGCTTAAATCAAATCCGCTTTTATCCTCAATGAGAAGCAGGTGAGCCATATGGTTTAAGATGGCTTTGGCTTTTTGGTCCACTTCATCGGAGAGCTTTTGAAACTCATCTCCACGTTTTCTTAAATGGAGGTTTACAAGCACTCCCACTGTGGTGCCGATGAAAAAGAGAGCAGCTTCGTTGCCGATGAGATGGAGAGACATGGATTTTTCTGTTAGAAAATGAGTAATCAGAACGGAATCCATGGCAATGGCTTCTCCCCAGCCTGCATACAGGCAAAGAAGAGAGAACAAAAGGAGATAAAGGGCAAAGCCTAGGAGGGTAAAGCCAAGAAAGTAGAATACAATACCCGAAAGGAGCAGAGCACCCAGGAAAGCAAAGGTCCTGTTTCCAGCACTTTTAAAGGTCTCCCGCTTTGTATTTTGTATGCTTAATACGGTAATAATTCCAGCCGTGGCAGAAAATTTGAGGCCAAGCTCTGCGGCAATGGCAATGGCTAAAACAGCAGCCAAGGCAATTTTTATACTTTTAATAATATTTTCGTGTTTCATAGGATTTGCCTCTTTGTTTTGATTTTTTCCTATCATATCATATTTGCTTTCTATTTTATACCCATAAAACATCCAAACTATAGGGAGAATATGTTGACAAGCTGGTGAAAAATGTGTATGTTATCCCTGATAAGGGTAAGCAGAAGGCTCATAAAAAGGAGAAAAGCGATGGAAAGAAGAATCACAGGAAAAACAGGATTAATGGGACTCATCGGCTCGCCGGTAGGACACTCCGGTTCCCCGGCTATGTACAATTACAGTTTTGAGAAATTAGGACTTGATTATGCCTATCTTGCTTTTGATATTAAGGTAGATGGAGTAGAAAAAGCAATTGAAGCTATGAAAACGTTCCAGATGAGAGGCTGCAATGTGACCATGCCCTGTAAAAATGAGGCGGTTAAGTATATGGATGAACTGTCACCAGCCGCCAGAATCATCGGTGCGGTCAATACCATTGTAAATGAAGACGGAAAACTCATTGGACATATCACAGATGGACAGGGCTTTGTAGACAGTCTGCGGGATCATGGAATTGATATTTTGGATAAGAAGATTACTGTCTGCGGAGGCGGCGGCGCAGCTACTGCTATTCAGGTGCAGTGCGCACTGGAAGGTGCCAGAGAGATATCCATTTTTAATATTAAGGATGAATTCTTTGAACGAACAGTCATGACCGCTGAAAAAATCAAAGAAGAAAAGCCTGGCTGTATCGTAAACGTGTTTGATATTTCGGATCAGCAAAAGATGAAGGAAGAGATGGATTCCAGTGATATCTTTACCAATGCCACGATCGTTGGTATGAAGCCCATGGATGGAGAAAGTGTGGTAAAGGATCCTGCCATGTTCCATGAGGGACTTGTGGTGGTGGATGCCGTTTATAATCCAAAAGAAACCAGAATGCTTAAGGAAGCAAAGGAAGCAGGCTGTATCTGCATCAATGGACAGGGCATGCTTTTATGGCAGGGAGCGGCTGCTTTTAAGCTGTATACCGGCCAGGAGATGCCAGTAGAAGAAGTAAAGGCTTTGTTTTTCAACTAGCCGGTCAAAACTCCTTTCGTGAGAGTTTGACGGCAGCTTAAAATAATCATGAGTAAGGAAAGGATTGATAACATGAGAAAAGATTTTTTATGGGGCGGTGCTACCGCTGCCAACCAGTGTGAGGGTGGTTTTAATGAAGGAAACAGAGGTCTTGGAACTGTAGATGTGATACCTTGGGGAGAAAACCGCTTCCCGGTCATGCTTGGAGATATGGATTATAAGAGCCTTCCCGAGGATTCCTATTTCCCCGGCAGAGAAGCCATTGATATGTATCATACTTATAAGGAAGACATTGCTCTTTTTGCTGAAATGGGTTTTAAGTGTTACCGCTTCTCCTTTTCCTGGTCCAGAATCTTTCCAACAGGAGAAGAGGAAAGGCCCAATGAAGAGGGACTTAAGTTCTATGAGGATTTTATTGATGAACTTTTAAAATATAACATTGAGCCTGTGGTCACCATCTGCCATTTCGACGTGCCTCTGGCTCTGGTAGAGAAATACGGTTCCTGGAAAAACAGAAAACTCATTGACTGCTACGTAGCTTACTGCGATGCCATTTTCCGTCGGTTTAAAGACAAGGTCAAATACTGGATCACCTTTAATGAGATCAATATTCTTCTTCATCTGCCATTTATGGGGGCAGGAATCCAGTTTAAGGAAGGCGAGAATAAGACTCAGGTAAAATACCAGGCAGCACACAATGAGCTGGTGGCTTCCGCCCGTGCAACCAAGCTTGCTCATGAGATCAATCCAGACTTTATGGTGGGCTGTATGCTGGCCGCCGGTAACTTCTATCCTTATAGCTGCAGGCCAGAGGATGTCTTTGATGCCATGAATAAGGATCGTGACAATTATTTCTTTATTGATGTTCAGGCAAGAGGCGAGTATCCAGCCTATGCCAGAAAGATGTTTGAACGGGAAGGAATCGTTCTGGAAACAGAGGAAGAGGACTTTACCATCTTAAAGGAGAATACGGTAGACTATATTACCTTCAGCTACTATTCTTCCCGCTGCACCACCACAGATCCGGAAGTGCTCGGTAAATCCACGGCAGGTAATGTGATGTCCAGTGTGAAAAATCCATACCTGAAGGCTTCTGAGTGGGGCTGGCAGATCGATCCTCTTGGTATCCGGATTACTCTTAATTCCCTATATGACCGGTATCAGAAGCCTTTATTTATCGTGGAAAATGGTTTAGGTGCCATTGATAAGGTAGAGGCAGACGGAAGTATCTCTGACGATTACCGAATCGATTATTTAAAGGAGCACATTCTTGCCATGATGGATGCGGTAGATGAGGATGGCGTAGACTTACTGGGCTATACCCCCTGGGGCTGTATTGACTTGGTCAGTGCTTCCACCGGTGAGATGAGCAAGCGGTACGGCTTTATCTACGTGGATAAAGACGATGCAGGAAAGGGAAGCTTAAAGCGGAGCCGGAAAAAATCCTTTGAATGGTATAAAAACGTGATTGAAACCAATGGAGAGGCATTAAAAAACCAGGCTTAGATTATCGCCACCCGGTTTCTTCCATCATTTTTTGCCTGATAGAGGGCAATATCGGAACGGTGCATTAAGGATTCCAAAGTATCTTCACCAGGACGGTATACCGTCAGGCCAATGCTGATATGAAGGGGGATTTTTTCCTCCCCTTCATGTCGCAAATTGATGTTTTCTACGCTATATCGGATGTCATCTGCAGCTTTTTTGTATTCCTCCTGGCTTTGGGCAAAGATGAGGGCACCAAATTCCTCGCCTCCGATCCGGCCAAAAAGATCTTTATGCTTGATCATCTTCTGGCACTGTCTTGCTACAATCTGAATGGCTTTATCCCCCGTAATATGACCGAAGGAATCATTGATATCCTTAAACCGGTCAATATCAATCATTAAAAAGACTGCTTTTTCTTGCAGCGTGTTCATTTCAGATAATCTTTTTTCTGCTTTTTCTATAAAATATCTTCGGTTCATCACCCCTGTAAGCATATCGGTTCTGGCCTGTATCTTTAATTCGTCCTCCTTAAGCTTACGGTTTGAGATATCCTCCTGGACTCCAAGATAGCGGATAATGTTCCCCTCATCATCAAGAATGGGAGTAAGACTTACGTATTCCCACATGATTTCTCCATTTTTTTTACGATTGCGGATTTCACCGCTCCATTGGCATCCTGAGGTAATGGTATTCCATAAATTATGATAAAACTTTCTTGACTGATAGCCGGATTTTAAGATTCTTGGATTTTTTCCAATGACTTCTTCTTCCTGATAGCCTGTCAGCTCCAGGAACTTATTATTTACATATTCAATCTCTCCGTTGGTTTTGGTAAGCATAAAGGAAACAGGGCTTTGCTCCATAATGGCCTTAAAGGTTTCTTCGCTGGTGTTAAGCCTTTTTGCAAGCTCTTTGCTTTGGGAGATATTTCGTATCACGCTGATGATGAACAAGTTCTGGTCCATCTTCATTAAATTAGCTGAAATGAGGACAGATATCTTTTTTCTGGTTTTTGTCATTATATGTATTTCCACATTTTTGCAAAAGCCCTGCTTTTGTATCATATCCATAAAGGCATCCCGTTCCTTGGAACATAACCAGAGATTTAATTCCATGGGAGTCTTACCAATGGCTTCTTCCCGGCTAAAGCCAGTTTCCTCGGTGAATGTTTCATTGGTCTCAACGATTTCACCAGTTTCAAAGCCGGTAATAAGGACTGTATCCGGTATGGTCTCAAAGATCAGCTGAAACTGTTCATTGGCCTGCTTCTTTTCCCAGTGCTCTCGCTGTACTGCCATGATTATGAAGCAATAGGAGCATATAATAATGGTAGCGATGGAAATAAAAAATACAAGAAGCTGGAGCGGGGTAGGCACAAAGATATCACTTGTTTTGTGAAAAAATGTAATAACAGCCCGGATAACAAAAAACGCTCCAAATATAAGCTGAACAGCGGAAGCCAGACGGGTAGTCTGACGGACAGAATCTATTTTGTGGTGAAGAAGGATTCCGGCATTGGAAAAGGAGATTCCTGAAATAAGCAGGGAAAACAAGATGATACGCCAGCTCACATCATCAATGGCTAATGTAAAGATAAAAAAACTGATGAAAAACAGAAGGAATGTGGCAAGCAGCCATTTTTTTGCAATGGATAGTCCGAGAAATTTTGAAAATCCAACATTTAATGCAATCACTGCAAGGAAGGTAGATAAATTGGATATCAAGATAGCCGGAGCGTCAGAAATAAAGCTGCCCCGGAGCGCAAAAACAAGACCGCTGAGCGCAGTAAAGAAGCAACTGGCAAGAAGATAATTCATGCCCGGATAGTTATGTATAATGCGAAATATGAATAGCATAACGATTGCCTGGATTGAACTGATAAAAAAAAGTACAATCGACAGTGTGGCTAAATCAAGAGCCATGAAATCCCTCCAACCATAGATTTATGGAATTATATTAATATGATTTGAACCAAAATGCAACAACTACCCATTGAAATATGAGGTTTTATTCTCAATTAACTGATTTTTGATGACTTAGTGATTCTATATAAGAGTAAATGAAATCTCTGGTTGATAATTTAATGCTTACCGTGTATGATTATAAAAAATTGTAACCATTGTTGCCGGGAGCTGAAAGCCGGTTTTTACAGATAGGAGAGCAGATATGATTCGGGAAATGAGAAGAAAAGACAGAGAAATCGGTCAGGAGAGAATATTAGATATTTTAAAAAGGCAGCAATACGGTATCTTATCAACCGTTGATTCAGAGGGACAACCCTACGGCCTGCCAATCAGCTACGTTTATCATCATGAGGCGATCTACATTCACTGTGCGACAGAAGGACATAAGCTTGATAACCTGTTAAAAAATCCCAAGGTATCTTTTTGTGTGGTAGGTGATACCAATGTAATTCCGGATAAGTTTACCACAGATTATGAAAGCGTTATTGCATTTGGTGAGGCGGGGTTGATAACAGGGGAAGAAAAAGAAGCGGCTCTCATAGAAATTCTTCATAAATATTCTCCGGATTTTCTGGAAAAGGGAAAGCTTTATATAAAAAATGCAGCGGATAAAACAAAGGTCATGAAGATAAGCATCAGTCACATGACAGGTAAAGCAAGAGGCTAGAAAGCATTTCTCTTCTTTATATAAGTATCTTTAGCCTGTTCAAATCTTATTCTTTAAACCTTTGTTAAAATATTGACATTTAAAATATAGAGGAGTATATTTGACATAGCTAAAATATTTACATAAGAAGAGAGGAGTCTACTATGTTAAAGCTGATGAGGTCACCATTAAAGTATGTACAGGGTCAGGGTGCCCTTCTTCATGTCTATGAAGAAACGAAAAATCTGGGGAAGTCCTTCCTGTTTATATGCAGCAACAGCGGGTATAAAAGCTGCCATGAAAAGCTTTCAAAAAGCTTTGAAGGAACGGATGCCAAAATCTATTTTGAGATTTTTGGAGGAATCAGTTCCATTGGTGAAGTAGAAAAGATGCGTGCCATTGTAAAGGAGAAAGGAATTGACTGCGTTGCAGCCGTAGGCGGTGGGTCTGCCATTGATACAGCAAAGGCAACGGCTCATTATGAGAATCTTCCAGTCCTTATCATTCCTACTGTGGTCGCCACCGATGCACCCTGCACCGGCTTGTCAGTGATTTATCATAATGACGGAAGTTTTTCCAACTATATTTTCTATCCAAAGAATCCGGATGCGGTCATTGTGGATTCTGACATCATAGCAAACGCCCCGGCCAAATTCCTTGTGGCAGGAATGGGAGATGCCTTGGGTACTTATTTTGAAGCCAGAGCCTGCGAAAAGGCAAAGGCACCCAGCCTGGAAAATGGCGGAATCACAAAATCTGCCATGGCTCTTTGCAGGCTATGCTATGACACCCTGCTGGAGGACGGCTACAAAGCCCTTAAGGCTTGTGAAAATAAAGTGGTAACCCCCGCATTGGAATCGATTATAGAGGCCAACACATATTTAAGCGGCGTGGGTGCTGACAATGGCGGACTTGCTGTTTCTCATTCGGTATACAATGGATTTACCGCTTTAACAGAGTGTGAAAGCACCATGCACGGCTGTGTTGTTGCATTCGGCACCTTAGCACAGCTCATCCTTGAGAATGCACCAGAAGAAGAATTTTACGAAGTCATGGAATTTTGTACAAGTGTAGGTCTTCCGGTGACTTTAAAAGAGCTTGGGGTAACGGATCAGGAACGCGTCCGTATTGCAGCAGAGAATGCCTGCGCAGAGGGCGAAAGCATACATAACATGATCGGAGATGTAACTCCAGAGCAGTTATATAACGCTCTGATTGTTGCAGATGCTCTGGGACAGGAATATTTGAATCAGTGACAAAAGTAAGTATATCAGACCATTTACATGATTATAGCCAGATCCCTCTATTTGCAGGAATCGAAGGAGAGGATTTACTCTCCGTATTTCAGTGCCTGGGAAGCTTTATTAAGACGTACCAAAAAGGAGAATACATTCTTTTATCAGAAGAAAAGGTACGATGTGTGGGAGTGATCCTGGAAGGCACCGTCAAGATGATAAAAGAGGATTTATGGGGCAATAAGACCATACTGGCAGTGATGGAGCAAAAGGAGCTCTTTGGGGAATTGTTTGCCTGTGGAAATACCATTGCGGCAACCGTAACCTTTGTGGCAGGCAAGGATACCAGAGTTTTGTATCTGCCCTTTGAGGGAGTGATGCATTCCTGCACCAAATCCTGTCTGTTCCATCACAGGCTTATTGAAAATATGGTGACTCTCATTGCGGATAAAAGCGTACAGCTGATGGAAAAGCTGGAGATTACCACAAAAAAGACTCTCCGGGAAAAGATTCTCTGTTTTCTGGACAATCAGGCCAGGAAGCATAACAGCAGATATTTTACCATTTCCATGGGAAGAATTGAGCTGGCAGAGTATCTCTGTGCAGACCGAAGTGCTCTGACAAGAGAACTGAATCTGATGAAAACGGAGGGAATTATTGATTTCGATAAGAACACATTTAAAATATTAAGGTTATTTTAATTAAAAAGCGGTCTTTATGTTGTTTCTACAACATACTGAGGCCGCTTTTTTTGGTACAATAAGGAATAATTAGTAAAATTATTACCAACAATAATGAGGTATCATGGTCCAGGCCGTTTAAATGTTGCCAGGACCCGAAAAGAGAAAGGAGTTTTGATATGAAGGCAGAGGTAGACAGAGAAGGATGTATTGAGTGCGGATTATGTGCTTCCACTTGTCCGGAGGTATTCCGTATGGGAGACGATGGACCGGCAGAGGCATACGTGGACGAAGTACCAGAGTCTGTGATAGATTCAGCCATAGAAGCTCAGGATGGTTGTCCGGTAGCAGTAATCAAAGTAGAATAAGACATAAACGCCTCTTTCTGATTGAACTTGAAAAGCATACTCAGACTGGGGCGTTTTCTGAAAAGGAGGAATTCATGTGAGCGAATACATCAACAACCGTGAGATGAGACAAAAAGCCATTAAGGATATTATCAGGAAGCTGCATGAAGGAAAGACGGTAGAGGAAGTAAAGGCCATCTTTGAAGAAGCATTTCATGGTGTTTCTGCTTCTGAAATCTCTGTGGCGGAATCAGCACTGATTGCTGAAGGGCTTCCTTTGGAAGAGGTACAAAGGCTATGTGATGTTCATGCCGCTGTTTTTAAAGGCTCCATTGAGGAAATCCATCAGGAAACCGACCCGGCTCTGATCCCTGGTCATCCGGTGAATACCCTGGTGAGGGAAAACAAAAAGATCAATCATATTATGGATAAGGAGATCCGACCCTATTTATCCCTGACCATGTTTAATGATATGGACGCCTATCAAAACCTTCTTAATGGGATGGAACAGCTTAAGGATTTAGCCATTCATTATCAGAAAAAAGAAAATCTTCTGTTTCCTTACATGGAAAAGTACGGAATCACAGCACCCCCGAAGGTAATGTGGGGAGTGGATGATGAGATCAGAGCTCAGGTTAAGGAAGTAACGGATATGCTTCTTAACAGAGTGGAGAAGAATGAGACTCTTATAAGTAAGACAGAGGAAGTCCTTGATAAGATTGGGGAAATGATATTTAAAGAAGAAAATATCATGATTCCCATGCTTTTAGAACAGCTTACAGAGGAAGAATGGAAAGTAATCGCAGACGAGAGCCTGGAAATCGGATTTATCATTGATCATGTTCCAACCTATCAGCCTGGAGCAGCAGACAAGAAGAAGGCAGAGGAAGAAAAGAAAGAAGAACCTGAGGTATCAGGGCTTATAAAGCTTCCGTCTGGAGAATGGACTCCAGAGGAACTGACAGCGACCTTAAATACTCTTCCCTTTGATTTGACCTTTGTGGATAAAAATGACCAGGTGAAATATTTTTCAGAAGGAAAAGAACGGGCCTTCCCGCGGACCAGGACCATTCTTGGAAGAAATGTTTCCAACTGTCATCCTCCGGCAAGCGTCCACATCGTGGAGAAGATTGTAGAGGATTTTAAAAATGGTGTAAAAGACCATGAGGACTTCTGGATCAAAATGGCTGGTAAATACGTATTGATTCGTTATTTTGCAGTAAGAAACGAACAAGGGGAGTACCTTGGCGTATTAGAACTGACTCAGGATATTAAGCCCATTCAGGAAATTGAAGGGGAGAAACGGCTGATGTCTGAATAAATAGAATAAATGAATGAATAAATGAAAGTCCAGGCATCTGCCCTGGACTTTTTTTAGTTTATATCCATATTAGAACTCAATTACCTTTGGATCTCCTGTGAAAGAGTAGATGGCAGCAGTTGCATTTTTCAGGTAAAGAACCTCAAAGATGCCATCATCAACAGAATACAGATTACTCAGTGAAGCTTTGTTGTCCTCCATCATGGCTACACGGGCCTCTCTGCGATCATCGTGGATGGCTTCTGCTTCCAGTCTCAGCCAGGTTCCCTTGTTCATGCAGGAGATTTCAATTTTTGGATTCTTTTTCATCTGCGCAAAAACAGCTTTTTTATTATTAGTTGTGATGTAGAGCTTTCCTTCAAATTCACAGACAGCGCCAAATGGGCGCACTCTTGGCTGGCCCTCCTCATTGGTTGCTAAATAAAAGGTACCACATGCTTTTAAGTAATCAAGAACTTCCTTCATCGTTGTTGCTCCTCTCACTTTTTTATGATATAATGTGTCCACCAGTTTATTATATAGCATAGAACACAATTGTAAACTACGATATTTTATGATACCTAGTATCAAGGAGGGTACTATTATGGCGAAAAAAGATTTATATGGCTTATGTCCTTACGTTACCTCTCAGAAGATTCTTTCTGGTAAATGGTCCATATATTTATTATACTTATTGCAGGAAGGCCCGGTCAGATTCAATGAGCTGCAAAGGAAGATGCCGGAAGATATCACCCATACCACTCTTTCCAGACAGCTTAAGTCCCTGGAAGAGGAAGGTCTCATCATCAGACGGGAATACTCCCAGATTCCTCCCAGAGTAGAATATTCCTTAAGTGAGATCGGCTTAAAGTTTGAGTCCGTGTTAGAGGCTTTAGGGAATTGGGGAAGTGATTATATTGAGTTTGTAAAACACAAAAATCATACTATGGAAAAAGACGGAGAAGCCATATGAGAGAACTGAAGGAAATAAACCGCGATCTGGAACTTAGCAATCAGAATATGTTGGAGCTGTTACATCAGCATTTAAGCCTGAAAGCGGAAGCGATGGAGGCAAAGAAAGAAGGCCGGCTTCCGATTCTGGAAGACCAGTCTAAGATGGATGGAGAGAAACGTATTACTGGGCTGAAAGACAGTCCTTATGAGGAAGAGCTGCAGGAAATATTACATACCATTGAAACCGCTGGGAAACGGGTGGGGAGCAAATGTCTCTTTGATTTTAACATTGCTTTAATTGGTTTTATGGGTGCCGGAAAAAGTACGATATCCAGATATTTAAAGGATAAGCTTGCCATGGAAGAAGTGGATGTGGATGCCATGATTGTTAAGGATCAGAACATGGCTATTAAGGATATCTTTGCAGAGCATGGGGAAGAGTATTTCCGTAAGTGTGAAAGCGAGGCCATTATCCGGTTAAAGGATTGCAGACAATCCGTTATTTCCTGCGGAGGCGGTGCCGTAATCCGGGAAGAAAATGTAACAAATTTAAAGAAAATCAGCCGGATTGTGCTTTTAACAGCAGCTCCGGAGACCATTTTAAGCCGCGTAAAGACAAGCGACGAACGCCCCATCTTAAATGGAAACATGAATGTGGAATTTATAAAGGAACTGATGGCAGAACGGGCAGATTATTATCGTAAGGCAGCAGACATCATTATAGAGACCGATCATAAGACCATGAACCAGATCTGTGAGGAACTGATTCAAGCCCTGATTCTTCTGAAAGAACAGGAAAAAAAATAGAGCTATTTACATAAAGCATGTATTCTCCCTTATTTTCAGGTGGGATACATGCTTTTTTTCATAAATATTCTCATCTACACAACTTCTACATATCGTCCTGCTATTCTTTTCATCAGAAATCATAAGGAGGATGGCCATGGGATCTATCGTAAAAACAAGAGTGCTGCGCGTTGGCGGCATGACCTGTGTAAGCTGTCAGAACAAGATCGAAAAAAAGCTTAAGAACACGGCCGGGATTATCAGTGCAGAAGTAAGCTACAACGAAGGAACAGCCAATGTGACGTATGACACAGATATTATTTCTTACAAGACCATTGTAGGTGTGATTGAAAATCTGGACTATATGGTGCTTACGGATCAGGATAAAAAGGGAACGGATGCCAGCCGGATTACGGGAATCCTGCTCATCATCGCTGCTCTTTACATGGTAATTGAAAATACCGGTCTGTTAACCCTTTTGACACCAGGTCAGCTTGCAGATCAGACCATGAGCTATGGAATGCTTTTTGTCATCGGTCTTATTACATCGGTCCACTGCGTGGCCATGTGCGGCGGCATAAACTTATCCCAGTGCATTCCATATACGGCTGGAGATTCTACGGAAAAAGGCCGTTTATCAGCTCTTCGTCCTACCTTTCTTTATAATCTCGGAAGAGTATTGTCTTATACCGTCATCGGTTTTGTGGTAGGAGCGTTAGGGTCTGTATTTACCTTTTCCACCACCCTGCAAGGAATTTTAAAACTGATCGCAGGTCTTTTCATGGTGATTATGGGAATCAATATGCTTGGAATTTTTCCCTGGCTGCGAAAGCTGAATCCCAGAATGCCCGGATTTTTGGCTAAAAGAGTGTATAAGGAGAAAGCAAAAAGCAACAGCCCTCTGTTTGTGGGGCTCCTAAATGGCTTTATGCCCTGCGGACCTTTGCAGGCCATGCAGATTTACGCCTTATCCACAGGCAATCCATTTTCCGGCGCTCTTTCCATGCTTTTATTCAGCCTGGGAACCGTACCATTAATGTTCGGATTAGGTGCGCTTTCAACGGTGCTTGGGAAAAAGTTTGCCGGTAAGATCATGACGGCGGGAGCGGTTCTTGTGGTAGTACTTGGTTTGTCCATGGTGACTCAGGGCTTTAGCCTTTCCGGGGTATCCGTGCCAAATCTGGCGTTTGCACAGGAAAAGGATAACGGGGCTGGCCAGGAAAACCAGCCTGCCCAGAAGATAGAAGACGGCGTTCAGATCATTAACAGCACCTTATCCTCCGGCAAATATCCCAATATAAAGGTACAGGCAGGGATTCCTGTCAAATGGATCATCGATGCGCCAAAAGGCAGCATCAACGGCTGCAATAACCGTATGATCATCAGGGATTTCGGCATTGAACACACCTTTCAAACAGGAGAGAATATTATAGAATTTACTCCCGAAAAGACAGGAAAGGTTTCCTACAGCTGCTGGATGGGAATGATACGGGGAACCATATCTATTACAGAAGAGGCAGCTGGCACCGGAACTATTGAGAATGAGGCAGAAAATCTCCTTGATAAGCCAGTTCCGGCAGGGGTTACGATTCCCACCGATGATGTTGCAATAGGGGAAGAATCTGTAGATGAGAATGGCAACCCCATTCAAAAAATTACCATGGAGCTGACAGATAAAGGCTTTCAGCCAGCAGCTGCAGTGGTAAAGTCTGGCCTTGACGTGGAATGGAATATCATAGACAGCACCACTGGGAATAACTATGGAACGACCATACTTGTGCCTGATTTTGCAACTCAGGTTCCTCTGGAACCGGGAGACAACCGGTTGTATTTCACACCGGCAGGAAGCTTTGATTTTTCCAATGGAGATAATACCTCTTATGGCTATATTAAGGTAGTGGATGATATCAGCAAGATGGATTTAAATGAAATCAAGAAAGAGATAGGGAACTTTCAAACTCAGATCTGGCCCGATACCACCTTTCAGGGGGCAGGAGGCTCCTGCTGTCAGTAGGCAGCCCGTAAAAATTTGGGAAAGGAGCTTCGTTCATGAACTTAATTTTAAGCCATTGGCATTGTATTATACCGGCCGCCTTTTTGATTGCCGCCATGTTCTTTTTAAGAGGAAAATCGTAAACCATTAAATAAATTCATATTCAGGAGGTTTGTAAATGAATCAGATCATGACACATAAAACTAAGATATTTTTCCGTTCCATCTTAATTATGGCCCTGGCCCTCATCGCCCTGACTGCCTGTTCTGCCAAGGATAAGAAGGAGAGCGGTTCTTCGGATAAGGCAGCCCAGTATCAGAATGCCTCCGGAGATCTGGTAATCCCCGTAAGCGAGATCAGTGACAAAGCAAGCTTTTATCCAGTGACAGCTGATGGAACCAAAATGGAGGTTTTAGCAGTGAAGGCACCAGATGGAACCATCCGTACCGCATTTAATACGTGCCAGATCTGTTTTGGTTCAGGAAGAGGCTATTATAAACAGGAAGGTGATAAATTAGTTTGTCAAAACTGCGGAAATCAGTTCTCCATGGATCTGGTAGAGGTGGAAGCAGGCGGCTGTAACCCATGGCCCATCTTTGATAAAAATAAGACTGTGACAGACGAATCCATTACCATTCCATCAGATTTTCTAAAGGAGTCAGAGCAGATATTTGCTAACTGGAAGAAATCTTATTAATTCGTAACTCTCCTGAATCAAAAAGCTTCATCTTGTAAGAAGAAAGGCAGGCATGGTATACTGTGATCATGCATTGGCTATATCACAGGAGAAGGAAATAATACAGCATGGAGAATGAATTAGTTACAATCAGTGAAATGGCAAAGCTACATCATCTCACCCGCCAGACCCTTATTTACTATGATCATATCGGCTTATTAAAGCCCACATTTATCAATGACCACGGATACCGCTATTACAGCGTTTACCAGATTCCGGTATTAAGGGAAATCTGTCTCTTAAAAAAGCTTGGGGTAAAGCTTGAAGATATTAAAAAGAACATAGAATCCAGAAATTTAGAATCTGTCATCAATCTGTTGGAATTGCAGAAAAATGTCATTGATGAACAGATGAAAGAGCTGAACCGTACAAGGATGTATCTGCAAAAAAGAATTAATTTTTATGAGGATTCGAAAAAAACTTATAAGGCGGAGACTCCTCTCTTGAAACAGATTCCTCAAAGACAAGTGTTGTTTGTACCGTTTGAGGAGCGGCCAGGAAAGAATGTTCTTCATCTTACTCTGATGAAGGCATGGAACAAGCTATTTGATTCCGACACCATTCCCTCCTGCGGATTCGGTACTCTCATTCGTTATGAACAGTTTTATAGTGAAGATCTCTATGAGAATTCAGGGATATTTGTGGTGCTTCCATATCCACAGCCTGATCTGCCAGGAGTAGAAGAGATTCCGGGAGGAACGTATCTTTGTATGTACAAATACTCCTATCCCTATGAAGAAAAGGATTTTCATTATTTGAAGGAATGGGCCGAGAAGAACAACTACAGAATTACCGGGGATGCCCTGGATCTCTGTCTGCTTGATACCACCTTTTATAATTCAGAGCACAATGTAGATTATTGCTGCTTACAGATTCCGGTTGTAAAGAATTGAATCGAAACAAAAGGGCTGCCGTTTTGGCAGCCTTTTTTTCGTTGAGATTTTTTAAATGCGCTCAGGGTGAAGATAGCGGTACGTGAGGTAAAATAAAAATATTTTATACATAATAAGAAAAACCTCTTGACTGTATAGCCGCAATATAGCTCATAGTATCCTTAACGGCCGATGAATGAAAAAGTACAAGGAGGATTATTTATGTCTAAAATTAAAGTGAATGATTTGCGTTCTGCCTTAGAGCTTCTGGAATCAATTCCAGGACAGCTGATAGAAACTGATGTGGAGGTTCATCCTCATGCTCAGTTATCCGGTGTCTATCGCCATGTTGGAGCAGGCGGTACGGTTATGCGCCCCACCCAGGAAGGGCCTGCCATGATATTTAACAAGGTAACAGGACACGAGGATGCCAGAGTCGCCATTGGCGTTCTTGCAAGCCGCAAACGAGTGGGATACCTTCTTGATGAGGCTCCAGAGCGTCTGGGCCATCTTTTAAATGAATCTGTAAAGAACCCGGTGAAGCCAGTAGTAATCAATCAAAAGGATGCAAAATGCCAGGAAGTGGTTCATTATGCCACAGATCCTGATTTTGATATCAGAAAACTGGTGCCTGCACCTACCAACACAGAAGAGGATGCCGGACCTTACATAACTTTAGGTATGTGTTATGCCTCTGACCCGGAAACAAAGGAATCCGATGTGACCATTCACCGCCTCTGCCTTCAGAGTAAAGACGAGATTTCCATGTACTTTGTGCCAGGCTCCAGACATCTTGGTGTATTTAGAGAAAAGGCAGAAGCAGCCGGAAAGCCGCTTCCTATCTCAATCAGCATCGGTGTAGATCCTGCCATAGAAATCGCTTCCTGTTTTGAACCGCCTACAACGCCTCTTGGCTTTAATGAGTTAGAGATTGCCGGAGCCATTCGAAAAGAAGGAGTAGAGCTTACCCAGTGCCTTACCATTGATGAAAAATGCATTGCCAATGCAGAATATGTCATTGAAGGAGAGCTTCTTCCTGGAATCCGTGTGAGAGAGGATCAAAACACCAATACCGGAAAAGCTATGCCTGAGTTCCCTGGTTATACAGGACCTGCAAACCCGGAGATTCCCATTATTAAGGTAAAGGCAGTAACCCACAGAACCAACCCAATCATGCAGACCTGTATCGGTCCAAGTGAAGAGCACGTAAGCATGGCTGGTATCCCGACGGAAGCCAGTATATTACAGATGGTAGAAAAAGCAATGCCAGGAAAGCTGTTAAATGTTTACTGTGCCTCCAGTGGCGGCGGTAAATACATGGCTGTGCTGCAATTCTGCAAAAAGATACCAAGTGATGAAGGAAGACAACGCCAGGCAGCACTCCTTGCATTTTCTGCATTCAGTGAATTAAAGCTGGTGGTCCTTGTAGATGAGGATGTAGACCCATTTGATATCAACGATGTTGTCTGGGCTATGAATACCCGTATGCAGGGAGATTCCGGTATAGTATGCATTCCTGGGGTACGCTGTCATCCGTTGGATCCTTCCAATGACCCAGCTAATTCCCCATCCATCCGCGATCATGGAATTGCCTGTAAAACAATTTTCGACTGTACCGTGCCATTCGATCAAAAGCATCGGTTCCAGCGGGCAAAGTTTATGGATGTAGATCCTTCCCATTGGGTCCCGGACATGTTTAAAAAATAGAAAATACAACATAAGAGGTGGCAAATATGCCGATTGGAGTAATCGTCAACAGCCTGGCAGTGCTGACAGGGGGTGCTGCAGGCGCCTTATTGGGTAATAAAATACCAGAGCATCTGCGCAACAATCTGACCCTGATTTTTGGTGTGGCTTCCATGTCCATGGGAATTACGGCCATTGTAAAATTAACCTATCTACCAGCGGTGGTCTTTGCCGTTATTATTGGAACCGCCATTGGTGAACTTGTTCATCTGGAATATGGAATCACGGTAGTAGCAAAGAAGGTACAGGCCCCTATCTCCAGAA
This sequence comes from Lacrimispora xylanolytica, assembly GCF_026723765.1. Taxonomy (NCBI): domain Bacteria; kingdom Bacillati; phylum Bacillota; class Clostridia; order Lachnospirales; family Lachnospiraceae; genus Lacrimispora; species Lacrimispora xylanolytica. The sequence goes on from NZ_CP113524.1 coordinate 1,718,429, forward strand.
TTTTTTCCGGGAAAGATTCAGACATGAGTCAGGAAGAATTCATGCAGAAGCTTGTAAGCATTGTGGTACTGTTCTGCGCAAGCGGAACCGGTATTTTCGGAGCGTTGCAGGCAGGTATGACCGGAGACCATACCATATTGTTTTCAAAATCAATCCTTGACTTTTTTACCGCAGCTATTTTTGCAGCCAGTCTTGGATATATTACCTGCACCGTCTGTGTGCCTCAATTCGTGGTTTTGGTACTCCTGTTCTTTAGTGCCTCCATTATCATGCCCCTGACCAACAAGGAGATGCTCAGTGATTTTACAGCCTGTGGAGGTATATTAATGCTGGCGACCGGACTTCGAATATCCGGTATCAAATCCTTCCCCATTGCCAACATGCTTCCTGCCATGGTACTTGTCATGCCCTTTTCTTACTTCTGGTCCCATGTCATCATGAGCCTGTTATAAGCCTATGGATAAAAAGAGAATTGTAGTTGCAGTAAGCGGGGCAAGCGGGGCCCCTCTGGCAGCAGCCTGCATCAGACAGTTAAAGAAGCTGCCGGATTATGAGATTCATCTGGTGGTCAGTAAAGGCGGGGAGGAGACCATTCTTCATGAGCTTGATATGAGGCTGGAGGAATTTAAAGGACTTGCCCATGTGTGTTACGACAATAAGAACATCAGTGCCAGCATAGCCAGCGGAACCTATGAAACAGAAGGCATGATCGTAGTCCCATGCAGCATGAAGACGATAGCAGGAATCTGCAGCGGTTATTCCGATAATTTGCTTCTTCGGGCAGCAGATGTGACCATAAAGGAAAGAAGAAAGCTGATTCTGGTGGCAAGGGAAACGCCCCTTAGTCCCATTCATTTACGGAATATGGAGTATTTATCCAGGCTTCAAAACGTGGTTATCCTGCCGCCTGTCATATCATACTACAGTAAGCCAAAGTCCCTGGAGGACATTAATTTCCATATCGCAGGAAAGATTCTGGATGCAGCAGGAATTAAGGTGGAAGGCTTCAGACGGTGGGAATAGGCATGGATAAGGAGTCTCATGAAAACGTATAAAAAGGTTATTAACGGCACAGAAGTTCGCTGTGATGTAATTGCCATGGGGGACGATATCTGCGTTCTCCTATATGGAGGCGACCTTCCTCATATTGGAAGTACAGCGCTATCCGTCCCCCGTCCCAGCCTGACGGGGGAGGGGATTAGTGCGACCACTTCCATATTAAATTGCATTGGTCATAAGGACGACGTGCTGGCCAAGCTGTTTGCAGAAAAGATAGCTGCAAAGACAAACCATGTGACGGTATGCGTCTGTGGCATACATGTGGACCAGTTGTCTTTTGAGGATCTTCAGATGTTGTATGATGGCTGTTGCCAGTTTCTGGAAGATATTAGCCATTCATTTAGTTCCAAGGAATAAGAGCCGAGGACCAAAGCTTTGTAACAGGAAGAGATCAACGACATATGACAGAATAAGCATATGAAAATGATAATAATAACTATATTTACATATTAAATAAAGCCTGTTATAATAGCGGTTACAAAAGGGTCAAATCCGAATGGATCTGCATAAGACATTGGAGGATAAGAATTATGGCGAATGAGAAACACTTCTGTACCTGCAACGAGACAACATGTAAGCTGCATCCTACAAATCACGATATGGGCTGTGATCCCTGCATTCGTAAGAATTTAAACAAAGGTGAGATGCCAGGCTGTTTCTTTCATTTGATAAGTGACGATACTTCTGAGCTTAAGGAGTTCACCATCGACAGCTTTGTAAAGTTCTATCTGGATCATAAAAAATCGAAAACTCAATAAATAAAAGAGGAAACCCTGAAATGAATCAGGATTTCCTTTTTTAATTTCATTCTTATAATGTTATATTTTTTCTTCTTACAATCAGTGCACCAAACGCCATCACCACTAAATACACAATTAAAAATGCCACAACCGCCATTCCATGAGCAAACCATGCAGCAATAATCATAAAGATACTGCCTAAAAGAGAAAGGCTTGGCATGAGAAACCGATTGAAAAATGTAAGCTCTTTTTCCTTCTTCATAAACATGATAAAGATAGGAATATAAAGCGCATAAATCGTAACAATGGGAAGCTCAGACGAGTCAAAGCTAAAGAACCCGAACCAGCTATTCGTTAAGTTGGCTCCGTAAAAATAAAGGAGCCATAAAGCACATAAAAATAGACCAAGAATTGCAGAGTTCACAGGCATATTGGTCGTAGGATCCACCTGGCTGAAAACCTTTGGATTTGGTCCAAGACCTCTGGCCGCGATGGAATAGATTCCTCTGGTACAGCCAAGCATCAGACCATTTAAGGTCCCAAGGCATGAGATAATAACAAATACAAATAACAGAGAACCGCCAGCAGAAGAGAAGATGGTCTGGAATGCAAGCTTGGCACCTGTTTCTCCGCCTGCCATCATGACTTCATTCTTAATGGTTCCAGCCAGTCCGATGTAGTAAAGGATATAAACGGACATGGTAATAAAAGTTCCGGCAATGAGCGCCAGAGGAAGGTTCTTTTTTGCATCCTTTAATTCTGCATTGATACTGGTGGCAATGATCCAACCCTCATAAGCAAAGCTGGCTGCAACAATGGCAGTAAATAAGCCGCCTTTTGAACTTTGAGACACATAATGAGTGAAATTGTAAGCAGTCATACCGCTTTTCACTCCCATAAAGGTGCCCACCACTGCCATTAAAAATAAAGGAATCAGTTTAATGACGGTTGTGCTTACCTGAAATTTACCTGCAAGGACAGGAGATAAGGCATTGAGTGTAAAACTGGCAACCAGGTACAGACATGCAATTGTCATACATTCGCCGCCGGTTATGGAAAAACCCAGAATTACACAGGTATACCGGGCGGATACCCAGGCTAACACTGAGGTAATGGTAGGATAATAGATGATTGCCATAAACCAGCCTACATAAAAAGCATACTTTTTCCCCATGGCAGCTTCTGCATAATCCACCACTCCATTGACATACTGGTATCTGGTAGCCATCACAGAGAAGGTGTAAGCACAGGAAATCATAATAATGCCGCCGATTACCCAGGCCAGAATTCCCTGTTTTAAATTGCCTCCCGTTGCTGTAAGGATCTTTTCTGCCTTAAAAAAAACACCGCTTCCGATCACGATGCCCACAACCATGGCAATGGCTGTAATAAGACCGTATTTTTTTTCTAACTTTGGTTCCATCGTTTGACCATTCCTATTCTTCAATAGAATTCCTTTGTCTTTATTTTTTCACCATACATAAATAAATTACCCCGAAATCTAATTTTATATCGTTTGGGCCCCCATTTTTGTTGACGAAACTCTTATTATTTTAACACAAAATCAGATATAATTCATCAAGATTTTTGCTTTTTAGGGTATAAAAATGCACAGGCGGCCATAATAGCCATCCTGTGCAAAATGATTGTGAACATTCCTCTAATTTGTTTCCTCCAGCTCCCATAGATGCCGGTCCAGACGAAAAGGCAGACAGGATAAAGCGCCTGTAATACCGATAAGAAAAAAGAGAAGGGCAGCGCCAGAGCCTTTTCCTGATCCAAAGACTTGTAAAAGAAAACTGCCTGGAGCCTGATGCGCCATCAAGGGCTCAAAAACCTGATCGATGAGTATGCCTCCGCATAAATAGCCCAGAGGTATGGTGAAAAACTGCAGCGTATTTCTTGCAGAATATACCCGTCCCTGCATGGTTACCGGTATTTTCGTACGAAGCAGGGCATCCATGTTAGCTCCCATAACGGGGATTAAGATCCAGCCAAGGACAGAACCAAAGCACCAGACGGGAGTAGTTCTTCCAAGGGCCAGAATAAAGTTTTCAGTGCTCATGGAAAAGAGCAGGCAGTTTAAAATCACTCTTACCCGGCTTTTCGGTGCCGGAAGGAGGGTTACCAGAATGCTTCCTGCCAGTGTGGCAAGTCCTGCGGCTGTATTTACCATACCAAGCTCCATTTTACCGCCTCCGCTCCTGGAAAGCATCATAGGCGGAAGAGCGGCATTAAAAATAGAGGCTGTAAAATTAATCACGGCCAAAAACAAGATAAGGTCAAGAATACCCCGTTCCTTCTTTAAATAAGATAATCCACCATTTACAGACTCCAGAAGAGATTCCCCCTCCTGTGCCTTGTCTGGCTCTATTTTGGGAATCTTTATGAAGCATAAAAGTGAGACAAAGGCTGTAAAAAAAGTGATTAAGTCAAACAGGATGACCAGCCGTAAGCCTGCAAAGGAAAGCAGGGCAGTAGACAGCACAGGAGCCAGAACCGTAACAAAGGAATTTGATAAGGAACGAAGCCCGCTGACTTTCTGATAATACTTGTTCGGGGTGAGTAAACTGACTGTCACATCTGCGGCAGGCTGCTGCAAGGTGTTCATAAGTCCGTTCACTGTGTTAAGGAAATACAAATGCCAGATCTTAAGCCTTCCTGTAGAAAACAGGATAAGAACTAAAACGGTACAAACAGCAGCCAGGCTGTCGCTAGCCAGCATAATAAGCTTTTTGTTCCTCCGGTCGATAAAAGAACCGGCAAATATGCTGAATATCACATAAGGCGCATAAGAACAGATGGTAAGTAATGCCGTAGTCAGTGCAGACCCCTTTTGTTCATATGCCCAAATCACTAAGGCAAGGCTCGTCATGGAGCTGCCCAGTGAGGAGAAGGACTGTGTCCCCCATAAAATAAGGAATGTTCGAAGTTCCTTTACGTTTTCTCTAAAATGATGATACATGACTTTGCTCCTTAAAATTTTATTTTATTTAAGAAGTGCAAAGTCCGCAGGACGTGTGTAATCTCTCCGTGTAAATTCGTCCCTCTCAGACCTTACACGGAGCAGAGCCAATGCATAATCTCATATCTATCTTCCTCTTAATTTCATAATTTTTATTACTAAAAGTATACCTCTCCATATCTTTTTGTGTCAAGCAAACAGATTCATAGATTTATAAGATTCTGGGAAAAATAAAAACACCAGCTTTTCATTGTCATAGGAAAGCTGGTGTTTTTCTATATGGCTAAGAATCAATGAATCAGGAATGAAACGTCATGGAACAGCTGGCTTCAAGCCCATTCTGATGCAAATAATCGGTACCCCAGGAATAAATCGCCTCTAATATAGGCCGGATGCTGATTCCCAGCTCGGACAGGGAATAGTCAACTCTTGGGGGAACCACAGGATAGACGGTGCGGTTGATTAAGTGGTTATCCTCCAATTCTCTTAACTGCTGGGTGAGCATCTTTGGAGTGGCCTGAGGAATCAGTTTTCGTAATTCTCCAAAACGCAGGGTTTTATCTGTTAAGTGCCATAAAATAAGGGCTTTGTATTTACCGCCAATCATATTTAAGGTAGTATCTACAGGGCAATGGTAAACGGTACAGTTGCAATCCATAAGCGATGACCTCCTTCTTAGTATCCTTTTGGGTACTATATTACAATAAAGTACATACTTGCAAAAATCATAATAACTGTCATAATAATATCATGAGTAGCAAAAAACTTCAAGGCAGTTCTTAAAAATAAAGGTGAGGTGAACGAGAATGGCAAGTGAAATGTTAAATATACGTGGTATGACATGTGCTGCCTGTGCACAGAGAATTGAAAAAACCGTGCGAAAGGTTTCTGGAGTCAACCAGGCCAATGTTAATCTGGCCAGTGAAAAGCTGTTTGTGGAATACGACAGCGATAGTGTGGATCTTTCTGCTGTTAAGGCAGCAGTTACCAAAATCGGATATGAGGTCGCAGAAAGAACCGAGCATGCGAAAGTAACCATACCAGTTGGAGGCATGACATGTGCCGCCTGTGCAAGAAGAGTGGAAAAGGCCATTGGTAAGCTGGAAGGAATTGATGAGACCTCCGTAAACTTTGCAACGGAAAAGGCAACGGTAACTTACGACCCTCAGACGGTAAGGCTGTCTGCGATTCGTGGGGCCATTGAAAAAGCAGGCTATCAGGCTTTGGAAGTGGATAAAGCGGATGCAGCGGATGAAGACCGGGCCAGAAAGCAAAAGGAGATTAAGACACTATGGACCAAGTTCATTGTTTCTGCTGTTTTCTCCCTGCCTCTTTTCTATATTGCCATGGCTCCTATGATATCCTTTGTCCGTCTGCCATTTCCGGCAGGAATTGAGCCTATGCGGTACCCGTTAATTTATGCACTTTTAGAGATGCTTTTGGTGATACCGGTAATTGCAGTGGGATATCGGTTCTATACCGTAGGATTTAAAGCCCTGATCCAGAGAAGTCCCAATATGGATTCTCTGATTGCCATCGGTACCACAGCAGCTGTGCTTTACAGTGTTTATAACACCTTCCAGATTGCAGCCGGTCATTTTATGGCTGTGGATGCACTTTATTATGAGTCAGCCGGTGTTATCATAACCCTGATTCTTCTTGGAAAATCCCTGGAGGCAGTATCAAAGGGCAGAACCAGCGAAGCCATTAAAAAGCTTATGGGCCTTGCTCCTAAGACAGCTACTGTATTTATGGATGGGATAGAAAAGGAAATTCCTATTGACGAAGTGGAGATAGGGGATGTTATTATAGTAAAGCCAGGAGAAAAAATTCCCGTAGACGGAACTGTTTTAAGCGGCCATACATCCATTGATGAATCCATGCTTACCGGTGAAAGTATGCCGGTAGATAAAAAAGAGGGGGATCCGGTCTATGCGGCCTCTATAAACACCACTGGTGCCTTCCGTTTTAAAGCAGAAAAGATCGGCAGCGAAACAGCCCTGGCTCAGATCATTAAGCTGGTTGAGGATGCACAAGGCTCCAAGGCACCCATTGCCCAGATGGCAGATATTGTTTCCGGATATTTTGTTCCTGTTGTCTGTGCCATTGCACTGGTGTCCGGCATTGCCTGGTATTTCGGAACCGGGGGAGATTTAAAATTTGCGCTTACCATCTTTATTTCCGTTCTGGTAATTGCATGTCCCTGTGCTCTTGGTCTTGCCACACCAACTGCAATTATGGTGGGAACAGGAAAGGGAGCTGAGAACGGAATCCTTATTAAAGGCGGAGAAGCACTTGAGACCGCTCATAAAATAACGACTATTGTATTTGATAAAACTGGTACCATCACAGAAGGAAAACCAACGGTAACGGATGTTCTTACGGCAGAAGGTATTAAAAAAGATACCCTGTTACAGCTTACCGCGTCCGCGGAAAAGGATTCAGAGCACCCCCTTGGTCAGGCTATTGTGCTGGGAGCTAAGGAAGCCGGACTTGAACTTTTTGCTACAGAACGGTTTGAAGCTTTAACAGGCCGTGGAATCGAGGCCCGTATTCAGGGAGAAGACATTCTTGCCGGAAACAGAAAGCTGATGGAAGAGAGAAATATTTCCATGGCTGGCATGGAGGAGATCTCCGATCGTCTGGCAGAGGAAGGTAAGACTCCTATGTATGTGGCTATGAATGGAACCTTAGCCGGAATCGTTGCAGTGGCTGATGTGGTGAAGGAATCCAGCCGGGCTGCCATTGAAAGTCTTCATAAGATGGGAATGGAAGTGGCTATGATCACCGGAGACAATTCAAAAACTGCCGCTGCCATAGCAAAACAAGTAGGCATCGACCGTGTGCTTTCCGAGGTACTTCCAAAGGATAAGTCAAGTGAAGTGAAAAAGCTCCAGTCAGAAGGCAAAAAGGTTGCCATGGTAGGAGATGGAATTAATGATGCACCAGCGCTTGCACAGGCTGATATTGGAATTGCCATTGGTTCTGGTACTGACGTAGCCATGGAATCCGCTGATATTGTACTCATGCGTTCTGATCTTATGGATGTGCCGACAGCCATTCATTTAAGCCGGCAGACCATACGAAACATCAAGCAGAATCTGTTCTGGGCCTTTGGTTACAACGTAATTGGAATTCCCATTGCAGCAGGACTTCTTCATCTGCTCTTTAACGGCCCGCTGTTAAATCCTATCTTTGCAGCTGCCGCCATGAGCTTAAGCTCTGTTTCCGTACTGACTAACGCATTAAGGCTTAAGAGATTTAAGCCAGTGACAGGAAAGAGGTGAACCAGCCATGAATAAAAATGGAAAGCTGATTGCATCTGTTGCAGCCGCAGTGATACTTACAGCGGCCATAACAGCAGGTGTTGTGAAAACGGCAGAAGGCAATTTAGATGTAATAGGAAAAGGGTCAGAAAAATCCTTTGAGGCAGTAATCGGTGCACTACCAGATGCTGTTAAGAGTGATGAGACGAGTGGAGGCTGGTCCCTAGCTTCACCTGATGACAGCGTACGGGTTATCTGGAGTGAGGATTATCAAAAAAGCCCGGTATACGATGTTATGCTTAAGTTTGATGCAAAGCCGTTTTTAGACGCCGGACTTGATGAAAGTAAGCTGCCTGATAATTATAAAAAAGATGGGGAAGCATTCCTCGTAGGAAGTAAGCTTAGTAAGGGAGGATCGCCGTTAAGTGATAAGGCAGATGCCATATCCGCCTACAGGCTGATTGAAACACACAACCCAGATATCATTAATTATCATTCAGCTATGGATCATTACGGCTTGAAGCTGGGAGATGGTAACATGTTTGAATGGGCCAAAAATATGGAAATCAATACCGCATCAGGCAAAGACCAGGATAAGGATATTGTATTCGTTTTAAATCCAGAGCCTCTGCTGGCAGCGGGGGTTGACCCTCAAAAGGTAGAAGGCTGGGTCTATGCCACGGTTCCTGTTATGGACCACGGGAAAAATATTGAGGTTTACAAATTTTTAAAGCCCTTTAATATAAAATAAAAATAATGGAGGTATTGCAAATGGCAACAACAATTTTAAAAGTAGAAGGTATGTCCTGTCAGCATTGTGTGAAAGCAGTGACAGGTGCAGTTGGAGAAGTAGATGGAGTGTCTAACGTTTCCGTAGACTTAGAAGCAAAAACAGTAACTGTAGATCATGATCCGGATAAGGCTCCTATTGACAAAATCAAATTTGAAATTGAAGATCAGGGCTACGACGTAGTGGAATAAAGAAGTCGGGAATCGCTTAAGGGCGGTTCCCGCTTTTCCTGCTTATTTTGGATATGGATTGAGGTGTTCGGATGATTAAGAACTTAAAAAATGTACTTGTGGTGGACGATGAGCCTAAAATCCTGGAGGTCGTCTGCCTTCTTTTAAAAAGCAAAGGCTTTTGCCCCATCCCTGCGGAAAATGGGAAAAAGGCACTGGAGATATTCGAGGCCGAAAACATCTCCCTTGTCCTTCTTGACCTGATGCTTCCTGATCTTTCGGGAGAAGAGGTATGCAGCGCCATAAGGAAAAAGTCCCGGGTTCCCATCATCATGCTTACGGCAAAGGTAGAGGAAAATGATGTGGTAGAAGGCTTTTCTCTTGGAGCCGATGATTATGTGATTAAGCCCTTTGGTTTAAAGGAGCTTTATGCCCGAATTGAAGCCGTTCTTCGCAGAACAGAGCCTGATTTAATCCCATTGACCAGGTTAAATTCCTGGCGGGACGGAGATCTCATCGTGGACTTTGAGAAGAATGAAGTAAAAAAACATGGAACGCCTGTGACCCTGACCCCCAGTGAGCGAAACATATTATCCGCCCTCATCAAATACCCTGGAAAGGTATTTACAAGAGAAGAGCTGATTGAAACTGCCATGGATAAAGGCTTCGCAGGATACGACAGGGCCATTGACAGCCATATCAAGAACATAAGAAAAAAGATTGAAGACGATCCTAAATCCCCAGTCTATGTCCTGACCATACCAGGTCTTGGATATAAGTTTGGAGGGTAAAGCCATGAAAAGCTTAAGAAAACAGCTTTCACTATCCATCTTTCTCATCCTGTTTCTTACCGTCTTCTTAACGGGAATTCTTTCCAACTGGCTCATCAGCCGGGAGTTTGAAAAGTACATCATTCAGCTGGGAGAAGAGAGGCGGGAAAATATTGTTGATGAGCTAAGCAAGCAGTATGATGGATTAAAACGGGTCTGGAAGCAGGATTATGTTCATGCCATTGGAATGAATGCCTTATATGACGGTTATATCATAAAGCTGTATGATGCAGGCCATAACGTAGTATGGGACGCTGAAAATCACGATATGAGTCTTTGTGGACAGATCATGGATGAAATATCCGTACGAATGGAAGAGAGAGGCTCCAAAGGCGGCTTTGTGGACAATGTCTATGAGCTGAACCAGAATGGAAAAGAGATTGGAAGTCTTTCCATTAAATATTACGGACCATTTTTCATGAACGAAGCTGATTTTGATTTTATCAATGTCATGAATAAGGTGCTGATCTTCATAGGTATCTTATCTGGTGTTTGTTCTATCATTGCTGGCTGTTTGCTTGCCAGGCGGATTTCCCGTCCGGTTACTAAGACGGCCTACATTGCAAAAGAGATTTCCGAAGGGAATTATAACATAAGGTTTGAGCCTGGTACCAGAATCAAAGAGCTTGATGATCTTGCGGAAGCCATCAACCAGCTGTCAGACGGTCTGGGAAAGCAGGAGAGCTTAAGAAAGCGTCTCACTGCTGATGTAGCCCATGAGCTTAGGACACCCCTTACCTCCTTAAGCTCCCATCTGGAGGCAATGATGGAAGGCTTATGGGAACCTACCTACAGCCGGCTTAGCAGCTGCTTTGAAGAGGTAAAGCGTCTTGGTACTCTGGTTGCTGATTTAGAGCAGCTTGCCAGAATGGAAAGTGAAAATCTGGTGTTAAAGAAATCAAAGGTAGATCTTTTAAACCTTGTTCAAATTGTATCCGACACCATGAACGGGGAATTGGTAAAGAGAAACCTATCCTTTGATTTAGAGGGAACGCCCGTAATGGTGGAAGCAGATAAGGACCGGATCAGCCAGGTCGTTGCAAACCTTCTTTCCAATGCAATGAAATATACGCCTGAGGGCGGGAGCGTAAAAGTGGTAGTTTCGGAAACTCCAAATGACGGCATCATAAAGGTAAGTGATAACGGAATCGGAATCCCGGAACGGGAGCTTGCCCTCGTCTTTGAACGGTTTTATCGTTCCGATAAATCCAGAGATAGAAAGACAGGAGGTGCAGGAATCGGACTTGCCATTGTAAAGTCCATAGTCACAGCTCACGGTGGAAATGTAGTGGCTGAAAGCACCCTGGAGAAGGGAAGCAGCTTTACCGTAAGCCTTCCAAAAACAATCAATAAGGGGAAGATGCAATAAGAGAGACAGGAAGAAATAGTTCCTGTCTTTTTTTGTACACTCAACATGATATTTACAAGTGTTTTTCATAAGATTTCCAGGTGTAAGGAAGGCTTAATTATCATTTTAAGCTGTTAGATATGTTACAGGAAGGTGAAATATTACTGGCAATAATCAACACAAAATATGGAAAGAAATAGAGGTTTTATAAGAAAAGAGAAAAATATCGTTTTTTTCTATATTAACAGTCAGATTTCATTGGTATGCTTCGAAAAAAACGGAATGGTATAATAAATCAAACAAAGTAAGGTTCAGCAAAACGTGAAGGAGTGAAAGGAATGAAAAAATCTGTAACAACAAAAGCATCTAAGACCACGTTGCAAAGCCGCAGGTTGTTTTACTGTATTGTACCGTTTATCATACTGAGTTTTCTGTTTTCCTATTTTCCGCTGCATGGCTGGATTTATGCGTTTTACGATTATAAGCCACCCCTTAAATTGTCACAGTGTGATTTTGTAGGCTGGAAATGGTTTCAAACGCTTTTTGCAAATAAAACTCAGGTAGCGCAGATCGTTCAGGTCATGAAGAACACACTTGCAATGAGCCTATTGGGGATTCTTACCTCTGTATTTCCCATTGGATTTGCCTTATTTCTCAATGAGATAAAATGCAAATGGTTTAAGAATGTGGTACAGACATTAACGGCACTTCCCAATTTTATAAGCTGGGTATTAGTCTATTCTGTGGCATTCAGCCTGTTTACAGATGGCGGTATGGTAAATTCTCTGCTTCTGCATCTGGGTATCATCACCCAGCCAATTAAATTTTTAGACAGTGATGCTCATATCTATTCGTGGATGACCTTTTGGAATGTGTGGAAAGGACTGGGCTGGGGGGCAATCCTTTATCTGGCAGCAATTGCCGGAATCGATTCAGAGCTTTATGAGGCAGCCCGGGTCGATGGTGCCAACAGGTTCCGCTTGATGAAGGAAATCACCCTACCATCCTTGATGCCGACGTTTTTTGTTTTGCTGATGATGTCGGTTGCCAACTTCTTAAATAATGGAATGGATCAGTATTATGTATTCCAGAATTCTTTTAACAAAGAGCATATTCAGGTATTGGATCTGTACGTGTATAATATAGGCATGACAGGAAGCAGCTTGTCCCTTGCCACTGCTATCAGTATGTTAAAGAGCATAATCAGTTTAATCTTGCTTGCCATAGTTAACTTTGTGTCCAAGAAAACACGTGGGGAGTCCATTATTTAAGGGGGGAATGTTTCGTGGGAACCAGGAATAAGAAACGCAAAATAATAAAATGCAACGATTTGACTTTTAACATAATTAATTACTTCGTATTCTTCATAATCACTCTCATCTGTTTTTATCCGTTTTACTATATGATCATCAATACCATCAGCGCCAATGATTTAAGCGCCAATGGCTCCATTCGTTTTTTGCCCAGATCCATTCATTTTGATAATTATAAACAGGTATTATTAATTAATGGCTTATTAAGATCGGCTCTTGTATCAATTGGAAGAACTGTGATCGGTACGGCCTTTACGGTATTGGCCTCTGGGTTTTTGGGATTTATATTTACCCAGGAGAAGATGTGGAAAAGGAGGTTCTGGTATCGGTTTTTCATCATTACCATGTATTTTAATGCCGGACTCATTCCAATGTTTATCACCATGAAAACACTGCATCTGACCAATACTTTTTGGGTATACGTCATTCCGGTCATTATACAGCCATTTAATATCATTCTTGTTAAGACATATATAGAATCCATACCAAGATCCTTACAGGAGGCAGCAGAAATGGATGGCGCGGGGATTTTCACTGTATTTAGAAGGATTATACTTCCCACAGCAAAACCCATACTGGCGACTGTGGCGATTTTTTCAGCAGTCGGGCAGTGGAATTCATTTCAGGATACCTTGATTTATGTGACGGATCAAAAATTATATTCCTTACAGTATTTACTATATACGTATATCAATCAGGCCAGTTCACTGGCGGCAATGGTAAGAAATAATGGAACCTCTGCTGTGAGTGCTGTTGCCCTGGCCTCCCAGCAGACGCCAACTTCCATCCGCATGACGGTGTCTGTCATCGTAGTGCTTCCAATTTTGTTTGTTTATCCGATTTTCCAGCAATTTTTTGTAAAGGGAATTATGATCGGATCGGTAAAAGGTTAAAAGGAGAGAGAGAGAGAGAGAATGAAAAAGAGGATTACAAGTTTACTGCTCTGTACGATTATTGCAGCCACGACCATATTGGCAGGATGCGGCAAGGAAACCACCAGTTCATCTGGCAGTGGCAATGAAAAAAAGGATGAATTTATCACCGTAGATGTATTTGATACCTTGGCGAATTATCAGGGTATTCAATCCGGCTGGTTTGCAAAGGTGGTAAAAGATAAATTTAATATGGAGCTTAATATTATCGCTCCTAATGTGGCAGGAGGCGGAGATACTTTATTCCAGACCCGCTCTGCCGCAGGGAATCTGGGAGATCTTATCATTTCTAAAACAGAGAATGGACGCTTTGAAAATATGGTAAAAGCCGGGCTTCTTATGGATATGACCAGTCTTTTAAAAGATAAAGCAGTTTTAACCAATTATAAAGATGCAATTGATATTATGAACGGAGACTTGGAGACCAAGGGAATCTATGGCATTCCAGGCGAAATATCCAATCAGTCACCGTTAGTATCTTCAGAGGGGATCGAGCCGCTGGTATCTCCATACGTGAGATGGGATTCTTATAAGGCCATCGGATATCCGGCGATGGAATCGTTAGAGGACTTTATTCCGGTGATGAAATCCATGCAGGAGAATACACCGAAAAGCGATTCTGGCAAAAAGACTTATGCCATCTCATTATTCAAAGACTGGGATGACAACATGATGGTAGGAGCGAAAAACTACGCCTCTTTATATGGTTATAATGAAATTGGCTTTGTATTAGTCAAAGCAGACGGAAGTGACAGCCAGGATATTACCTCCAGTGATGGCTATTATGTAAAAGCATTGAAATTTCTGTTTCAGGCAAATCAGGCTGGAGTGATTGACCCGGAATCCACCACACAAAATTACGATATTTTATCCGATAAATACCGTGACGGTCAGATTCTGACCTCTCTCTGGTCCTTCCAGGGATCGTCCTATTATAACACAGTGGAACACAAGAACATGGGAAAAGGGTTCATGCCAGCCTATATAAACGGAAGTTCTCCGTTTTCCTTTGGCTGCTATCCAAGCGGCAATGGAAAGACGATTATAGCCATTGGCAGCCAGACAAAGCATCCGGAAAGAATCGCAGAATTTATTGACTGGCTGTATTCACCGGAAGGAATGGAGCTGGCAGGGCAGGCCAATGGGGCAGCAGGAATCGAAGGCCTGACCTGGGAGATAAAAGATGGGAAAGCAGTCTTTACAGACTTTGGGGAAAAGGCACTGCCTAATAATGATGTATCTGTCCCAGAGGAGTGGGGCGGCGGCTCCTGGAAGGATGGAGTATGTGCGTTAAACTTTAAAACCCTGTCTATTGTTGATATTGATCCGAGAATCAACGAACCTTATCTGACCAGCATGTGGTCTTCGGAATTAGCAAAGAGAACAACACCCCTGGATCTTGACTGGCAGGAAAAATCCGGCGGGGCAAAGACCACCATTGAATTTTTGGAAAACAACCATGCACTGTCAGTGGCTCCGGGGACTTCCTATCTTCAGCCGGAAGAAGGCTCTGATATTACTACCCTTCGTGGACAGTGTAAGGCTGTGATTGTAGATGATTCCTGGAAGATGATCTTCGCCAAGGATGAGACAGAATTTAACAGTATCTTAAAACACATGCAGGATACCGTCAAAGGTCTTGGATATGAACAGGTGCTGAATGTGGATATGAAGAATGCAAAAGATCTGGCGGCTTCCAGAATTAAGGCGGTGGAAGACTACAATAATAAGGGAAAGTAGAGGTTCTGGCATTGACAAGAAAACGGCGTTAAAAATAGCGGACATCGAGAATCGTTCCATCTCGATGTCCCCTTTTTATCCCTCTTTGGATAAGCCCCTGCGAAATTCGGCAGGACTTATCCCTACATATTTCTTGAATTTCTTATGAAAATAATTAACGTCTGTATAACCTGCAAGGAGAGCGATTTCATAAACCTTGTTTTCCTCATTTAAAAGAAGCTTCTTGGAGTTTTCGATGCGGACTTCATCGAGGTAAGCATTAAAGCTCTTCCCGGTAGTTTTATGAAACACTTTTCCCAAATAGGAACTGTTGTATCCGAACAGCTCTGCAATGGTTCCCAGCTTTAAATTCTCCTGATAATTGTACTGGATATAATGGAGGATTCCATCCATGACGCTTTCGCGGGTGGGTGAGCCGATGGCGTTCATGCACATTTCAAACTGGAGGGTAAAAAAATCCAGTATTTCATATAGATAGTATTTTTCTTCTATGGTACTGATAATAGCAGCATTGTTTGGAAATGGTATCTCCATTCCCCCATAAGTATGGGTGAGGATGGATTTTACCTGAATCATGATATCTGCCAGGGTATGCTTCACGATGGGAACCTCAAGGTCTGCATAATAGAGGTCCTTTTTTAGTTTCTCTAAAACTTCTTGAAGCATTTGGCGGTTAGCGGATTGAATGTAGTTTCCCATCTGCTCCGGGTAGGTGTTCTCCATAAAAGCATTGGCATTTATCGTGGGAAACTCCTTGGGTAAATCCATATAGCCCAGGACATGCTGATTAAAATGGCAAAAAAATCTGCGCTTCATAAGAAGTTGTGCGTCCTCGAAGGAGCTATGAATGTGCTCTGCTAAGTAAACGGGTCTTCCATAGGTAAGGAAAAGGGAATCCAAAGGAGACCCTTTTTGTGGCTGGCTGATATAATGCTCCATCAGCTCCTGAAACCGGTTCAGTGCAAAATTTCCTTTTAATATAATCACATTCAGATGGTCCTGTTTCAAATATTCCAGAGAGTTGTGATTTTTATTTGCAAGCCGTAGAATTTCTGCAAAATCCCATGTGGCCTGGTACGAATCCTGATTGTAATTTGCATATAAGACAACCTGATAAACATAAGACTCCAGCATCATATCGTGATAATCCAGAAATGAATCATTGGTTTTATTAAAAAGGATGTCATGTAAAATAGAATCTCTGGCCTTGTCTCGGTATTGCAACAGCTTTTTCTGCATAATCTGTTCATTTAGTATGGATTCCTTTGCTTCCAGAACGGCTTTTTGAAGCTCCTCCTCATCAATGGGCTTAGTAAGGTAGCAGGTCACTCCGTATCGGATGGCTTCCTGGGCGTAGGAAAAATCAGAATAACCGCTTAACAAAATAAATTTTCCTATAAATCCCTGTTCTCTTGCTTTTTTTATGACCTCCAGGCCGGAAAGCTTGGGCATGCGGATATCCAGCAGGACAACGTCTGGCATAAGCCTTGTAATCTGCTCTAAGGTATCCAGTCCGTTCTTTCCCTCACCGCAGATATGAAAGCCCAGTTCCGACCAGTTAAGCAAATACCTTATTCCTTCCCTTACATCAATTTCATCATCGGATATAAACAGCTTCATTCTCCCATCCCCCTACTATATTCCTGTGCTGGTAAAATCAACGTTACCAAGGTCCCCCAATGCTTCTTGCTTTTTATCTGAAACCCAAAATCTTTGCCATAATATAATTGAATTCGTTGATAGATATTATATAGTCCGATCCTTTTTGCTGATTCCCGTTGGAGCTTATAAATACTTGGGTTTATCCCGTCAATCTCTTCCTGCGTCATACCACATCCATTGTCAAAAATTTTGATATGTAGCTTCTCTTCTTTTTTTATAATGTGAATCATGATAGTTCCGCCTTGCTCCATTTCCTTCAGTCCATGAAGAACTCCATTTTCCACAATCGGCTGTAAGAGAAGAGGCATGATCTCATATTCATTTAAATCTATCTGCGGTGATGTCTTTAAGGAATAATTGATGCTGTCATGAAAACGCAGTTTTTGGATTGATAAATAGGTATCAATATAATCCAGCTCTTTTGCCAGAGTGATGAAGGAGCCGGTGGTGTTTTCCAGTACATAGCGCATGGATTTTCCAAGGAGCTTTACCGCATTTGCCACATCTAAATTACCGGCTTTTAGTGACCGCATACGAATGGTCTCCAGGGTGTTATAGAGAAAATGGGGATTGATCTGACTGGAGAGCATCTTAAATTCCATTTGCTGCTGCTGGTTGGTCAGTTGCTGCGTCCGAATCTGGGCTTCATATACAGAGGCCTCTTTCTGAAGAATATCGTGTATCATGACATTTAAGTCTGCAAATGCCTCAGAAATTTCATCTTTTCCGTGGAAGGTGTCAATAATGTTATAGTTCCCCTGACTTGCATTGTGCATGGTCTCCCGAAGTGTAATAATCCGGCGGCTGAAATATCGGGAGTATGTGTAGATGAATGCACTGGTGATTAAGAGAATCAGTATAAGAATTCCAAGATAAAGACAAGTTATCTTGTTCATATATGGGTAGCCATTCTCATTTAGTGACGCCAGATAGAATAAGTCATTGGAGTATGTAGTAGAAAGGGTAGATACGCAGCCGATCACTTTTTGTTCCGGTAGATTGATTCTGCCAAGATAGGACCCATTGGGGCCGGCAGCATATGCTTTTAGAGATTGCCCCATGGTCTGTTTCTTGCTGCTATAAAATATTTCTCCCTCATTTAACCACAGAACGGTGTTCAGTGAGCTGTTTTCAATTCGATTTTTCATATGATTGTTGCTCACAGATAAATTCAGGATTGCGAAACTATGTATCTGAGGGAGAAAGATTCTGGTGTGGAGACATAAGATGTGAGAGTGATTGCCAAAGTTATCTGTGACAGCTTCTGCGGTCCAAAAAGGAGTAACGGTCGTATAAGCCTGTTCAAACCAGTTTTCTTTTTTTAAGTCAGAAGAAATTGGGTGAATATATTTGCTTTCTGGCAGAGAGTTGTTTTGAGTATAGATTGAAATCTGCTGGATTGACATATCCTGTGATAAAAGCGTCTCAAAGCCCTTATAATTTTCCATTGCCCTGACAGCTTCATCCGGTGAGGGATAAACGGTGCTTAAAAGCTGGATTAATTCTTTATCGGAAGATAATGACTCCGCTTTTATATATATATTTGAGGTTAAATCAAGGAGTAGAGACTTGACACGAAGATTATCGGAGCGGGACTGATCTTCATAATGGCGAAACAGTAAAGAGCGTGTATTGTATACAAGATAATTACCGATAGAAATAACAGGAATAAAAATAGCAATAAAAAAGATGATGGAAAGCTGTTTTTGTACCTTAATTCTTGATATTGCTGTAAATATTTTTTTGATTGCCATGTAAAGTCCCCCCCCCATTTCTTTTCTTATTCTAATTATATCGGCCTTTGGCGGGAAATAAAAGTAATAGATGAAAACTCACGAATTCTTTCCGTGATTTATCTATAATTATACCTGTATGCTTCATGAGGACTCTCGCTTATAATCGAGCATAAAGAGAAGATTTTAGAAGGAAGGAAGTAATGCCATGGAAACACAGATCAAAAAGACGGCGGAGGAACTACTACAGAAGCTGACTCTTGATGAAAAGATCGGTATGATACATGGGGCACAGCTTTTTCAGACGGCAGGGGTACCACGCCTTGGAATCCCGCCCCTTAAGATGTCAGACGGACCAATGGGAGTACGTCAGGAATTTGAGCCGGACCGCTGGAATGCCATTGGTCATTCCGATGATTATGTGACTTATCTGCCGTGTAATAGCGCATTGGCTGCAACCTGGAACCGGACACTGGCTTATGATATGGGCAGTGTCCTTGGTGAAGAAGCCAGAGGTCGTGGAAAAGATGTGATTCTGGGTCCTGGGGTTAATATAAAAAGAAGTCCACTGTGCGGAAGAAATTTCGAATATTTCAGCGAAGATCCCTATCTGACCAAAGAAATGGCAGTGCCCTATATTCAGGGAGTTCAGCTTTGGGATGTGGCAGCATGTGTGAAGCATTTTGCAGCCAACAATCAGGAAACGGGACGTTTATGGGTGGATGTAGAAATCGATGAGCAGGTGCTAAGGGACATTTATTTGCCTGCCTTTTACGAAGCAGTAACGAAAGGCGGCGTTTATACGATTATGGGGGCTTATAACAAATTATATGGGGAGCACTGCTGCCAGAGTAATTTTCTTCTTCATAAGATTCTCCGTGAAGAATGGGGATATGATGGTGTAGTAATCTCTGATTGGGGTGGGGTTCATGATACCAATAAGGCTGCATTGTCCCAATTGGATATAGAAATGTCTGTCACCTATGATTTTGATGATTATTTTCTGGCTGATCCACTGAAAAAGAAGATTCAGGCGGGAGAGGTCAGGGAAGCGGCTATTGATGAGAAAGTGCTTCGCATTCTTTTACTGATGATGCGCCTTCATATGCTGGACGGAGAACGGAAATCAGGAGCCTACAATACTCCGGGACATCGTAATAAAGCCCTGGAAGTGGCAAGGGAGTCCGTGATTCTGTTAAAGAATGATAAGAATCAGCTTCCGCTTAAAAAAGAAGAATTAAAAAGCGTACTGCTGGTGGGAGAGAATGCAGAATGCTTACATGCTGGCGGAGGTGGAAGTGCAGAAATCAAGGCACTATATGAAATCTCTCCTCTGATGGGACTGAAAACTCATTTAGGAGGAAATGTTACCGTGGGCTATGCCCAGGGATACTGCCGGGAAGAAAAGATGGAAGAAGGTCAGGTGAACTGGCAGGAAACCAGTCTGGAAGATGGCGGCGCCCCTGCGAAATTGTCTGTTACCCAAAATGATAAACTGGAAATGAAAAGAAAGGAGCTTCGCCTGGAGGCAGTTCGGCTGTCAAAAGAGTATGAGACGGTAATCTTTATCGGTGGATTAAATCATGACCTTGATTGCGAAGGATTGGACCGGGAGGATATGAAGCTTCCCTATGAGCAGGATACCCTGATTCAGGAACTGCTGGCAGCAAAGCCGGATACGATTGTAATCATAATTGGCGGAAGTCCGGTGGAGATGGAGACCTGGATTCATCAGGCTCACACGACTTTATGGGGCTGGTATGGTGGTATGGAAGGAGGGAATGCACTGGCGGAAGTACTCCTTGGAGAAGTGAATCCTTCTGGAAAACTGCCGGAAACATTTTATAAATCCCACAAAGACTGTTCCGCATATGCCCTTGGTGAGCTGGTCGGAGATAAAAAAGTCGTTTATAAGGAAGGAAAATATGTAGGATACCGTTATCTTGATCAATATTTAATAGAACCCCAGTTTTGCTTTGGCCATGGGCTTTCCTATACCAGCTTTGAATATAGTAATCTGGAAATTGACAGAAGAAACAATTCAGTCTTATGTTCTGTTAAGAACTCCGGACATGTGGCAGGTGGAGAAATCATACAGGTATATAAGCGCAGTGAGAAGAATGAGGATTCCCTCTATAAGGAACTGATTGCATTTGAAAAGGTGTTTTTAAAGAGGGGAGAGGAGAGGCAGGTTGCACTCCATATTCAGGAGGAAATGGAAGAAGATTATAAGATCCTGGTAGGAAGTTCATCAAGAGATATCCGTCTTACAGGAAACGTTCATACGTTTTAAATACATTAAGCACATTTTCTGTTTAGTCAGAAAATGTGCTTAATGTAAATTGGTTTTTATTATAAGTAAGAATTCCTTCGGTCTGAAGCTTACTAAGCTCACTGGACAGGGCGCTTCGGTCGATGGAAAGGTAATCTGCAAGCTGCTGTCTGTTAAATGGAATATAAAACGTGGAGGAATTGCTCTTGATGGATTCAGCTGATAAATAGGAAAGCAGTTTTTCCCGTATGGTCTTTTTTGACATGTGCTGCATCTTCTTTGTAAGAAGCAGATTCTTTTTTGCGATGGCAGAAATAAAATTCTGGACAAGCCTTGTATGGAAGGCGCAGGCAGAGCTGCAAACGTTCATAATGCGGTTAAAATCCATAAAGATCACGTCGCATTCCGTATCGCAGATGACACTCATCTCAATGGGAACCGAGGAGATACAGGCATAAGTCTCCGCAAACAGGCTGCCGGGAAGTGCTTCGGAAATAATGGTCCGCTTTCCCCAAAAGTCCTCCTGAATAATCAGTGCAGCTCCGGAAACCACCATTCCGATGGAGCGGATGTAATCACCGCTGTGTATGATGAATTCATCCTTTTTATAATGTTTTATACGGGCGGATAAGCAGCTTAGCATGGACTGGATTTCTTCTTCTGTGACGCCCTGAAACAAGTGTGATTTTTTTAAAATAGGCAGATATTGCTGCATTAGTCCCGTCCTTTCAAAAAAGTTTTAAAATGTTGTAATAACAACCGAATTGTTGTAGATATTATATTATAATTTCCATGTAAAGGCAAGAGATTTTAAGGAGGAGGCCATATGTCAGAAAAGATCCTGAAAAATATAGGACACGAAGAAGTCGTGACTTTGTCTAGTCTGGTTCAGATTCAAGAGGGACAGATCGTTAGCAAAACCCTTTCACAAAATGAAGCAGTCAGCATTACACTGTTTGCTTTTCATAAAGGCGAAGAAATCAGCACCCATGAATCAAAGGGTGATGCCATGGTTACCGTACTGGAAGGTACCGGTAAGTTTACAGTGGATGGCAGGGAATATATACTTGACGCAGGCCAGACCTTAGTCATGCCGGCGAATAAACCTCACGCAGTATATGCGGAGGAAAGCTTTAAGATGATGCTGGTCGTAGTTTTTTAGACGAATCACATAAAAGAGGAATTAAGAGAGGTCATAGTAGAAAGATGGATAGCAGAATGTCATGGGTACAGAGTGGGAAGGAAGGCGACAAAGAAAGAGGCAAGGAAGAAATGAGAGCATCGGGAATATCCACTGACTCCATGAAGCTAAGGGATGAATTGACCGGCGCATTAATTGGTCTTGCCAAATCTTGTGGAATGCATCAAAAGCTTCCCATGACGACAGTCATTTTGATAGAAGGGCTGTTTGCTACCGTAAACAATACAAGCGATGATGGCCTTAAGGATATGATACGCAGGGTCCGTGAGGAAAAGCGAAAGGTAGCCCCTAATTGCAGCACCTGCCTTTCTGTTTGCGGAAACACCTCTGATGTAGATATGAAGGAAATGTGGAATGAGGATCCGGATGTCCGGTCGTTACAATCCACAATTCTTTTGGGAGTCAAGGGACTGGCGGCCAATGCTTCCCTTGCACTGGCACTTGGATATGAAGATGAGAAGGTGAATCATTTCTTCTACAAAGCATTATGTATGATCAGCTATGATCTGACCATGGAACAGCTTCTTCCCGTAGCACTTGAATTGGGAGAAGTAAATTTCATATGTATGGAACTTTTGAACAATACTAATAATTAGGAGGAATTTATTATGATAACAAAGGAAATGACAATCGGAGAAGTTTTAAGAATGAACCCTGCTTCTGCAGAAGTATTAATGAGCTGTGGGATGCACTGCCTTGGCTGCCCTTCTTCCCAGATGGAATCTTTGGAAGAGGCCTGCATGGTCCATGGACTTGACGCAGACGGCTTAATCGAAAAACTGAACAATATCTAAATCTAAGAGAGAAAAGAGGAGCAGGATGAGCGCTTTTTTAGGACCGATTCATATTTGGTTATATAACAAAATTAAGTTTCAGGATGCAATGGCGAATGCAGTGTTAGACCTTGCGAAGGAAAAAGGTCTGGCTTTAGACTTAAGAGAAAAGACGGATAATCGTTACGGAACTCTTCCAGACGGAAACCTGGAAGATCTTGTGGATACAGGTAATATCCACGGCTGGCTTCAGGAGAGAGTAAGCCTTGTAGAGAACAGACTTGCTTATGCTGTGACCGAAGTACTTGAGGCAGATGCCAATGCCCTTGCTGATATGGAAGAAGCTATTAGTAAGCTGGGAGAAGAAAACCCGGTGGAGCAGGGTGTTTCCGCAAGAGAAGCATTTGATGCTTTGGATGCAAGACTTTTAAACGGAATGCCTTGTGACCATGTAAATGCAATGGTAGAAGATTCTGAGGATCGTGTGGTCTGGAGACAGGCTCAGGACATTCATGGAACTTATTGGAACATGATTCATGGAGACGTGAAGCATTACTACACCTTAAGAGCAGCGCTGATCAAAGGAATGTTAAAGGATTCCAAAATTCAGTTTAGCCAAATCGAAGATCAGGTGTACGAATTAAGGAGATGACGCTATGTACGGAATTGACTTATTAATGAAAGAGCATGAAAACATTCTTGATTTTACTGCTTTTTTAAGAAAAATATGTGCCGGTATCTTAAACGGAGAACCTGTAGACGGCAAGCTTTTAAGAGAATGCGTTGATTTTGGTAGAAATTACGCGGACAAGCATCACCATGGAAAGGAAGAAAAAATCCTCTTTCAGTTCATGCTTGACAATATGGGCCCGGTTGCAGAGAAATTAATCCGCAATGGTATGCTGGTTGAACATGATTTTGGAAGACTCTATCTTTCTGAGCTGGAAAAAGCAGTTGAGGAATATGAGAAGAACCCCCTTGATGACTACAAGCTGGATATCATTTCCAATGCAGTTGGTTACGGCGCCTTATTAAAGCGCCATATAGATAAAGAGGATGAAGTGGTTTATACCTTTGCGGCACGTGCCCTTACCGAAGAGCATAAAAAAGCAGTGGATGAACAAACAGAATCTTTTGAGAAACAGGCAGACGGAGATGGAGTCCGGGATCATTACTTAAACTGGCTCCATGAGAAGTTAAATCAGCAATAATTATGAGACGGTCTGGGAATGCAGGCCGTCTTGTCTGTTTTTGGAACGTACAAAAGAAGGGAGCACCAATCATGGAATTAAAGCATTATATGGATCAGCATGAGCGGATCTTGGAAGAACTTAACGTATTAAAAGCACTCTGTAAGAAACGGGATTTAGAGCAGGAAGCGGCGGAAATTGCACTTCATATCAACAGTCTGGCGGGTAAGCTTAAAATACACTTATCCTCAGAGGACCAGTATCTGTATCCTTCCTTTCTTCAGTCCAACGATAATAAGCTGGTTACCATGGCAAACGAATACCAGAAAGAAATGGGAAATCTTATGTCTGTTTTTACAGAGTTCAAAGAAGGCTTCAATACAAAGTTTAAAATCATGGCAGAAAAAGATCGTTTTTACATAGAAGCGGATAAAATTATAAGAGCCATCGAGATGCGTATGCAGAAAGAAGAGAATGGTTTATATCGTTTGGTGAAATAGAGGGAACCATTCAGTGAGTTTGGTCGTACCAGCAAAATTAATAATAAAAAACAGCCAGTACGTAAGCTTTCGGTTACGCACTGGCTGTTTGCTTACCAGCACCACAGTTGCTTTTAATCCATATCTTCATTTAATAATACCATATGAATGTGGTCTTCCCAAACACCATTAATCTTCAAATACCGGCGTGACAGCCCTTCATTAACAAAACCCAGCTTTTCCGTCACTTTTATAGACCTTTGATTCCGCGGCATTATACTTGCTTCAATTCGGTGCAGTCCGTAGTCTTCAAATATAATTTGTATTCCCCGTCTTAATGCTTCTGTCATATACCCACGATTGATCTCCTTCTCATCAAGCTTATAACCTAAGAAACATGACTGAAATGCACCTCTTGAGATGCCTGTAAAGGCAATGCAGCCAATGACTTTGTTTGGTTCCTCTTTCTTGAAAATCCATAGCCTTAAAGCGTTCTGATTACAGGAATCGGCAATTAATTCTTTTTCCTGAAATTCCTTCGAATAATATTCGTCACTTCTTATTGGTTCCCATATCTGTAAAAAATCCTTATTTCTTAATTGATAATCAAGAATAGGATTTATGATAGAGACATCTGAGGTGCGAAGTATTAATTGTTCTGTTTCATAAGTAGTTTGCATATTAATTCCTCCTTCTATTACAATATTACGTGTATAAGCGGACAAGCAGTATAACACAGGTAAAATACGATTGCAAGAAGTTTATGGGAACTGTTATTGAGAAATATGGTAATTTTTAGTACAATAGAAAAAGAACAGGAGAGAGGTAATATTATGGAAGAAGACAAGACATATCATACCCATGTATCGGAGGACGGAACAGAGTATACCCATAGTCACCATGGACATACCCATACCCATAAAAATACGAAGGTAGTTGAGAACCGCTTATCCCGTGCCATCGGTCATCTGGAGTCAGTCAAGCGGATGGTAAGTGAGGGAAGGGACTGCAGTGAGGTTCTTATCCAGCTATCAGCGGTCATATCAGCACTTAATAATACGGGGAAGGTTATTTTAAAGGATCATATTGAAAATTGTATTGTGGATGCGGTGGAATCCGGGGACAAAAAAGCGATTGACGATTTAAATCATGCCATTGAGCGTTTTATAAAATAATATCCCCTGGGGAGGCTTGTGTGGAAGGCTCTATTTCTACTATACTAAATACCAGAATGATGTATGGAGAGAGGGAGCATATGATGAAAAAAACTATGGCTGTCATTATGGCAGCTGTCTTTATGGCTGCTTCGCTGACCGGCTGCAACACCGGCAATTTAGCTGGGACTGACACCACAGGACAAGCACCTGATAAGAAAATAATACGGGTATCGGAATCTTTTGCCCTTCAGACCTTAAATCCCCACCTGGATTACCAGGGCTGGTATACTTCGATTTACGGTGTAACGGAGACTTTGTTCTATATGGATGACCAGTCGACCCTGACGCCTCTTCTTGCAGAGAGTGCCAAGGCAGACGGTACCCTATGGACAATTACGCTTAAGGAACATACCAGCTTTTCCAACGGGGATCCGGTGACGCCGGATATGGTAATACGTAATTTAAAAGCAGCTGGGGAAATCAACACCAGATTTGCTGATTTTAAAGACTATACGTATGCGGTTGTGAATCAAAAGACCTTTACCATTGATACAAAAAAGGTATATCCAATGCTTCTTAACGATTTAGCAAGTCCTGAACTGGCAATTACGGACCTTGACCATAGCGGCGATATGAAGTCTGAACTAGTGGCAACAGGCCCGTTTGTGGTATCCTCCTTTGAACCAGGCGGCACCATAGAGGTTGCAAGAAATGAACAGTATTGGAACGGAAGGGCAAAGCTTGACGGTGCTGTATTTTATTACATGCCAGAGGCAGGCACTTCCATGATGGCGATGCAGAATGGGGAACTGGACGCTTATACCAGCGTAACCTCCGATGCGGCGGAGCAGTACCGAAAAGAACCGGAAAAATATAAGCTGACCACAATACCAGCCACCAGACTTCAGTTTTACATATTGAATGAAAACCGGCAGAACGAGGCAGTTCGTAAAGCAATTAATTTAACTGTAGATGCAAAAACAATCGAAGGGTATTTAAATGGTACTGTTTCTGAAACCGTCGGTCCTTTTAGCCCGACGGCGCCTTATGGAAAAGTGACCAAGGCAAAGCCGGACGTAACTGCTGCCAAAGCTTTGTTAGAAGCGGACGGATACACCTTAAATTCCGATGGCTATTATGAAAAGGATGGAAAGGTATTGTCCATTAAACTGGCTTATTATGCCGCAAGGAGTCTGGACACTCTGGCGGCCCTTATGCAGGAGCAGCTAAAAGAAGCAGGAATTATGGCGGTGCTCACCTGCGAGGAGGACCCGGATGGAACTTATATCGCCACCGGAGATTTTGATATTGGTTTGTTCTGTATGATTGCAGATAAGGCAGGAGATCCCTATTATTTCATCAGCTGTACCTTAAAAGACGGGGCGCCATATAACTGTGGCGGCTTTCAGAATGAACAGGTCCAATCAGAGATTTTAAAGCTGGAAACAGAAGCTGATACAAAAGAACGGGCAAGACTGGCAGACCAGATTATCCAGACGGCCATAGACGAGAATGCTTTTGGATACGTGGCATTGTTTAATAAGATTACAGTCACCAGAAACGGAGTCAGTGGAGTTGCAGAGAACAATCCCTTTGATTTCTACTTCCTGAATGCAGATACGGACATGGATTAGGATATGAGCATGAAAAAATATATAGCAGGGAGATTTCTACAGCTGATTCCGGTTTTACTTGGCATCACCTTTCTGACCTTTGCTCTCCTTTCCCTGACTCCTGGTGATCCGGCTCAGAAAAAGCTGAGTGCCCAGGGGGTGGCCGTCTCAAAAGAGATCCTTGAAGAAACGAGAAGGGAAATGGGGCTTGACCGCCCGTGGGGGCTGCGTTATTTCAACTGGCTTTCCGATCTCATTCATGGGGATATGGGGAATTCCTATAAAGATGGGACATCGGTTGCAAAAAAGCTTATAAAGGCCATGAAATACACCGGCATTCTCTCTTTTAGTGCCTTTCTTTCGGCCCTGGTGATTTCCATACCACTTGGAGTTTACTGCGGAGTAAAAAAGAATGGGGCTTTAGACCGGGTGATGAAGTGGTTCTGCCTGGCAGGCAATGCTGTTCCTGGGTTTTTATTAGCCGTGCTGCTTATGTACTTTTTTTGCCTCCGCATCCAGGCATTTCCCGTAATTGCAAAGGGCAGTGTCAAAGGACTTTTTCTTCCCACGCTGACTCTGGCCCTTCCTCTGTCTTGCCGGCTGATCCGGCAAGTAAGATCATCTGTGCTGAATCAGATAGGAATGGAGTATATTGATGGGGCTAAGGCCAGAGGTGTATTAAAGCCATATATTCTTATCTTCCATATCCTTCAAAATGCCATGATCTCAATACTCACCGTTGCAGGTCTGTCCTTTGGAACACTCCTTGGCGGAAGTGTGGTGATTGAGACTATTTTCATGTGGCCTGGAATGGGGAAACTGGTGATGGATGCCATCACAGCAAGAGACTATCCGGTTGTACAGGGATTTGTCATGGTTATGGCGGTGATTTATGTGGTCATCAATTTGATTGTTGATATTTGCTATCATCTATTGGATCCCAGACTGGAGGAGTTATAGATGATTAGATTAAAAAGTATAGAGAATAGAAGTTATATAAAAAGAAACGTGATTCTGCTTCTGTTATTGATTTTAATGATTGTAGTCATTAGTCTTTTGGCGCCCCATTTAGTGCCCAATGATCCCTATGAGACCAATGCCCTATACCGAAAGGGAGCCCCGAATCTTAAGTATTTCTTCGGGACAGATAAGCTGGGCCGCTGTATTTTTTCCAGAGTTATCATGGGGACAAGGACTTCCATTGTATCCGCTCTTTTGGTTGTGGCAGCTTCTCTTACAACAGGCACAGTTCTCGGTGTACTGGCAGGTTATTACGGAGGATTCTTAGACCGGGTGGTTACTGGAATCTGCGACATCTTCCTTGCATTTCCCCAGATGATATTGGCCATAGGGGTTGCAGGTCTTATGGGCGGAACCATGACAAATGCTATCCTTGCCCTCGCCTTAACTGGCTGGACCACCTATGCAAGGCTTTCCAGAGGACTTGTGATGGCACTTAAAAATGAGGCATATATCAGTGCTGCCAGATTAAGCGGAAGCACTGGCTTGGAAATCATGGTGGAACACATTCTGCCAGGAATTGCAGGAGAGCTGCTCGTCAATGCCTCCCTTCAGATTTCATCGGTAATGATTGGCTTTGCTGGCTTATCTTATCTTGGTCTTGGAGTTTTAGTACCAGAAGCAGAATGGGGGTCCATGATCAGCGAGGCTGTCGGCTATATGCAGCAGGCACCCTGGGCTGTAATGGCACCTGGAGCCGCTCTTTTTATCACGGTGTTATTGTTTCAGCTGCTTGGAGATTCCCTTAGGGATTATTTTGGAGTGGGGAGAGGCGCATATGAGTGAAACAGTTCTGTCCATAAAAAATCTGTCTGTAAATTATGGAAACCAGCCCATTTTACAGGATGTATCATTTGAGGTAAACAGAGGAGAGATCATAGGAATCGTGGGAGAGAGCGGGTGTGGGAAAAGCACCCTGTTACGAGCGCTGTTTCCTAAGAAACCTGTTAATCTAAACGTATCTGCGGATCGTATCTTATTTGAAGATCTGGATATGCTGGCCGGAGAAAAGAAGCAGATTGAGATGTTATGCGGAAGAGGGCTGGGCATGATCTTTCAAAATCCCAAAGCCTCATTTAATCCCATTCGAACCTACAGAAGCCAGTTCATAGAAACCTTAAAAAGCCATGGGATGTATCAAAAGGATACGTTTGAGCCACTTGTTCTTCGCACGTTTGAAAGCATGAACTTATGGGGAGCAAGAGAGCTTTTAGACAGCTGCCCTTACGAGATGAGCGGCGGTATGAATCAGAGAATTGCCATTGCACTCTCCATTTTGTTAAAACCTCGTCTCCTTCTGGCCGATGAGCCTACCAGTGCCCTTGATGGGGAATCACAGGAACATGTAATGAAAGAACTTTTAGGAGTACGGTCCCATACAAATACCTCTATCCTTTTAGTGACCCACAATATAGGCCTACTGGCAGGAATTGCAGATAAGGTAGGGGTCATATATGAGGGAAAGCTGGCGGAATGGGGACCTGTTTCTAAGGTACTGAAAGCGCCGGAGCATCCTTATACAAAAGCCTTGTTGGAGGCAGTACCAAAAGTAAGAACGGCTGGTCACATCATAAAAGAGAGAAGCTCTGAAAGTATATTAAAGCTTCAGGAAGTGAGCAAAGAGTATAAGAGAAGGAAAATACCATTTTTAGCCCTGTCCCAGATTGGGTTAGAAGTAAAGGCAGGAGAAATACTTGGCGTAGTAGGAGAAAGCGGAAGCGGAAAGAGCACCTTACTCAGCATGATTGCAGGCCTTTGCTCCCCTACGGACGGATCGGTGATTTTTAAAAATAAGATCATGAAGAAGCGGAGAGATAGAGCGGATTTTGGCAAGCTGCAGATGGTGTTCCAAAATGCATCTGAATCCTTTGACCCAAGATATACCATTGGCCAGACCATTGGAAAAGCCATAAAAAACTTATGCGACGTAAAAGACAAAGAGGATAGGGACAAAAGAATCCATACACTCATGAAGAGGGTAGGGTTATCCCCGGAGCTTGCTGACCGGTATCCCTTTGAGCTTAGCGGAGGCCAATGCCAGAGAGCTGCCATTGCAAGAGCGATTTCTGTTGGCCCGGAGCTGCTTTTGTGTGATGAAATTACAAGTGCCCTGGATGTATCCACACAAAATGGAATCATTGAATTATTAAAAGGGCTTATAAAGGAAACTGGAATGGCAGTCATTTTCGTTTCCCACGATCTTGTGCTGGTAAGCAGCTTTTGTGATACCATCATGGTGCTTTGCAAGGGAGAGTGCGTAGAGGCTGCGGCGGCTGGAGATTTAATAAAAAATCCAAGTCAGGATTATACTAAAAAATTACTGAGAACTGCAAGAATGGATGGGGGCATTTTAATTGGAACAGATTGAAGAACGGGTTAAAAAGTATTGGACCAGACGGGCCCATGATTTTTCGGCTGTACGAAGAATGGAACTGGAAGATGAAATCAGTAAGCGATGGCTGACAGAAATCAGAACATATTTACCGGATAAAGCTCCCCTTAGAATATTGGATGTTGGGACTGGGGCCGGATATTTTGCGGTACTTCTTTCCATGGAAGGGCATGAAGTATGTGGAATTGATCTTACTCCTGCCATGATTGATGAGGCAAAAAGTCTGGCAGAGGATTTGAAACGTTCCATAAGCTTTCAGGTGATGGATGCCCAGAACCTGGAGTTTCCGGATGAGTCCTTTGATGTGGTCATTGCCAGGAATTTGACCTGGACCTTACCAGATCCTAAAAAAGCATACGGAGAGTGGCTGAGAGTTCTGAAAAAAGGCGGGCTTTTGTTAAACTTTGATGCCGATTATGGACAAGAGGTCTTAAACCTGGATCCTGGGGAGGAAGAAAAGGAATATGTCGGCTCCGGCAGCCATATGGGCGTGACCAGGGAACTTCTTTTAGAATCAAACCAGATTACAAAGTCTATGGAAATCAGCCAAAGCAAAAGACCGGATTGGGACCTAAAGGTACTAATAGAGACTGGATATATAAATTGCAGGTGCGATAGGAATGCCGGATTCAGGATTCTCAGGGAGAAGAATGGGGAGAAAGCACCTACTTTTCTATTAGCAGCAGAAAAAGCGGGGGAATGAAATCATGTTGTTGGAAGAAAATAAAAAATACTGGACCAGCCGCACCATGGGGTATTCCCAGGTAAATGAAAAGGAGCTCTCTTCCAGCCAGAAGGAAAAATGGCTGGACGTCATCACCCATTATTTGCCTGGAGACAGAAAAAACATAAAAGTGCTTGATATGGGCACCGGGCCAGGCTTTTTTGCCATCATATTAGCAGAGGCCGGTTTTCAAGTGACTGCTGTGGATTGTACAGAATCTATGCTTAATCGGGCTAAAATAAATGCAGGAGAATTAAAGGATCGGATTACCTGGGTGCTTTCTGATGCAGAAAATACAGACCTTGAATCAGAGGCATATGATGCAGTTGTCAGCAGAAATGTGACTTGGAATTTAAAAGAACCAGAGAAGGCTTATAGAGAATGGCTGAGGGTCTTAAAAAAGGGCGGAGTTCTTTTAAACTTTGATGCGAACTGGTATCAGTATTTATTCGATGATGAAAAAAGAAAAGGCTATGAAACGGACAGAAAGCGAGTCAAAGAGCTGTGTGTGGAGGATCATTACACATGCACAGATATCGATGCCATGGAGTCAATTGCCAAAAAGCTGCCCTTAAGCAGCAGGTGCAGACCCCAGTGGGATCTTGAGATACTAAACAGCTTTGCCGTATCAAAGGTAAAATCAGACCCTGATGTGTGGAAACAGGTGTGGTCGGAAGAAGAAAAAATCAATTATAACTCCACACCCATGTTTTCCATTTATGCAATAAAATAAGATTCTGCAAATCTCCAATAAAAATCATTTGCCCAAAAGCACATTTCGAAGTATAATTACTTGAAGTGTGTTTTTTATTCCTACTAAAATGATATAATATTGATAAGAAAGAGGTAGAATCAGTTGTTGAATCAGTTTTCAAGAACCCAGCTTCTCCTTGGCGAAGGAGCCATGGGTCAATTGATGGAAGCAAAAGTTGCTGTTTTTGGTATTGGCGGAGTGGGCGGTTACGTCGTGGAAGCTTTAGTTCGAAGCGGAGTCCGTTCCTTTGTGCTGGTAGATGATGATAAGGTATGTCTGACCAATTTAAACAGACAGATCATTGCCACAAGAAAAACAGTGGGTAAATATAAAGTTGAGGTTATGAGAGACCGAATTCTGGAAATTAATCCAGATGCTCAGGTTGAGATGCATCAGTGCTTCTTTCTGCCGGAAAATGCGGCAGATTTTAATTTTAAAGAATATGATTACGTTGTAGATGCCGTGGATACAGTCACCGCCAAGCTTGAGCTGATTATGAAGGCCAAAGAAGCCGGAGTTCCGGTCATCAGCTGTATGGGAGCAGGAAACAAGCTGGACCCTACCAGCTTTTTAGTGGCTGACATATATAAGACAACCATGTGTCCCTTAGCGAAGGTCATGAGAAGAGAGCTGAAAAAAAGAGGGGTCAAAAAATTAAAGGTGGTTTATTCCAAAGAGAAACCCACAAGACCCATTGAGGATATGTCCATCAGCTGCCGGACAAACTGTATCTGCCCTCCGGGAGCCAAGCATAAATGCACGGACCGCAGGGATATTCCAGGCAGTGTTGCCTTTGTTCCTTCCGTGGCAGGTCTGATTATTGCTGGAGAAGTGATAAAGGATCTGGCTAGGATGGCAGATGATTCCACGAGGAGGAATAAAGATGCCTGATTTAAGCCTGTCATTGGACCAGATGAAAGAACTTGATGAGAACGAATGCCTGCTTATCGATGTCAGGGACCAGACCGCATACAATCACGGTTTTATTCCAGGAGCCATTCAGGTGGATCTGGAAAAAATCTTAGAGGGTGAGTACGTTCCTCCTGCTGGTAAAAAAGTGATTTTATACTGCTTAAAAGGCGTTATCAGTGTGGAGGCAGCAGAATATCTGACTCAAAAAGGCTTTGAAGCCTATAACTTAGAGGGCGGCTATGGAACATGGCTTATTAGCTCTATGGAGAAGGAAAAAGAAGAGGATAGCGCTGTCCGTCTGGACGAAATTGAACGAAGCCTGCGAAAGAAATTTCACAAGAACATATTCAGCCGGTTTGCTAAGGCCATTAATGAATATCAGCTGGTAAAGGAACATGACAAGATAGCAGTCTGCATCTCCGGCGGCAAGGATTCCATGTTAATGGCGAAGCTGTTTCAGGAGATAAGGCGCCATAATAAATTTCCCTTTGAGCTTGTATTCCTTGTTATGGACCCTGGATATAACGGGATGAACCGGGAAGTCATAGAGAACAATGCAAAGCTTCTTAACATCCCAATCACCGTGTTTGAGACCCAGATCTTTGATGCCGTTTACGATGTGGAAAAATCCCCCTGCTATCTCTGTGCCAGAATGAGAAGGGGATATCTGTACAGCAAAGCCAAGGAGCTGGGCTGTAATAAGATCGCATTAGGCCATCATTATGATGACGTCATCGAGACCATACTTATGGGTATGATGTACGGCGGCCAGATTCAGACCATGATGCCGAAGCTTCACAGCACGAATTTTGAAGGAATGGAACTCATCCGTCCCATGTATCTGATTCGGGAAGATGATATTAAGGCGTGGAGAGATTATAATGGTCTTCATTTTATCCAGTGTGCCTGCCGGTTTACTGATACCTGTACTACCTGCAGAACCGATGGGAACACAGGATCCAAAAGAGTGGAAATTAAGGATTTAATTAAAGAACTTAAAAAAGTAAATCCTTATATCGAAGGCAATATTTTTAAAAGTGTGGAAAACGTGAATTTAAATACCATAATTGCTTATAAGGAAAATGGGACTGTCCATCATTTTCTTGATGAATATGATGAAAACAAGTAATTTTTAGGCCGTATTTCAAAGTCATCCTTGAAATACATACTAACCTTGTGGTAAATTATGATTAAGGAGGTTATATCTTATGAAAATTTCAACAAAGGGCCGGTATGCGGTCAGACTAATGATAGACCTTGCAGAGCATAACAACGGAGAATTTATAACGCTTATGGATATCGCAGAGCGCCAGGAGATTTCGGAAAAATATTTGGAATCCATCGTATCCATACTCAGCAAGAATGGCCTTCTTATTTCCTTAAGAGGAAAAGGCGGCGGATATAAACTTGCTAAGGATCCGGAATTTTATACGGTAGGCAGCATTTTAAGACTGACGGAAGGCTCCCTCGCTCCTGTTTCCTGCATGGAAGGGGAGGCGAATAACTGCAACCGGGCATCCCATTGCCAGACCCTCGAGATGTGGGAAGGGTTAAACAAACTGATCAATGATTACTTTGATGGAATCACCATTGCAGATCTGGTTCGTAAGAGTGATTACAGCGACAATTACATCATATAGACATTGAGCGTAAAAACAGCAAGAAGTCTGATTCTTTTATCAGGCCCCTTGCTGTTTTGTATTGTGTGACAGCTCTAAATCAACCAAGGAATTTCTTTGTGGAAAAGCGGCCAAGGCTTCGATACAATCCAACAGTGATTGCTGCCAAAATAAAGGTGGCGGCAACAGTGATGTACTGGTTCCACTGCGGAAGTGAAAGCCCCAATGCTACCGGAGCTGCAATTGCTGCTAATCCAATAAGCATGGTCACCATGACTGACATAGACTGTTTGACCGCCTCCTGAGGACTCTTCCAGTCATACTTCAGGAAACGAAGATTGACGGACAAACCCACAACTGCAATAAACAGGGCGTAGACGGTTGGCGTTATAAAAATCATCAGTACGGTAATGAATTTAAATGGAAAGGTCATGGATAAAATAGCGCTGCTAAAGAGAATGGCTGGCAGCAGAACCGTTAAATTCACCATGATCTTGGAGTCAAAAACTGCCTTAGTGCTCACTGGAAGAGAGTTTAGTATCCAGCGGTGCTTCCCCTCCATATTAAGGGAAGCAGCGGTAGTGGATGACATAGTAACAAAAATGGCTGGAAAAAAGGGAGCCATGTGCTGCAGCATATCTGAAAGCCCCGGCAGTTCTAACATGTCGGAAATTTGTCTGGAACCGAACACCTTAAGGAGCAAGATGGACCCCACCATCATCACAGAACCGAAACAAGTGTTAAGCAGGTATACCGGATAGGAGGTCAAAAGCTTTAACTCTCTGCGGTAAAGTGCCTTGTTTGGGGTTTTCGCGTATAACTGGGTAACCCGGTAAGCGGAGCGGGTATGCTGGGTAAATAACGCGTTATTGATATTTGTGTATACTTTGGATAGAAGAAATACAAAGAGAGCAGAA
Organism: Lacrimispora xylanolytica; assembly: GCF_026723765.1. Taxonomy (NCBI): domain Bacteria; kingdom Bacillati; phylum Bacillota; class Clostridia; order Lachnospirales; family Lachnospiraceae; genus Lacrimispora; species Lacrimispora xylanolytica. Next base: position 1,754,000 of record NZ_CP113524.1, read on the forward strand.
GCAGTGATTGACAAAAGAGCAAAGCCTGTCAATGCCAAAACACTTCTCTTCCACAGTGCAGCAGTGACCAATGCTGCCGGTGGATATAAATGACGAATTGCATTCCCCAGCTGCAGGCCAAGGTCAGCAAGCAAATCCATATCCATGGACTGTATGGAAAAGGAGAGTGCCAACGTGCCAAGGGTTACTGTAAGGCTTAAGAGAGTGATCACAAGGTTTTTGTGACGGAACCGAACGCTGATGGCCGTGATCACCACTCCAATGAACATGGATACAATCATGGGAAGAAGCGGAGCTAACAGCCAGATGAGAAGCGCCGACAGCCAGAGGATGACCGGTGATCCGGTGACGTTCATAAAGACCACCAAAGCCGGAATCATAACCACACCGCCAAAGATCACATTGCCTAAATACACCGTCAGTAATCTGCTTAGAATAACAGATGACTTGGAAACCGGAAGGGACATAATTATGTCAAAGTCTGAAAATCCAAACAAGGTTGTGCTGCTGTGGATCAAAGTGTAGACCAGGGTAATTAAGGAGAATAGCAGCAAAGAGATAGCAGGCACCAGTTCCACCAGCCCAATCGCAGCGTAACCTGCCGAAATCATATAACTGAAAAAGACCGCCTCGGCCCCTAGCATCAGGAACACGATTCCCATGCCCATGGCCTTAAGCCCTGCCCGAGTATCCTTGGTATGGATCAGTTTATTGATACCAAAAAGTCCAAGGAGCTGGATTTTACTTAGTAAAAACACGTCAGTCATTGTCTAACACCTCCAAAAACGCGTGCTCAAGGCTTGAATCTCCCCGCACCTCTTCGGTGCTTCCGCAGGCAATCAGCCTGCCGCCTTTGATAATGCCGATGCGGTTGCACAGCTTTTCAGCCACGTCCAATACATGGGTGGAAAAAAAGATGGCACCTCCCTGGTCACACATCTCTTTCATCATCTCTTTAAGCCGAAAAGCTGCTGATGGATCCAGTCCGACAAAAGGCTCGTCAAGAACCAGTAAACGCGGTTTATGCAAAAACGCGGAGATGAGTGCCAGCTTTTGCTTCATTCCATGAGAATAGGAGCCAATTAAATCACCCAGATTTGCCGTTAGCTCCAACCGTTTGGAATAATCAGCAATTCGTTCCTCCCGTTCCTGCTTTCCTACACGAAAGATATCGGCTATAAAGGAGAGATATTGGATTCCTGTTAAATAGTCATAAAGATCAGGATTATCCGGCAGGTAGGCAATCACCTGTTTGCAGGCCAGAGGTTCATCCTCCAGGGAATGACCGTCAACCATAATGCTTCCCTGTTCAAAATCCAGTATCCCCACTGCTGAGCGGATGGTGGTGGTCTTTCCTGCTCCGTTATGTCCAATAAAGCCAAAAAGATCGCCTGCATGTATGGTGAGGCTTACGTCATCCACTGCTTTTTTACCTCCATAAGTCTTGGTTAAATGATCAATTCTCAGTATTTCACTCATTTTTTTCTCCTCCTTGTTTGGGTGGGGTAACGATAAGAGCCAGGGAGTGCATCTTTCTTCCAGATTTTGCGGCTTGCTCCGGCATTCGGTAAGGAGCAATCAGTTCCCCAATTTGAATCATTAAAGTTTCTAACTCCTGAGAATTTACAGCAATGGGGCCGGTGGAAAAGCCGGAACCATCTTTTAGAATATCAATACCATCACGGGCGGTATAATCTGCGAATTCCCTCATGAGAGCGGCGGAAAACTGAGCGAACAGACTCATATACACATCTCCCCGGTTTTCTTTCAGCAGACGGGGAATGTCCAGGTTTTCGTCCATGTTTAGTGCATAGACCTTTTCCATTAATGCCCGTACCGGCCGTTCTTCCGCTATGATCAGAACTCCATGCTTGACCATCTTTCCCAGGTGACGATACAGAGACGCCTGGGAGATGTCGGTCAGCGTCAGGGCCAGCTCTTTTGCAGTAGCTGTTTTTCTTTCTTTTATCTCAAGAAGAATTCTTGAGTCGACGGGATCTACGAAGCAGGATATCATATGTTTCATTATTTTTTTGTCCATGTGTACCTCCTGATACTAGAAAATATTATCATCTGTAATAATATTATCATAGATGATAATATTGCAGCAATGGTGATATTTGGATATAAGTTGTATTTTATTTTAAGTTCCTATCAATTTATATAATATGATTGATACAGTAGGCAAAGAAAAACCAGAAGATAACCTCTCTTATTTCGTGACCTCACAAGAAATGAGAACAGGCTTATTTCCAAAAATATCAATTTATATCATATTAATCACTTTTAAACGAGCAAATTTGCGATATAATTACCAGAAGTCTGAATCATTACCCCTTTTTACCAAAAATTTAACAGGTTTTTACTTAATAGGAAAATCCCAATTCTTTCCACTGGTAAAATGGGAAATTCGGTGCTATCATATAAATGTAACATAAACGTAACACAAATGTAATAATTCAAAGGAGGCAAATGAATTGAGAAAATTAACAGCACTTGGATTGATGACACTGACTTTAACAAGCATGATCCCATTAACGGCAAACGCAGCAGTGAGGTGTAATATCCCTTCATTCTCAGGAAGAAATGTAATTTCTATCAATGGATTCTCCAATTCCGATGATTTAAAAACAAAATTACAGCAGATGGGTATTAATTGTAATAATATCAATATTAATGATATTAACAAGTATTTAAATAGCTGCCAGAACGGCGGAAATGGTACAAACACCAATACAAATACAAATACTAACACCAATACAAACACCAACACCAACACCAATACAAACACCAATACCAACACAAACACTAATACCAACACAAACACTAATACCAACACAAATACCAATACCAATACCAATACCAATACCAATACCAATACCAACACCACTAACAAGACTTACACACAGCAGGTAGTTGATCTGGTAAATACAGAAAGAGCAAAAGAAGGTCTTGCACCTCTTACCATCGATCCAAGTGTTGAAAAGGCAGCTAGCGTAAGAGCCAATGAGATTCAGTCAAACTTTGACCACACTCGTCCTAACGGAAGTTCTTTCTCAAGCGCATTAAAAGAGCAGGGGGTAAATTTCCGTGGAGCAGGTGAGAACATTGCCTGGGGCCAGAGAACTCCTCAGGAAGTTGTAACTGCTTGGATGAACAGCCCGGGACATCGTGCAAATATCATGAATAAGAGCTTTACACATATCGGTGTAGGCAATACTCAAAACGGAAGCGGAACACAGTACTGGGTACAGCTGTTTACATATTAATATTTACTTTTCATTGCATTTTTAAAATTCCCAAAATCAAGATCCTGGAATCTCTCATTTTTTGTCAGAGGTCCCAGGGTTTTTTATTGCCTCTAATTAGTAAGTGCATATAAACCCATTGACAAAGTATGTTTTAAAAAGTAAAATTAGATTAGTAATTCTTTGAAATAATAGCAGCGTAAAGGAGACAAAACATATGGCAAAAATATATACTTCAGCGGATCAGCTTATTGGAAGAACTCCGCTTCTTGAATTATCTAATATAGAAAAAGAATTAGGCTTAAAGGCAAAGCTCTTAGGAAAGCTGGAATACTTTAATCCTGCCGGTTCTGTAAAGGATAGAATAGCCAAAGCAATGATCGATGATGCGGAGGCTGCCGGAATTTTAACTTCGGATTCTGTCATTATTGAACCAACTTCCGGGAATACTGGTATAGGACTTTCATCCGTGGCAGCAGCCAGAGGGTATCGGGTCATGATCGTTATGCCGGAGACCATGTCACTGGAACGGCGCACCTTGATGAAAGCTTATGGGGCAGAACTGGTTCTTACTGAAGGTTCCAAGGGAATGAAAGGGGCCATTGCAAAAGCAGAGGAATTAGCGAAAGAAATTCCTAACAGCTTTATTCCCAGTCAGTTTAACAATATGTCTAATCCCCGGGTTCACAGAGAGACCACAGGTCCCGAAATATACGAAGACACGGACGGCAAGGTTGATATTTTTGTCGCTGGTGTTGGTACTGGCGGCACAGTTACCGGTGTGGGAGAGTATCTAAAATCCAAGAATCCATCGGTAAAAATTGTTGCGGTTGAACCTGCAACCTCTCCGGTATTATCAACTGGAACAGCCGGTCCTCATAAGATTCAGGGAATCGGTGCTGGTTTTGTACCAAATGTTTTAAATACGGATATTTATGATGAAGTAATTCCGGTTGCCGATGGAGACGCCTTTGACACCGGTAGAAAAATTGGAAAAATGGAAGGAATCTTAGTAGGAATTTCTTCGGGCGCAGCTGTATGGGCTGCCATTCGTCTGGCACAGAGGCCAGAGAATGAGGGGAAGAATATTGTTGTGCTTCTTCCCGACACAGGTGATCGTTATTTATCAACAAGTATGTTTGCTGATTGATTTTTGTCAGAATATAGGGGTACGATCAAGAATGATACTTGACAATGAATTTCAGTTTTAATTATAATAAGACTAATTCCTTTATCATGAAAAGGATTACTGCCCCATACTGATTGTAAAGAGCAGATTTACAGAGAACGGGTCAGTTCAAATAAAATAAGATGGGAGAACTAATTATGAGTACAAAAAAGATTGGTGTTATTGTCGGAAGCCTTAGGAGAGATTCATTTAGCCTTGCGGTAGCAAAGGCAGCAGTTTCAGTGGCTCCACAAGAGCTTTCCCTTAAATTTATCGAAATAGGTGATTTACCAATGTTTAATCAGGACTTTGATGATGATGGAACCACTCCTGATTCCTGGGTCAGATTCCGTAACGAAATCAAAGAACTGGATGGAGTTATCTTTGTTACACCAGAATATAACCGTTCATTCCCGGCAGTACTTAAGAATGCCATTGATATCGCTTCCAGACCATACGGAAGTAATGCATGGGATGGAAAGGCAGGCGGTATCATCAGTGTAACTCCAGGAGGTCTTGGAGCCTTTGGTGCGAACCATCATTTACGTCAGCCAATGACATTTTTAAACGTTTTTATGCTGCAGCAGCCAGAAGCCTACATCAGCAATGTTGCTGACCAGTTAAATGATAAAGGCGAATTCGCAGACGAGAGCAGCCTGGAGTATTTAAAGAATTACATGGAGGCGTTTTCTCAGTGGGTAAATAAAGTATCTGCTTCCTAATATATAGAAGTAAAAGGAGAAGAGAAATTGAGCAGGCGAAATATCAAAAAGCAGATCCGTGGCCAGAGAGCCGTAGACGGAGCAGGTGTTCATATGGTACGTGTGTTGGGATATCATGATGTGAAGGAATTTGATCCATTTTTAATGATGGATTCCTTTGATTCTACTAATCCGGCCGATTATATAGCAGGTTTTCCCATGCACCCTCACAGAGGAATTGAAACCGTTACTTATTTGATTTCCGGTCGAATGGACCATAAAGACAGCCTTGGAAACAAGGGCACGATCAATTCCGGGGAATGCCAGTGGATGACAGCAGGCAGCGGAATTCTCCATGAGGAGATGCCTCAGCCATCAGAGAAGATGCTGGGCCTGCAGCTTTGGCTTAACCTACCCCGGGAAGAAAAGATGGCGGATCCGGCGTATCTTCCTATTACAAAGGATATGATTCCAAGAGTACCAAGTGGAAATGCCACAGTGGGAGTACTATCTGGAAGCTTTCAGGGTGCAAAGGGGGTAACTCCAAAGCATATTCCTGCTACCATCTATGATGTAGAACTTCCAAAAGGAGAGGAAATCACCTTACCAACCAATTCCGAAGAAACCGTTTATATTTTCCTGATTCAGGGAGATGGCGTAGTTGAGGATCAGAACATTCCTGAAAAAACAGCCATTTTATTTGGGGAAGGAGATGAAATCACGGTGAAAGCCTCAATAAGCAGAGACCTTCGGTTCATTCTCTTTTCCGGCAGGCCGCTTCATGAACCCATTGCCTGGGGAGGGCCAATTGCCATGAATACCCAGGAAGAACTGGACCTGGCATTTGATGAGCTTCGCAGAGGAACATTTATCAAACACAAATAATGAATCTTTGGCAGATCCACAGTTTTTTTATGAACTGTGGATCTGTTTTTATGCATTTCTTCTTATCTTATTAATAGTCCTTGTTTTTCATTAAAATATTGATAATAAAATGCAGGTTACTGTGTTGACTTGTTATTTTTTAAGTGCTATGCTTAAATCGGTTACCCATAAATGGAGTATAACTGAAAGCCTCTGACTTAAAAATTCAAAAGCCGGTTCCTTCCTGATTATGCTTCATTTAGAAAAACATGGAGGATACAAAAGTGGAAAAAGAGTCAAAGAATGAAATACCCCAGAACCTGAACGGCGCAGGTAAAACAGTCAATAAGCAACAATCAATAAAAAAGAATCTTTTAAGGGGCATTATAGGATTGGCAGTTGTCATTTCCGTTTTCTTCGGAATTGCAAATGCCATTGTTTTATATAATGATTCGAAAAACAACATGGAGACCCGTTTGATTGAAAATCGTAATGCATACTGCGTGGCGGTACAAAATGCCATCAATGTATACCGGTTCCAGGTTGAGTCCTTTGCACAGAACGAACTGATTACTGACGCATCAAGACCACAAATAGCAAGAAAACAGGTCATGGATGAGCTGGCAAAAAAGAATGGCTTTTTAGAGATTGCAGTTACGGATGCAAACGGAAAAGCAACCAATGGTGCCGATGTCAGTGATCGTGAGTATTTTAAGCAGGCAATGGCAGGAAATACATATTTGTCCTCCACCTTGGTAAGCACAGTGGATGGAAAAGTAATTATGATTATAGCGGCACCAATTACCAAGGGCGGTCAAAAGGGGATTGTCTATGCAAAACTGGACAGCAATACCTTTAGTGGGATGATTGATGATGTGTCTATAGGCAAATCCGGATACGGTTTTATCGTGGACAAGGAAGGAAAGTATCTGGCTCATCCTGATACCAGCATAGTCACCGACCAGGTAAATTACATAGAGAAGGCAAAAGAGGACTCTTCCTTTGCCCAATTAGCAAGCCTTATTAAGAAAATGACCTCTGGTAAGACAGGACTTGACACAGTTATGCATAAAGGTGCTAAGCAGGTTGTTGGCTATATGAGCATTCCAGGAACAGATGGCTGGTCTATCGCAGTTACTGCAAAGACTTCCGAGATGCTATCAAGCTTTTATACATCCATTGGAATCACCGTATTACTCTCAGCCTTATTTGTAATTCTTTCAGTTGTTATGGCATTTCGGATTGCCGGCCCCATTGTAAATCCGATCATCTCCTTGGTTCGGAGAATTGAAGATTTAGCTTTGGGCGACCTACATTCAGAAGTGCCCCAGGTGGATTCTGAAGATGAAATCGGAAAGCTATCCAAATCCTTTACAACCACAGTCAATAAGTTAAATGATTATATTCAGGAAATCTCCTATGTTTTAAACAGTCTGGAGCAGGGAAATTGTACGGTAGAGACTGTTCAGGATTATACCGGTGACTTTACAGCAATCAGAGACGCTTTAAATAAGATTATCAACAATTTAAATTCAACCTTTACCAATATCAAAGGTGCATCCGATCAGGTAGCCAGCGGCGCGGATCAGGTTTCCAGCGCTTCTCAGGCACTGGCCTCTGGCGCCACAGAGCAGGCCTCCTCTGTAGAGGAGCTGAATGCCTCGATCACTGGTGTTGCGAATCAGGCGGAGGAGAATGTGGTTCACGTACAGAAGGCGACAGAATACGTGGTTCAAGCTGATGAAGGAATCAAAGAAAGCAACGGCCGCATGAAGGAATTAAACTCTGCTATGGGTGAAATCAGCCAGTCTTCTGCTGAGATTTCAACCATTACAAAGGTCATTGAAGACATTGCATTCCAGACTAATATTCTGGCACTTAACGCTGCAATTGAGGCAGCCAGGGCTGGAAGCGTAGGAAAAGGCTTTGCCGTGGTCGCAGATGAGGTTCGGAATCTGGCGGCCAAATCAGCCGAGGCTGCGAAAAAGACAGCAGAGCTTATCGACCATTCCGCGGCAACCGTTTCCAAGGGAGAGAGGCTTGCAGAAGAGACCACCCAGATTCTAGTGGATGTAGCAGAGAAAGCCAGACTCGCCAACGAATCCATACAGCGGATTGAAAAAGCTTCCTATGACCAGGCCCAGTCCATTGAACAGATCAATCAGGGACTTTTCCAGGTGTCTGCAGTGGTTCAGACCAATGCAGCAACAGCAGAAGAGAGCTCTGCCTCCAGTGAAGAGCTTGCAGCTCAGGCGCTTATCCTTCAGCAGGAAGTGGAGAAGTTTACTTTAAAAGATACTCCGGCAGTATCTTACCAAACGATGCAGCAGACAGATGATTATTTTGTTGATACACCAGAAGAAGCATTTGGTACCGGTAAGTATTAAGATTTTTATATAGAAACCCTTAAAAGATAGGCGGATTGTTTATAATCCGCCTAATGCTATAAGTAAAAAGGAGAGTGGTGGCATGAATTTACGATTGGTTCCATTGGATGAAAAGTATAAAAAACAATTATTTGATATGATGGAAGAATGGAGTGGGACAGGTGAGCAAATTGTACCCTATGCGATAAGACGATGTGATTATCATGATTTTGACAGTTATAGAGATAATTTAGAGAACAAAAATCCTACGCCTGCTACAGTGCCGGATACTACACTTTTTTGCTTAGATGAAGAAAGAGATATATTTGTTGGAGCGGTGAATATTCGTCATTATTTAAACGATGCACTTCTGTTAAATGGCGGACACATTGGTGATGGAGTCAGACCCACGGAACGAAGAAAAGGTGTGGCAACCAAAATGATTGGTCTGGCACTGCAGGAATGTAAGAAAATCGGGTTAGATCGAGTATTGATGGTATGTGACAAAAACAACATTGGCTCTTCTAAAAGTATACAGAACAATGGTGGTATTCTGGAAAACGAAATTCTGGTGGATGGAATTGTTGAGCAAAGATTTTGGATTGATCTTACATAAACGCAATACTCTTATATGGTAAACAGTTGCTTGAGCAAATTGGATAAAAATATTATGCCTGTTTTTATTGATTCTTAGCTCCTGTATTTGTATATTTTATATCCCTACAAACTGGAATTTGTCATTTCAATAGTGCAATTCCTAAAGCACACAATACCACACCAATAATCTTTTTAGCATCTATTGATTCTTTAAACAAAACAGCCCCTAAAATCAAAAGTAGACCTGCCAGAACAATATTTGCAAATACCGAAGCTTTACTCACTTCCCACCCTGTTCGATACATCAGCATATATCCTCCTTCCACGCCTATAATAATCAATCCAATGACAAGATTAAAAATATTAATGCTGTTCTTTTCATTAGCAAATATGGTGTTTTTAGTAATCAAGAAGAGAATCATGCTACCAATAAACGCCACTCCATAGGTTGCCACCAGTCCTATAAACGGATTGGTATTTCCTGGTAAATTTTTGCTTAGCAAGTGATAACAGAGATTACAAAAAATCACAAGTAATAGTGGAGCAATATATCCCATACTCAAATTATCTCAACTCCTTCTTCATCCAAACATGTGGGCATCCTTCATCAACATGAACTTCGTCCATTGCAATATATCCATTTTTCTTATAAAACGCAGACACTCTGACTTGTGCAGATAAATGGGCCGTTTTCCCTTGCATTTTTACAATTTCTTGTTCTGCCATTTTAATCAATTCAGCTCCATAATTTTTCCCTCTAAATTTCTTTAAAACTGCAATACGTCCTATGACATGGCTTTGCCTTTCATCATTATAATAAAGCCTGCATGTAGCAACGGGAATAGATGATTCATATATCAAAATATGTGTAGACATATCATCAATATCATCAAATTCGTTTTCAAATCCTTGCTCCTCAATAAACACGTTTCTGCGGATGTATTTTGCATCCTCTGGTAATTGTTCGTATACTTTAATATCCATACTTCTTCCTTTCCAACAAAATAGGCATCCAAGACTAAATCTTATAGTGTCGAAACACCGTACCTACGATTAAGTCTTGGATGCCTTATAATCACTCACCCGGTGATGAGTGAAAGCGTTTATTTAATTTGTAAATCAGATTATATTATAGTTCCAATGTTATGTCAAGAAAGAAATTGTCTTGTCTTCTTGCATGGAGGTAATACGCCTGTAGAATATAGCGATTACGGCTGATTATTTAGTTTGTGCAGGAGACATGATGAAAGTTAATATTGAAAAAACCTTATTTTTCCTATATTTTATAGGTTGGTCAAATAATATTGATAGGCACTAAAATATAAAAAAAGGAACGCAGTATACTTGATACTGTGCTCCTAAATAATTGCATATTTCATCCAATTTTATTATACAATATCTGTCATAAATTGTCAAACCAGTGGATTACATGAAGAAATGCGTCTATATACACAAATTATGCGATATTATAACGGTTCATACTATGAAATTATAGTGTTTATTGACTTATTCGCCGTCAAAGGAAACGTCATAAAAAATACTACATCAGTGAAAGGAGATTAGCAATGGCACGAAGAGGAGAAAACATTTATAAACGGAAAGATGGACGTTGGGAGGGGAGGAGTCTAAATAAAAATGGAAAATATCATTATTTTTATGCCAGAACATACAGGGAAGTTAAAGAGAAAATGAAGGATTTTAAAGAAGATAATATAAGCAAAACATCTGTAAAAAGTAATAATGCCACGGAACTTTTCCTTTGCTGGCTTACGGGAGAAGTTTCGATGCGTGTAAAGCCGTCTACATATGAGAGTTATTACCGATGTGTCTACAAACACATAATACCCTTTTTCACAAAGAAAGAACATAATAATATAACAAAAGAATCAGTTTCCAGCTTTGTAAAATACATAAGAGAAAATGATACTTTGGCAGATACGTCGAAAAAGAAAATATTTTCTATCTTTAAAATTGCTTTAAAAGAGATATTAAAAGCCTCCCCTCAACTACATGAACTTTTGGATCTTATAAAGCTGCCAAATACAGAATGTGGAGAAGTGCAGGTATTTACGACAAAAGAACAGCAGAAGATTGAACAAGGAGTGCTTAAATGTGATGATTCAAGTGCCATTGGTATAATTTTATGCTTTTATACCGGGATACGATTGGGAGAACTTTGCGCACTTAAGTGGGACGATATTGATATAGAATCAGGAACTATGTCTATTATGAGAACTGTATCCAGGATAAGAGTATTTGAGAACAATGATAGCAAAACAGCCTTACATATAGGCGTTCCAAAGAGCCGTAAATCGATCAGAAAAATCCCTCTTCCTGAATTTCTTCTGAAGCTGTTAATTAATAGCAGTTTATATAACGGTACGAATAACTATTTTCTATTTACTGGAAATGATACTCCTTATGATCCTAGGAGGTTTCAGAATCTGTTTAAAAGAATATTAAAGGATAATAAAATCGCTGACCGCAAATTCCATACGATCAGACACACCTTCGCCACCCGAGCCTTGGAGTTAGGGGTAGATATAAAAACCGTCAGTGAATTATTGGGACATTCCGGAGTTTCAATTACTCTTAATGTATATGCCCATTCGTTAATGGAGCATAAAAAGGCAGCCATAAGTAAATTTAACAATTTATATATAATGAATACACAAGAAGCACCATTCGCCGTCGATTACTCCGTCTTAAATTTGGAAAGTATGTGTTTATAAAAGGATATTCTAGTAAAACGCAGTATCAAGTATACTGCGTCACATCAAACAGGTAAACAATATTAACATTTCTGTTAGCAGGAATCAAGAAGCATTTCAACAGGAGGAAGAGGAAATACAATACTACGTTTCCTGAGTAGGTAAATAACTAAGAGGAGAAAAAGTCATGTCTGAACGTAAGAAAAAAAGGAAAAGTAATGAAGAAAGCAGTTCTTCTGGTGCCAAGGCCAAAGCAACTGGCCTAAAAAGTCTACTGGCTAAAATTCTTATTTTTATAGGAGTTCCAGTCGTCTTATCCTATTGTATCGTGGGGCTTATTTTACTGAATCTGGTGCGGGTGAATGTGGATCAGCTGACAGAGGAGAAGCTGGAGGCAAAATCAGAGACAGCTTCCATTGAGATGGAGAAATTTTTCGACCGGTATAGAAACAGTGCCGATCAGCTCTCCAAAAGTGTGCAGATACAAAAATTATTTACAGACTTAAAGCCAGGTACTAAAATCCAGGATAGTCAGGATTTTGCAGATGTAATCCAGTCATTGAAAAACAATAGTGATACGGATCAGGAAAATATTCTTAGCATCTGGATTTCTGATTTTGACAGCAGCCAGCTTGCACAATCCAATGGGTTTGTATCCGATGCAGACTATCAGATATCAGATCGGCCCTGGTACCAGACATTGTTAAAAGAACAGAAAACAGTAATGACGGAGCCCTATGAAGATTTTACCACAAAGGCCCAGATCGTAAGCATCATATCCCCTGTGTATTCAGGAAATGGCGGTCAGATCGTAGGAGCAGTAGGCATTGATTTTTCCTTGGATGGACTTAAAAAGACCATCGGTTCTTATCAGCTTGGAAATACCGGATTTTACATAGTTACTTCCGCAGACGGACAGATCATCTATCATCCCAAGGAGGAGATGATCAATAAGAAGGTCAGCGAACAGGATATGTCTGATGGCATTAAACAGGCACTTTTAACTTCTTTAGAAGGTAAAATTCAGTATGCTTCCCATGGAGTAGAGGTACACGGATATGTAAGTAAGATTGGTGATACCGGCTGGATGGTAGCAACAGGACTTCCCTTAAAAGAGTTTTATAGTGAGTATAATAAGATTACTGCTGCAATGGCCGTTATATTCCTGATTGCAGTATCCCTGGTAGTGGGAATGATCTTCCTTGTATCAAAGGGAATTGTTGCACCATTAAAGGCACTGACCAATACCGCGAATCAGATTGCAGATGGAAGGCTTGATATATCAGCAGATGTCAAATCTCAGGATGAGACGGGACAGCTTGCCAATGCCTTAAACCGTACGGTGGTCCAGCTAAACCGCTACATTGGATATATAAAGGAAATCACCTCTGTTCTTGAAACCATGGCAAGAGGAGATATCAAAATAGATCTGGAACAGGATTATGCAGGAGAGTTTCAGCCGATTAAAGAAGCGTTGTTACAGATATCTCATTCCTTAAATCAAACTCTCACAGCCATAAAAATTACGGCCGATCAGGTGAATACTGGAGCAGAGCAGGTTTCCTCTGCAGCCCAGGCCCTTGCTTCTGGATCTACGGAACAAGCGGCTACTGTAGAGGAGCTGAGCGCTTCTATTATCAGCATTTCCATGCAGGCAGAACAGAATGCAGAGAATGTAAGAAAGGCTTCCGATTATGTTCGCCAGGCTGGAGACGGTCTGACAGAAAGCAATCATCATATGAAAAGGCTTAACGCAGCTATGGATGAAATCAGTCAGGCTTCTGAGAAAATATCAAGCATCACTAAGGTGATTGAGGACATTGCTTTCCAGACAAATATACTTGCACTAAATGCTGCGGTGGAGGCAGCCAGAGCAGGCGAAGCAGGTAAGGGATTTGCAGTGGTTGCCGATGAAGTCAGAAATCTTGCTGCAAAATCAGCAGAGGCAGCCAAACAGACCTCGGAACTGATCGGACTTTCTACCGTTACAGTAACAGAAGGCGAGAAAATGGCTGCTGAGACCTCAGAAACTCTTCAGGATGTAGCATTAAAATCACAGCTGGTAGTAGAAGTGATTCAAGAGATTGACAAAGCCTCCTCGGATCAGGCCGCCTCTATCAGTCAGATTAATCAGGGACTTTCCCAGGTGTCTGCTGTAGTTCAGACCAATGCAGCTACTGCAGAAGAAAGCTCTGCATCCAGTGAGGAGCTTGCAGCCCAGGCCCAGGTTCTTAATAATGAAGTGAGCAAATTTGTTCTCTATTAAGTATAGGGAGACAAAAAGTAAATAGAGCAATTGAGTAAAAATATCAAGAAAACGCCGGTCAGATGGATTTGGACCAGGCGTTTTCCTGTGTTTATAAGAGTTTTTTATTAATGTTGCTTTAAATGTGTGTAAATTGCATGTCGAATACAAAAGAGTTCAGTTGCCGAAATTTGCCATTTATGGTATACTATGCAAAATACAAGTCGAAAAACATAGTACGATAGTTTTTGATACCGTAAAAATACTTCTTGATCCGGATGAACTATGACAGCAGGAAACCAGCCTGTCACAGATGCTTCCGCCAGAAAATGAGGGTGTTAAAAATGAGGGAGGCTTTTCGGTTATACTAAGGAGGCATAGAATCGTGAAGTATTTAAAAAACAAGCTATTACTTTTTATTTCATTATTATTAGGTTTTACCGTCATATTTCTGACTACCATTTCTTCTTTTCTTTATTATAATAGTTCCATGAAAGAAGCAAAAAAGAATTCCTCATATCTTGCGGCAGCGTATCAGCAGGGGATTGATTCTGTGCTGAATATTTACCGCAGTGAACTTAGTATCACTGCTTCCAAAGGGTTTCTGACCGATGGGAAGACATCTACCGCCGATCAGAAGCTCCTTCTGAGTGAAGAGGCAGCGGCAGCGGGCTTTGACTACATAACCATTGCAGATTCCAAGGGAACCAATGATAAGGGAGACCAGATCGCAGACCAGGAATTCTTTAAGCAGGCAGCGAACGGGGTAACCTATATCTCTAATCCATTTGTAAATTCAGAGAATAAGCTTGTTCTTTATATCGGAGCGCCTATTGGTAATACGGGGAAGGTTTTATACGGAGCATTGCCATACCAGACCATTATGGATGGCTTGACAAAGATTAAAGTGGGTGAAAGTGGATACGCCTTTGTCGTTGACCGCAATGGAGTCACCGTCGTTCATCCAAACCCCGATGATGTAACTAATCCCAAGGATTATATCGAACTTGCAAAGAAAGATTCCTCTTATATCCCTACATCAAAGATATTTAAACAGATGATGGAAGGAAACACAGGGACGGGATTTAGCTTTTATAAAGGGGCCCGCCGTTTAGTAGGCTTCACTCCATTAAGCGGTCCGGAAGGCTGGAATGTTGCAGTTACCATGCCAGTGACTCAGATTGAAGGAGCAGTACGTTTTACCATAGTAATGTGTGCCTTAACTGGAATCGCCCTTATTTTGTTGGCTATTTTAATCACCCGTATCTTTGCCAATAAGATTACAGAGCCTATTGTATTGGCGACACGCCGAATTGAGAAGCTGGCAGAGGGAGACTTACTTTTAGAGGTACCTGAGACAGGCGGAAAGGATGAGATCGCCCGGCTTCTACTGGCACTTCAAAATACCATCTGCGGACTGCGCACTTATATATCAGATATTTCAGCAGTGTTACATGGAGTGGCTACCAAGGATTTAACAATCAGTAGTGAAGTCCAGTATAAGGGTGATTTTGTTCCCATTCAAAACGCATTGGAGCAGATACTTAATTCTCTTAACACTACCCTTTTCCACATAGCGGAATCCACAGATCAGGTAAGATGCAGCTCGGAACAGGTGGCTTTAACTGGTAGAAATCTTGCAGAAAATTCAGCAGAGCAGGCAGCGACTACAGAAGCACTTACCAATTCCTTAGAGATGGTATCCAGTTATATTAAGGAAAATGCACAGCACTCTCTGTCCATGAAAGATGCTACGGAATCCGCACTTTTGGAGACTCAAAGAGGCAATGAGGAGATGGAACGGCTGTTACAGTCCATGGCTAACATTGATGAGTTTTCCAAACGAATTCAAAGTATAGTTAAGATTATCGATGATATTGCATTTCAGACCAACATATTGGCTTTAAATGCTGCGGTAGAGGCAGCCCGTGCAGGAGATGCCGGAAAAGGCTTCTCTGTAGTGGCAGATGAGGTCCGTCAGCTTGCATCAAAGAGTGCGGATGCAGCAAAGCAGACGACAGACTTGATCCACAGCACTATAGAATCTGTGGCACAGGGGAAACAGAATACGGAACAGACAGCAGGTGTATTTAAGACCATAGTGGAGCAGACCGGCAGTATCAATACTTTGGTTGCCAAAATCTCCGAATCCTTAGAAAATCAGTCCAACCGCGTCACAGAGCTTGAGGAGGGAATGCAAAGGATTTCCATGGTTACCCAGGCAAACTCAGCAACAGCAGAAGAGAGTGCTGCAACCAGCGGGGATTTGTTAAACCAGATGCAGCAGCTTAAGGAATTAATTGAAGAGTTCCGCATTAAAAACTCATAATAAGACCGATATAGATAGCATAATCTCTCTGTAAGCAGCCATTGTTTACAGAGAGATTTTAATAAGAAGAGAACGGGAATATAGTTCTAAAATTTTCTATTTAAAGTAAGGATTTAATAAAGTGAATTTTTGTTGCTCATTTCCTGGTAAAATTTAATTCATAAAAAAATATTGACAAATACAAGAGGTCACAGTATAGTAAACATATATATATAGTATGAATAAGGAGATTAGGATATGAAGATGAGCTGCAAACAGAACAAGAATCAACTGATGAAGTGTTGCTGTTGCTGTAGATGCTTCTTAAGAAGAGATACAGCTTATTTGTGTGCGCATCGATATCTGAAATCCTCAAATTTATCTTGTTAAAGAGAAAATAGATGGAAGGAAGCAGGTATGTCGTGTACCTGCTTCCTTTTTATGAATAACAATCAGGGAGGAAGGATTTTATGAGTCAGAGATTAAAGAAAGGAAACGAATATCATGGATTTTGAATTCATTCGTGCCAATGCACCGTTATACGTGGAAGCGGCAGGAATTACACTCCGAATCTCCTTTCTTGGGATTCTGCTTTCAACTGTGATCGGGCTTTTGTGCAGCCTTGTAAAAGTATTTAAGATACCGGTGCTGGGCCTTTTGGTAAATGCTTACATAGAAATATCCAGAAATACACCGCTCCTCATCCAGTTATTCTTTTTATACTTCGGGCTGCCAAAGCTGGGTATCGTGTTAAGCTCAGAGGGGTGTGCCATAACTGGTCTGGCCTTTTTGGGAGGCAGCTATATGGCAGAGGCGTTTCGTACAGGAATCGAGCAGGTGCCTAAGATTCAATCAGAATCAGGCTTAAGCCTGGGGCTTACCAAGGGTCAGGTATTTAAACATATCATTCTGCCGCAGGCCATAGCCACCTCAGTACCTGTATTTTGTGCCAACATTATTTTCCTGATTAAGGAAACCTCAGTATTCAGTGCCGTAGCCCTTGCGGATCTGATGTTTGTGGCAAAGGACTTAATTGGGATCTATTACAAAACAGATGAAGCATTGTTTATGCTGGTAACGGCTTATCTGATCATTCTTCTGCCAATATCCTTACTCTGTTCCTGGGTAGAAAGGAGGGTCCGTTATGCAGAATTTGGGAATTCAAGTGCTGTTCCAGGGAAATAACTTTTTAAGACTTTGCGGAGGGCTTTGGGAATCTTTACGGATTGCCGTAATCTCCATGGCACTTTCCATTGTTCTTGGAATGCTTCTTGGAATTGTAATGACCAGCCCGAAAAAACCAATACGGTTTGTTTGCAGGCTCTATCTTGAGGTTGTGAGAATCATGCCTCAGCTGGTTCTTTTGTTCCTGGTCTACTTCGGCGCTGCAAAGCATTGGAATATTAATCTTTCTGGCTCCTTTGCCGCTGTCATTGTGTTTACCTTCTGGGGTGCGGCAGAGATGGGCGATCTGGTAAGAAGTGCTCTCCAGTCCATTCCAGTTCATCAGTACCAAAGCGGCTTTGGCCTAGGTATGACTAAGCTGCAGGTTTACCGGTATATCATTATCCCACAGACTGTGCGGAGACTTCTTCCATCGGTGATGAACCTCTTAACGAGAATGATAAAAACCACGTCTTTGGTGGTGCTCATAGGAGTCATTGAGGTAGTAAAGGTTGGAAAACAGATCATCGACGCATCCAGGTATACGGTTCCTGATGCAGCTCTTTGGGTCTACGGAGTCATTTTTATTATGTATTTTGCAATCTGTTTCCCATTTTCCAGAGCAGCAGCAATGCTAGATAAAAAAATAAAGGATTGATAAATATGAAGCAGGAAGTAATATTAACAACGGAACATCTGAAGAAATCATATGAGAACGGGCAGCCTGTTTTAAAAGATATCTCCTTTTCTTTGGAAAAAGGAGAAGTCGTCGTCGTTGTAGGCCCTTCCGGATGCGGAAAAAGTACCTTTTTACGATGTCTTAACATGCTGGAGCCCATTGATTCCGGTACCATCCGGTTTAAGGATGAGGTAATTGAAAGTGACAGAAAGGATGCCTATTCCATTCGTCAGAAAATAGGAATGGTATTTCAAAGCTATGATTTGTTTCCTCATCTCACTATTTTAGGCAACATTCTCTTAGCACCCTCAAAGGTTCAAAAAAGAGAGAAGCAGGAATTGATCAAAGAGGCCGAACAGCTTTTAGCGAGAGTCGGGCTTTTGGATAAAAAAGATGCATACCCAAGGCAGCTATCCGGCGGTCAGAAGCAAAGAGTAGCCATTGTAAGAGCGCTGATCATGCATCCGGAGATTCTGCTCCTTGATGAAATTACAGCGGCTCTCGACCCTGAGATGGTAAGAGAGGTGTTGCAGGTAGTATTAGAGCTGGCAAAAGACGGAATGACCATGGTCATCGTTACCCATGAGATGGAATTTGCCAAAGCAGTGTCAGACCGGGTTCTGTTTATGGACCAGGGGCTGGTGGTGGAAGAGGGAAAACCAGAGGAATTCTTTGCTTCCCCCCAGACAGAGCGAGCCAAACAGTTTTTAAATACGTTTCATTATGAAGCGGTATAAATAAAAAAGGAGGATATCATTATGAAAAAGAAATTATTAGGTGCATTATTAGGTATTACTATGGCAGCAGGGCTTTTAGCTGGCTGCAGTGCTCCAGCTAAGGACAGTACAGGTGGTGCTCAGAGCCCATCAGCAAAGGCTAGAACACTTTCTGAGATCAAGGAATCAGGGACCATTAAAATTGGTGTATTCAGCGATAAGAATCCATTTGGATATGTAGATGCCAATGGTAAGATTCAGGGCTATGATGTCTATTTTGCAAAGCGTCTTGCAAAGGACCTTCTTGGCAGTGAGGATAAAGTAGAATTTGTATACGTTGAGGCTGCAAGCCGTGTGGAATATTTAAAATCTGCTAAAGTAGATGTAATTCTTGCTAACTTCACCGTAACAGACGAAAGAAAAGAGCAGGTTGATTTTGCTCTTCCATATATGAAGGTAGCTCTTGGAGTCGTATCTCCTGATGACAAACTCATTAAGGATGCAGCAGATTTAAAGGATAAGACTCTGATCGTTGTAAAGGGAACCACTGCAGAAACTTATTTCTCTCAGAATCATCCTGAAATCAAGCTGTTAAAGTTTGACGAGTACCAGGAAGCATACGATGCTCTGTTAGATGGAAGAGGAGATGCTTTCTCAACTGACAACACTGAGGTTCTTGCATGGGCACTTCAAAACAAAGGCTTCACCGTAGGAATTGAATCTATTGGTAATACAGATACCATTGCAGCAGCTGTTCAGAAAGGCAACACAGAACTGTTAGAGTGGATCAATGAAGAAATCAAGACTCTTGGAGACGAGCAGTTCTTCCATAAAGACTTTGAAGAGACCTTAAAGCCGGTTTACGGAGATGAGATTGATCCGGAAAATCTGGTAGTAGAAGGCGGTCAGGTATAATATAGGGTAAAAACTCAACTACTGAGAAATTTTATTGGCAGGACGTATTGACGTCCTGCTTTTTTTGTTTTATTATAACACTGTTATATAACGGTGTTATAAATAGAAAAAGGAGAGGTTATGAGCGCTCAGAAAAACAATACCCGCCAGGACCTGTTGGAGGCGGGAATGCAGGAGTTTATGAAATACGGGTATGATGGAGCTTCCCTTCGAAGAATCGCGAAAGAGGCTTCTGTGACGACAGGAGCCATATACGGCTATTTTCCCAGTAAGGAAGCGTTGTTTGATGAATTAACAGGGGAAGCAGCTGATGGGCTTTTGGAGATGTACCTGCAGGCACATAAAGAGTTTGCCAAGCTGCCGCCCGAATTACAGGCAAATGCGTTAGATGATATTTCAGACCAATCAGCGCCTGCTATTGTCAATTACGTTTATGATCGATTTGACATATTTAAGCTGCTTTTCTTAAAAAGCAGTACCGGGTGGTGTGACAGCTATCTGGACCAGCTGGCGGAAATAGAGGAAGCCTCAAGCTGGGAGTTTATCAAAGTGATGAAATCACTGGGGCATGAGGTGATGGATATTGACAGTACCTTAATCCACATCATATCACGTTCCTTTTTTCTCCAGCTGCTGGAGTTTGTATCACATGATGTTCCCAGAGAAAAGGCGCTTTCTTATGCCTGCGCACTGGTACGGTTCCAGCACGCTGGCTGGAAGAAAATTATGGGGCTTTGATGCCCCATATTATTATTATGGACGATTAGTTAACACTAACTATGGAAGAACTGATAGATCGTCCGAAAGGGGAAAAATGAAAGATAAAAGTATAATCATGACAAAGCTTCCTGACACGAAAAAGGTTACTCTTATGACCTTTGCAGGAAACTACAAGTATCTCACCTGGCTAGGCTGCATCCTGTCAGGTATTAGTACCATAGTGGGGCTTTTTCCTTATATATACATGTGGCTGGCAGTAAAAGGGGCTGTCACAGAGTGGCCCAATGTGAACCAGACCGGAGATCTGGTTCGGTATGGGTGGCTGGCAGTAGGGGCTTCCCTGTTTAGTATGCTGCTTTATTTTATGGCATTATTGTGTACTCATTTATCTGCATTCCGAACAGCAAGAAATATGAAAACAGTTGCCATGAATCATCTATCCGGGCTTCCGGTTGGCTATATTAAAAGCCTGGGAAGCGGTAAGATAAGAAGAATCATTGATGATGGAGCGGGACAGACAGAAACCTATCTGGCGCACCAGCTTCCGGACCTGGCCGGGGCAATCGTCACTCCGGCAGCAGTCCTTTTTCTTCTCTTTTATTTTGATTGGAGATTTGGACTCGTCAGCCTTTTGCCTGTTGCAATCGGACTCTGCTTTTTAACACGCATGATGGGGCCAGCTTCTGCAGAATCCATGAAGCAGTATCAAAATGCCCTGGAAGACATGAACAATGAAGCCGTGGAGTATGTACGGGGAATACCAGTGGTAAAGACCTTTCAGCAAAGCATATTTTCCTTTAAGAATTTCCATGAATCCATATTGCGATACCGGGACTGGGCAGTAAAATACACCTTATCCATGCGGCTGCCCATGTGCGCCTATACCATGAGTATCAATGGGATATTTGCCTTCTTAATTCCGGCAGGGCTTCTGCTTGTTTCAGGAAAAGCAGCTGGTGCTTCGGATTTGAACGTACTACTTGATTTGATTTTCTATATTTTATTCACCCCGGTTTGCGTCACCATGATGGATAAGATCATGTGGACCAGTGAAAATACCATGCAGGCGAAAGAAGCCCTTCGAAGAGTTATGAGCATTGTTAATGAGGAGCCCTTAACTGAGCCTGAGAATCCAAAGGTTCCTGGCAGTGCATCGGTAGAATTTAAGGATGTCACCTTTTCCTATGGAAAAGAAAACATGCCGGCAGTCAAAGGTGTTTCCTTTCAGATACCAGAAGGGCACACGGTTGCTCTTGTTGGGCCGTCAGGAGGTGGAAAATCAACCGTAGCAAGGATTTTATCCCGATTTTATGATGTGGATAGCGGAAAGATTCTGGTGGGTGGAGCAGATGTACGAGAAATGGGGACAGAGGAGCTGATGAAGAATATAAGCTTTGTGTTCCAGGACAGCCATTTGTTTAAAGATACTCTCTTAAGAAACATACAGGCTGCCAGACCAGATGCTTCCATCGAGGAGGTGGAACGGGCAGTCAAAGCGGCCCGGTGCGAGGATATCATAAAGAAGTTTCCCCAGGCACTTAACACCCTGGTGGGAAGCAAAGGTACTTATCTGTCCGGGGGAGAATGTCAGAGAATTGCTCTTGCCAGAGCAGTTTTAAAGGATGCTCCTATTATAGTTCTTGACGAGGCTACGGCCTTTGCGGACCCGGATAATGAATATGAGATTCAAAAGGCATTTGAGACTCTGGTAAAGGGAAAGACAGTTCTTATGATTGCCCACCGCTTATCAACGGTCTGCAAGGCAGATCAGATTCTGGTAATGAATCATGGGGAAATTGAGGAAGCAGGAACCCATGAGGAATTGCTCCATAAAGGGGGACTGTATGCAACGATGTGGGAAGATTATCAGACATCGGTTTCCTGGAAGGTAGGTGAACACCATGAGTAAATATTTACAGAAACTCTTTGCTCTTAGCGAACAGGGAGGAAAAGATCTGACAAAGGCAGCCATTGCCTGTACTCTTACCAATATAGGTTTTATTCTTCCTATGTCACTCTTTGTCCTGTTAATGGATCAGCTTCTTAGCCCTGTACTTGGAACGGCTGGTCATGGGCTGGGGCTTTGGGGATATGCAGGGCTTAGCATTTTATTTCTCATCCTCATATTTCTGTTTGAATACAATCAGTACAATGCCACCTTTCTTGCCTCCTACGAGGAAAGCGCCAACATGAGGATCGGGCTTGCAGAAAAGCTTAGAAAGATTCCTCTTTCCTTCTTTGGAAAACGTGATTTGTCGGATTTGACTACAACCATTATGGGGGATTGTGCCTGGATGGAGACCGCATTTTCTCATTTTATTCCAGAGCTTCTTGGAGCGTTTGCCTCCACAATTCTGATTGGGGTCAGTCTTTTGATTCTGGACTGGAGAATGGGGCTTTCCATGCTATGGGTGGTACCGGCAGCCTTCCTGCTCTCCGCAGGAATCAGGCCATTGATTGACCGGCTGGAACGAAAGCAAAGAGAGAAGCTTCTTGCGGCTTCCGATGGAATTCAGGAATGCATTGAAACCATTCAGGATATCAAAGCCAATAACCAGAGAGAGGATTATCTGGGACGGTTAGGTCAAAAGCTTGCAGAAGCAGAATCACAGACAATTAAAATGGAAGTGATCAATGGAATCCTGGTCACCTCCTCCCAGATGGTATTAAAAATTGGAATGGCAACCACAGTTCTATGCGGCAGCATTTTATTGGCTCAAAAGCAGATTGGTTTTATGCCTTTCTTAATCTTTATGATTGCAGCTACCCGGATTTACGGACCACTTATCGGCTGTCTTAATAATTTATCAGCAGTATTTTCCACCATGCTTCGGGTGGAACGAATGAGGGAAATTGAAGAACAGAAGGTACAGACTGGGGTAGAAGATACCCATTATGAAGGCTATGATATTACCTTTGACCATGTGGGATTTTCCTATCACAAGGGAGAACCAGTTCTTAGAGATGTATCCTTTCGGGCGGCTCAGGGCCAGGTAACTGCCTTGGTGGGACCCTCAGGCGGAGGGAAGAGTACGGCAGCCAGACTGGCAGCCAGATTCTGGGATCTGGATCAGGGAAGAATTACCATTGGAGGCGCTGATGTCAGCACCGTGGACCCGGAAAGCCTTTTAAAGAATTTTTCTGTGGTATTTCAGGATGTGGTGCTCTTTAATAGCAGCATTATGGAAAATATCCGCATCGGAAGAAAAGATGCCACCGATCAGGAGGTCATGGCAGCGGCCGAAGCCGCCAGGTGCAGTGACTTTATAAACCGCCTTCCCAATGGTTACCATACAAAAATCGGGGAAAACGGTTCCGTACTCTCTGGTGGAGAGAGGCAGCGGCTGTCCATTGCAAGAGCTCTTCTAAAGGATGCCCCGATTATTCTCCTTGATGAGGCCACTGCCTCTCTTGACGTGGAGAATGAGTCCATGGTACAGGGGGCCATATCCAACCTTGTCCGTAATAAGACGGTTCTCATCATTGCCCATCGTATGAGAACCGTTGCAAAGGCCGACCGGATCGTCGTGTTAAAGGATGGACTGGTAGCAGAGCAGGGAAGTCCCAGGGAGCTTTATGAAAGCAACGGAATATACCGGCATATGGTAGACCTTCAGACCCAAAGCCAGAAATGGACGCTTTCCTAAGGGAAAATTCCTCTCTTAAGATTCAGACCGGATGATCGGGTATTTCAATGATAATGCTGTTTTTTAGATATGGAATGCTGGTAAATGATAGTACGGCATCATCTCCATAACAGGTATGGAGTCTTTTGTAAATATTGTGAAGGCCGAAATGGTCTTTTGATTCAGGGGCTTCCGCTCTCATCAGGGTGGAAGCCCTTTTTATGTCTATGCCTTTTCCGTTATCGGATACCTCGATCCTCATCCGGTTATCTCCGGCAGGAGTTATGGTAATGGTAATCTGAGGAGGAACCGGTTCAAGGCCGCGTACAAAACCTTCAAAGCCATGCTTGATGCAATTTTCTGCAAGAGGCTGCAGCAAGACCTTCATAATCATTCCGTTTTTCAGGGAAGGATGGATTTCCGTATGAAATTGTATGCCGGAAGAGGAATGGCGGTTCATGATTTCCATATACAGGGTTACGTGCTCCACTTCCTTTTCCACGGTCACAAAGGTCTTTCCAACGTTTAAGGTGGTGCGCAGATACCGTCCAAGACTTTCTAACATTTCCCCGGCTGTCTGCTGGTGCCCGTTTAATACCTGAAAATGAATGCATTCTAACGTGTTGTAAAGAAAATGGGGATTGATTTGTTCTGATAGCATCTGTATCTCTGCCTGGGCCTTTTTTTGTTCCTCCTCCTTAATCTGTCCCAGCTGAAGCTGTATGGTATCATACATTTTGTTAAGCTGTACCCCCAAAAGACTGATTTCATCGGTATGGGTGAATTCCGTTTTATTGTGGTACGTCCCATCGTTGATCCGACTTATGATTTTTCCTAGGACCTTGATATTTCTGGTGAGAAGATTGGAAAGGGCAAAGGAGAGAAGAGCAGCCGCCAGAAAGCAGGCAAGCCATACAAGTATAAAAAAGGATCGAAGCTCTCTGGTATCCCCCACTAAAGAAGATTTTTTTGTCAGATGTACCACATTTAAGCCACAAAAGGAAACGGCTTCCTTTGTGATCAGAAGCTGGTCTTTTGAAAGACCAATACTCCCGTTTGAGGCAGATGTTTCCGCTTTCACCCAGTCCTTTACTTCCGGTAAAAATGCATCCGGAAATTGACTGCTACGGATATCGAGAGGATTGCCGTTTTCATCTGCAAGATACATGCAGTAGGTATAACGGTTTGACATCCGTTCAAAGTAGGAGCGTATCTGTGCGGTATCAATCATCAGGATAAAGCGGGCTTTCCGGTTTCCAGGCTTGTCCTGATAGATGAGGCTGTTGGAGTTCATATTGGAGGAAACCGGATAGCAAACCGGGATGATTCCACCCTGACGGAATGTAAAGTTCTGACGGGTCGGCAGCACAGTTATCTTTTTTGACGCCCAGATATCCTCTGGAAAAAGCCGGGAGAAGGAGTCGGCGATACCAAGAGACGAGGGGCTGAATACGATGTTATCCTCTCCGCAGATTATCACATTGCTGATCAAGTCGTGATTTTGTAAAAATGGCTCAGTAAGTGCCACGGCACCGGAAAAATACTTTGCATATCCGGTGAAATTCCGGTTATTGATATCCCATATCATTCTGGGAAAGGGAGGGCTCACTAAAAGATGGTTGGTAGCGGTGGAAAGAGAAGTAAGCTGAGAGGAGAGGGAAGCTCCTGCCATGTGGACCGAGCTTTCAGCCTTTTGCATCAGCTCATTGGTATTTCTCCTGTAAAAATAGGAATAGGAAAGCTGTCCAATGAGAAAAAGAGCCGCAGAGGTAATAAGAAGCATTACCATCAGCAGCTGGTAACGGACCTTTAGATTGGCAAACCGTTTGATCATTGGCGGCTCCTTTCTTCGGCGGTGTACTGCTTTTGGTAATCCGTAGGGCTTAGGCCGGTTCTGGCCTTAAACGCCCGGCTGAAGGACCGGTAATCTTCATAGCCTAAAAGCATGGAAACCTGACTGGGCGTGTGCTCAGAGAATTTAAGCTGCTCCTGGGCATAGTTGATCTTTAAATCCAGGGTATAATCCCTGAAATTTAACTGGGTCTTATTTTTAAAATAAGTACTGAAATAGCTTTTACTTAATCCAAGGTAGGAACAGACATCTTCTGTTCTCGGGCTTTTTAAAAGATTCTTATTAATATAATCCATGGCCTTTTCAATGAGAGGGTCACTTTTTACCGCCCGGCTTACGGATAATTCCTCTGCAAACCCACAAAGGATCCGGCACATAAAAACCCGGATTTCCTCCAGGGAATTTAAGCTCTGCAGAGTTGCAAAGGAATTGCCAGTGTAGCTTTTTGGAGCGCCGTCTAAGTATTTAGTAAGCTGACTCTGTAAGGTAATGATCAGATAATTGCACATGCTGTAAAGGTAGGTAGGGGGCGGCGCTTTTGTTGTTAAAAGCTGATTTAAATATTCATTAAAACGAACTTTAATTTCTTCTGGATTATCTTTTAAAATGGCTTCTAAAATCTCATTTCCAGGCATGATAATAGGAGGCTGGTCCATGGAAAGCTCCTGAGATTCCAGCACAGAGCCTGCCTGGGGATAGATATGCCAGGTGATGGCCTGTCTTGCGTCCTTAAAAGAGACGGGGATGCTTAACAGGGACGGGACTGGCGTTCCGATTGCAGCGGCAATCTGTATGTGTTCTTTCGTTTCTGCTCTCATGCTTATATGGGCTTTTAAGGTTTCTTTTAAGCTACCGCCATCTGGTGCGGTAAAAGGTAGATTTATAAGCAGCAAAAGACCGTTGGGCGGATACTCATTAATCAGTATGGAAGTGTCAGTGAGGCTCTCTTCCAGGGAGTGTTTCAGCTTTCCAATACAAAGGCTGGCCTCTTGAGATTCTTCCCTGCTTAAATGGAAAGAAAATGCCTGTATGTAGACGATGCAGCACTCCTTATCCCGTATGGGAAGGGAATAATCCTGTATGACTTCCAGAAGTTCAGGAGCTGTTAAATCCCCTCTTAAAAGCTGAGGGATAAGATTGTTTCTTTGGATGGAAATCTGAGCAGTTCTTAACTTATGGAGGGTAGAAAGCCTGTCACTGTGGATATCTCTCTTACTTAATATATCCTCTTTCAGAGTGAGGATAATTTCTGTCAGTTCCTTTATGGAGATTGGTTTTAATAAGTACTCCCGGACCCCGTATTTAATGGCAGATTTAGCATATTCAAATTCATCATACCCGCTTAAAATCACAAAAGAACAATCAAATTGCTCCTTTTTTGCCCTGCGAACCAGTTCAAGACCGCTCATTCCAGGCATCTGGATGTCAGTGATGACAATATCAGGCTCGTAATAGCGGATTTTGTCGAGAGCCTCCGCTCCGCTTGCGGCAGTGCCGATCACTGAAACACTGTAGTCTTCCCATGAAAGGATGGAACGCAGGCCGGAACGTATCTCGGCTTCATCGTCAACAATAAGAAGCGTGATGGTTGAAAATGGGTTCATATCTTCTCCTTTTAGCATTTAGTTGAAGGTAAACATGATTATAGCATTGTGCACAATCAAAAGCAATACAGCCCTATGGTTTCTGCTGATATCGTAAAAAATGTGATATAAATAGTAAAAAATGTGGTGTTCTTATAAAGCAAAATACATTATGATGATGATATCAAATCGTTTAGATGGCATAAGAATTGGCGAATGAAAAGGAGGAGAATTATGAGAAAAAGAAAAAAACTGGCGGCCCTGGGCCTTGCTGGAATGATGGCAGTTTCAGCGCTTACCGGCTGTTCCTCTGGTGGTGCTACTGAGAGCAAAGCATCAAACCCGGAATCACAAAAAAGTGAGTCCGGCAGTGAGACGAAAAAGGAAGCTGCATCTGGAGAAAAGGTAACGGTCACAGTATGGACCAACAACCGTCATGACCTGGAGTATATGAATAAGGTGGTTGATGAATTTAACAAGACCAACGACCACATCCAGATTGATTACGTGGTTCAGACCGAGAACTATGTAAATCTTCTTACCATGGCAGCCAATTCCGGACAGTCGCCGGATATTTTCTCTCAGGTAGAGGCAGAGAGCTTTAAGGATTTTGCAGAAAGCGGAATCATACAGCCTTTAAATGATTACATGACAGATGAATTTAAAAAAGTCAATGAAGTGGATGAACACAAGTATGAAGGCTATAACGTACAGGGAGATAAGATATATTGGGCGCCATGCGGAAAGAGAAGTGGTTCCAGAATCGTATACAACAAAGAGATCTTTGATAAACTGGGCCTTGAAGTACCGAAGAAAATCAGTGACATTCCAGCGGTAGCCAAGGCAATCACAGAAGCTGGAAAAGGAGATTATTACGGAATCATTTTCCCGGGCGCAAGTGGTCCTTTTGAGCGCTGGCTGGAGCATTCAGCTGAGATGAGCGGTATTACCCCCTATAACTACAAAGAGGGAAAGTTTGATTTTACAGGCTATAAACCATATCTGGAAATGGTCCGTCAGCTGTTTGCAGACAACAGCGTATTTCCTGGTTCTGCTTCCATGAAGATCGATCCGGTCCGGGTGCAGTTTTCAGAGGGCCACGCAGGCATCCATGCCAACGCATCCCAGGAGGCCACGGTCCTAACCGAGCAGTTCCCGGCTAAGATTGAATGGGGAGTAGCTCCGCTGCCAACGCTTGACGGTGAAATCAAAGGAAGCGAAGCATGCAGTCCTAACACAGGCTACATGATGAGCGGCTCTACCACTCATACAAAAGAAGCATGGGAAGTCATTGAGTACTTTGGTTCTGAAAAAGTGTTAAAGGGATATTTTGAAGGCGGCTATGCACTTCCTATCTCCAGATACATGGAAAGTAAGATTGACAAGACAAAGATTGGCAGAATGGCAGACTTTGCAGGTGCAGATTATGAAGCCGTGCTTCCGGTACCTCCTTCTGTAACCCCAGAGGGAGAGAATTACCGTGATGCATTATGGAACGCATGTCTTCCAGAAGGCGGCTCCATTGATGAGACCATTGAAATGCTGAATAAAACATACAATGACGCGCTGGATAAAGAGGTTAAGATGGGAAAAACAAAACGTCTCGTCATTAAAGATTATGATCCCCTTCATCCAAATGCAGGTACCGTAGAGTATCTGGAACAATAAGGCTGGCATATTGGCTGCTGCAAACAGATTTGCTGTCCTGCAGCAGCCTTTCTATTCCGGTCAGGGCAAAAAGTAAGGAGTGATAAGAATGAATGAAAAAAAATCCATGGGACAGCAGATCAGAAGGAAATGGAACAATGGAGACATCCCCATGTGGCTCATGCTTTTTCCAACCATATTTTTTATTGTGGTAATGTCAATCTATCCGTTTGCATGGCTGATCCGCTATGTTTTTTATGATTACAACGGATTCAAGGCTTACTTCGTGGGACTTGCAAATTTTAAACGAATGACCACAGATGCTATTTACTGGAAAAGTGTTCTTCACACCTTTGAATATGCATTTTTAAAGCTGCTGTTTGTCCTCCCCCTTTCCCTGGTGACAGCAGTACTCTTACAGAGAAAGCGGTTTGGCAGCCAGCTTTTTCAGGGAATCTATTTTCTTCCCACCGTTATAAGCTCAGCGGTATACAGCCTGATCTGGTATTTTATCTTTGCAACCTACAATGGAGTGCTTAACAGCTTTCTTCAGGGAGCAGGACTCATACAGGCGCCCATCGACTGGCTGGGAAGCAGCAAAACTGCCATGATAGCAGTCGTCATTGTTGCCGTTTGGGGAGCCTTTGGAAATTATATGATACTTCTTATTTCCGGGCTTACAGGCATTCCTTCTGATGTGTATGAAAGCGCCCAAATCGATGGAGCTACCGGAGTTCAGACCTTCTTTAAAATCACCCTTCCCATGCTTGGTCCCGTACTTAAGGTGGTCATTATGCTTGCCATAACAACCGCCTTTAAGGATTATGAATCCATCCTGGTACTGACTGCCGGAGGGCCAAATAACCGTACCCACGTTATGTTTTCCTATATTTTTCAAATGGTATTTGGTACCTCCCGCGCGGCAGCCCAGCTTCAGATTGGATATGGCTCTGTACTCAGCATTATATCCGCTCTGATCGTGGGTATTGTGACGATACTATATCTAAGGTTCAGTAAAAAAATGGATGATATATCCTAGAAGGGAGAGAAACAATGGCAAAAGAACGAACGGGTCATTCCGTAGAATCGAAAAAAACAAAGGCAGTCAATGGAGTCATTTTTCTTCTCCTTCTCCTGTTAGCAGCGCTGACTGTTTATCCGGTGGTCTACATAGGCTTTGGCTCCTTTAAATTAAACAGTGAGCTGGTAAGCGGAGGTCTTAGGCTTCTTCCTGAAAAATTCATCCTGGATAACTACACTCAGGCCTGGGAGATGGCCAATTTCTCCAGATACACGGTCAACAGCCTTTTCATCAGCTTTGGAGTTATGGCAGTTTCTCTAATTGTCAGCAGCATGGCCGGGTATGTATTTTCCAGAAAACAATTCCGGTTAAAAAGCCTGATTTACAATGCCATGGTCATGTTTATGTTTATCAATGTAGGCAGTGCGGCTCTCCGTCCCCTGTTTGAGCTGGCGGTGAAGCTTCATATGAACAAATCTCTGATTTCCATAATTCTGATTTCAGCAGGAAGCGGTCAGGCCACCTATGTATTTCTCGTTCACGGCTTTATGAACAGCGTGCCAAAAGAGCTTGATGAGGCAGCTAAAATGGATGGCTGCAGTTTCTTTGGGATATACACCAGAGTCATACTGCCTGTTTTAAAACCGGCTCTTGCAAGTGTGGCACTTTTGTCCTTCCGCGGCGGCTGGAATGAGTATATCCTGCCTCTTATTTTCACCATGACCAACGAAAAGCTTCGTCCTCTGACTGTGGGTGTCGTGGCTCTTCAAAATGCAGGAGACGGTGCGGCAGCGTGGAACATCCTGTTTGCAGGCTCCTCCATAGCCATTGTACCAATCGTGCTGGTTTATATCTTTGCAAGCAGACAGTTTATGGGAGGAATCACGGCGGGAGCTGTCAAAGGATAATAAATGGAAGGAAGAGAGGGACTTTATAGATGGAATTAACATTAAATGAATACGGCTATATCACCAATTATCTTGTAAGTGGAAGAAAGGAAACTCCTTATTCCAGCCCGGTTACCGGAAAGGATCAGCTAGCCTGTGAAAAGATTATGCGCAAAGAGGCTGTGGATCACAGTCCCATCATGCCGGAAGGAGAAATCCGATTAGGAGTACAAAGCTCCCTTTCCATGCCCTGGGAATATTATTACACCTACGGAAACTGGTTTGTAGATAAATCATTATTTTACCCCCTGCTTAAAAAGATCGAGCTTCACGGAGCCGTCATACTCCATGTGGAAGAGGAGCTTGAGTCAGAGGCATGGCTGTGGAGCTATGGAGCAGTTGACGTATGGGTAAATGGAGAGCACAGCGGAGGAATTGAGACCCCGGTTTATAAGCCGATCAACAGAGCGGTTTTAAAGTTTCATTTAAAGAAGGGGGATAACCTGGTGTTTGTAAGGCTCCAAAATCTTGGGGTCAGGGATACCAGAACCTTGTTTGCCATTCAGATTCCGGGAGAAGAGCGCAGACAAATTAAAGTAAAGCTTCCTGGCATGGACACAGCAGAGGAAGCGGTCGCTGCCGGCCAATGGCTGTCAGGAATCCGTGTAACCAAAGGAGTCTTAAAGTTTCCTAAAAAGGCACCAGAGAACACCATCATTGTTTATGATAAAAGGCCGGTGGACTTTTCCCTCTATGGCAGCAGATATGTGAA
The DNA here is from genome assembly GCF_026723765.1 of Lacrimispora xylanolytica. Taxonomy (NCBI): domain Bacteria; kingdom Bacillati; phylum Bacillota; class Clostridia; order Lachnospirales; family Lachnospiraceae; genus Lacrimispora; species Lacrimispora xylanolytica. The sequence goes on from NZ_CP113524.1 coordinate 1,785,790, forward strand.
AAAGAATATCTCGGGGCAGGAGGAAGAGATTCTGGACGCCCATAACCTCTATTTCACTGTGAAAGTAAGTATCTGCGGACAGACTCTGTCAAGGCGCTTTGAGCGCCAGGAGCTTTTGGGACCAGTGTGGAGCAATGAAACGGACCCGGAGAGAAATAAAGAGAGAGTTTATGAGAGAATCGCTTCCGTTTTACAGATTCCAAGAGGAGATGGGGATAACTTTTCCATGTATCCGGTCCTTGCCCGCCGCTATACAGGGGCAATTCATGAAATTGATGAAAAGGAGATTTATAAATCCTTAGATCAGATGGAAAGCAGAAGAGACTGTTCAGATTTTCTCTCCTGTGCCATGGTTCGTTTCATGAAGCTTTACCCAATGGATGAGGCTCTGTCTGCCCGCTGCAAAGAGGTGATGTTAAATTACCGCTATTGGATGGATGAAACAGGCAATGACGGGATGTGCTTCTGGAGTGAAAATCATTCCCTCATGTTCTTTGTCAGCGCTTATATTGCAGGAGAATGTTATCCGGAGGATGTGTTTTCCCGCTCCGGTAAGACAGGAAGGGAAATGAAGGAAAAGGCAAGAACCAGAATCCATGACTGGCTAAAGGAAACTCTTTCTGAAGGGTTTGATGAATTCCACAGCGGCGGATATACGCCCATTACCTTTGCTGCACTTTTAAATGTAGTGGATTTTGGGGATGAAGAGCTCTCAGGGCTGGCAGTAAAAACAACAGACCGTCTCCTTCATGACCTGTCTCTCCAGACCTTTCAAGGGGTTTCCATTGCACCCATGGGACGTGTATACAGAGAAGCACTTTACCCCTATGCCCAGGATATCCAAAGCCTGGTGAATTTAATTGACCCCGAGGCGCCTGACTGGTTCAGCGAATGGATTATATTTCTTGCCACAAGCAAATACAAGATCAAAGAAGAGCTTAAGGCTCTCATGAAGGAACCTCTTTCTCTTACCTATGATGAAAGCAATGCCAGCATATGCATCGAGAAAAATGACCATTACATGATGACTTCCGTCCAGTCCCCAAGGGAAGGAATGAAAAGAAAATGGGAAAATATTTATGGAAGGGATGGCGTAGATGCAGGAAGCTTTGCATATGTAAAATCCTTAAATGAATGCTTCCATGGAACCACGGAGTTTCAGCCTGGAGTCTTTGGCTACCAGCAGCATATGTGGTATGCTGCCCTCAATCCCGCCGCTGTCATATTCGTAAATCATCCTGGTGGAAGCTGCGAGGCAAGCTCTGTAAGGCCGGGATATTGGTTTGGCAATGGAATCATGCCTGCCATCCGTCAGGTGAAGAATGTTCTGTGTTCTATTTACCGCATACCAGAAAGTCACCCTATTCCTTTTACTCATCTATACTGGCCTAAGAGCCGGTTCATTAGGCAGATGATGAAGGAAGGCTGGCTGGCAGGAGAAGCCGGAACCGGGTATGTTGGCATCTGGTGCAGCCATGAATTAAAGCCATACCAGGATGAGCTTACGGACTGTGAATACAGAGCAGACAGCAGGGATACGGCCTATATTTGTATTTGCGAAAGTCAAGAGAAATATGGCAGTCTGGAAGCGTTTCTAAGTGACTGTATCACAAAGAATCCGTCCTATGATAAAGGCACTGGAACGCTTCGATGCGGCAATGAAATTCTTAAGTTTGAAGCCTGTGAAAATAAGACTCAGTATGTATAAACAGAAATGAAAAAAGCTTTAAGTGCAATGTTTTTCCCGGTGGAATATCTTGTAAAATAAACATAAATGTGGTATACTTTTCTTTGTAATTTCTTTTAGAAAACATACATAAGGGAGGTTATTCACATGAAGTTTTTAAAGTGTAATCATTGCGGAAATATTGTTGCAGTCATTGAAGAAAAGGGCGGTACCATTACCTGCTGTAACGATGAGATGAAGGAGCTGGTTGCCAACACCACAGATGCAGCTACTGAGAAACATGTCCCTGTCATTGAGGTCAACGGGGAACACGTAACCGTTACGGTAGGATCTGTAGAACACCCCATGCTTCCGGAACACTTTATCGGCTGGATTGTCCTGGAGACAAAACAGGGAAATCAGAGAAAACTGTTAAGTCCAGGAGAAAAACCAGTTGCTAAGTTCATGCTTACAGAAGGCGATGAAGTAATTGCGGCCTACGAATACTGTAATCTCCATGGCTTATGGAAGGCAGAAGCATAAACAAAAAGAGTGAAAAGCTCACAGGCCATATGGTCCGTGAGCTTTTTTTAAGGGGCCTGGCCCATGGGGTTAAGGCAAATGGCTTAAGGCCACAGATAGGAGAAACAAGGACATGAATAAAAAAGAGACCAATGAAATAAAAAAGCTTTATACCCCAGCCAATTGTGCCATCAGCAGAATCTGCGGCTGCTATGTGGATGCAGAAAAAAATAAAAGGACTGAGCTTAAAGAAGCGTTCCTATCCCTTCCAGAGGAGGAGGCTTTTAAGTATTTTACTATTTTTAGAAGCGGTCTATCCGGTTCCATAGGAAAGAATCTGGTAAACATGGAGTTTCCTCTGTCAGCAGAAGAGGAGGGAGGAACCCAGAACTTTCTATTAAAGCTAAGGGACAGCCAGTTAAAGGATGACGCGCTGATTGAGGAATTTTACGATAAGCTCATCGCCAGCTATGATTACGGCGAAAATTACTACATAATCTTAATTCACTGTGCTTATGATATTCCGGCAAAATCCTCTGATGGACTGGAGATGTATGATGCCTCTGACTTTGTCTATGAGTTCATACAGTGCGCCGTATGTCCGGTAAAGCTTTCAAAAGCAGGTCTTTGCTATAATTCAGAAACCAATGTAATTGAGAACAGAAGCAGGGACTGGATTGTGGAGGCACCGGATACAGGCTTTATCTTCCCGGCATTTACAGACCGGAATACAGACATTCATGGACTGCTCTATTATTCCAAAAACCCGGAGCAGATGCCGGAACGGCTCATTGACGAGCTTTTAGGCTGCTTCATACCAATGTCAGCCAAGAGCCAGAAGGAGACATTTCAGGCAATCGTAGAGGAAACTCTGGGAGAAAATTGCGATTTTGAGACAGTAAAGAACATTCATGAAAGTCTGAATGAGATGTTAGAGGAGACAAAGGACGAACCAGTTCCCTTTACTCTGGACAAGTATCAGATGAAACGGCTTTTGGAGAACAATGGAGCCAGCGAGGAAAAGCTTTTGGAATTCGACCAGAGGTTTGAAGCCGACGAAGAAAAAAAGAATCCTGGTTTTATTGCTTCCAACGTAGTAAACACCAAAAGCTTTGAGATTAAGACAACGGATGTGAGCATTAAGGTGGCACCAGATAAGACTCATCTGGTGGAAAACCGCATGATCGATGGCCGTCCCTGTATCGTAATCGGGATCAGCGAGCATGTGGAAATCAATGGAATCACAGTGAGACCCATTGCAGCCCAGACACAAGCCTTAGAGGAAGATGTAGATTAATTCCTTTTAAAAAGTCTTTGAACGAGAAAGACAACGGTCTGGTCATAAACAAAGGCAGATACAGCAGATAGGGAGAGGACCAGGAAAAAGGCAAGTGGAATATTATCCGTAATGCCAATGAGATCCCGAACAACATAAAGCACTGCCCAGTGTACCATCAATATGGAATAGCTGTATCGAATCAAGAATTTCATAATCCGCCCTGGAGACGGAAGTTTGTTTTCCAGGGAACGGAGCAGCAGAAAGATGGAGCCGCCTAATAGTGTCATCATGGGTGCCCCATCTGCCTGTAAGATGGCGGTGTAGTCCGAGCGAATGAAAGTCACCAGAACAGTGCCTGCCAGTGAGACCGCTCCAAGCACATAGAATCGCTGTCTTTTTTGCCAGGAGGCCGGGTGTGCAAAATAATATCCCAGTAAAAACACCCCCAGCCAGGGGCTTATCATTAGAGATAAGTCAATGGGCAGGCCAAAGATTGGCAGATAAAGGGACACACAGCCCATGAGAAGAATGATTGCAGCAAGCCCATGAAGCATGGCATCTGGCAGGTTCTTTAACAGAATAGAAAAAAACGGTGCCAGCAGATACAGGGATAAGATCACATATATGACCCAAAGGTGAGGCGCCCAGTCTATGGGGCCAGCAGCCATATCCTTCCCAGCTATCATAAGGCCTCTTAATAATCCGGAGTTAGTATACCGGGTAGATAACAGAATGTAGATGAAGTAGTAGCAGACAAAAGGAATAGCCACCTGGGTAAAACGCTTGTAATAAAATTGCAATAAGGACCCCTCTGTTCTGTTTAAAATCAAAGCCCCGCTGTTCATAATAAACAGGGTATTGCATACAAGGAGAAGTGAAATAACCGCCTGTATAGCCAGATAGCCGATTCCCTCCCTTTCCATCTCTGAGGTTAAAGCATCCACACAATGAACCAGTATCACAAGGAGCGTAGCAAGTAACCGTATGTAATCAAGATATCGGATTCTTTTTTCACTTCCTTCTTTTCCGGCAAACAAACTTTTTATATAGCTTTTATCCTTTTTATAATTTTTCACGTGGAGAAAAAGGGATGTAATAAGAAAAAACAATATCATAAGCTGTAACTTTCCCATGTTCTTTTGTTCCTTTCCTGCTGTTTTCTTTGGGCAATCTGCATTATATCACAGAATCACTCCCTGAAACAAACCAAAACGCTTTGCGCATCATATTGGGCTATGCTATACTTTAAGAAAAAACGAAGAGGAAATAACAGTGGCAGACAGAACATTTGGCTGGGTACAGGAGGCTTATACCCTGGGAAATTTAAAGAATGTGGTATCCGTATTTGTGCCGGGATCCAGAATTAACCGGCTTCTTTGTACGGATAAAATTCCAAGGCTTATCTCCGAAAAGGATGGAAGGGATGATTTTATCCGTGAGCTTTCTGAGGAGATAATCTGTATCCCATATACCCATCTGAAGGGAAAGGGAACCCCCAGCGGGTTTACAAGAAGCAATGCACCCTGTTCCGGTATCATACAGGCCGTACTTCCAGGGCAGCGTAAGGAATATCAAAGTGACTGGCCGGCAGATTCCTTTTTAAGATGGGCAGTCAGTGTGGGATTCCTTTCCTACAGCAGAACACAGGATGCTTGTTCCATTACAGAACTGGGTCACCAGTATGCATTGGCTTTGGAAGGAAGTGAAGAAGAGGCAGAGGTCCTTAAAACAGCATTTTTATCCTATCCTCCTGTTTGCAGGGTTATGTCCTTATTAGGGGAAGAAGAGCATCTGACGAAATTTGAAATAGGTGCAAGACTTGGCTTTATCGGGGAAGCTGGTTTCACTTCCATCCCTCAGTACATGATATTAGAGGGACTTTTGGAAGCAGAAACAAAAGAGGAGAAGACAAAGCTTTTACAGGATACAGAAGGGACCAGTGATAAATACGTCCGCACCATTTGCAGCTGGCTCATACAGGTGGGCTGGATCAGTAAGGCAGCGAAGGAAGTGATCACAGGTACCGGCAGTAAGAGCTCATCTGCAATGATACCTCAGTCTTATAAGCTTACTCTAAAAGGAAGAACGGTAATAAAGCACATCACGGGCGTATCCAGGTTTGCCAGGATTCCCAAGCGGGTCATGTGGGACATGCTGGCGACGAAAGTGGCTGACCGGGACTACTTAAGAAACAGAAGAACCTATATTATAAAATACTTGGAAGGCAGCTATCGTTCCCCTGTACAGGTTAAGGAATATTTAGAGAGCAAAGGGCTGAAAGAAGAAATTGAGACCATTCTTGATGATATCAGAAGCTTTGAAAACATCGGCCTTCAGGTAAAAAAGTCAGGAGATACCTACCGGATCATGGATGAAATTGTGGGCTTAGAGCTTCCGGAAGACGGAGAATTTATGTTACCTGTTAAATCAGAAGTCTCTGTCTTTAAAGATTATCTAAGAACTCATTTGACTCATGTAGACCACAGATACTTAATTTTGGTGGATCTTGGTTTTGACGGAAGCTCAGACCGTGATTATGAGATGAAGACAGCGGAACTTTTTACAGCCGAACTTGGTTTCATGGGCGCAAGACTTGGGGATACCAGAAAGCCTGATGTGTGTGTGTACCACGGAGCCAATGGGCTTATCATTGATAACAAAGCATATGGAAAAGGTTACTCTCTTCCGATCAAGCAGGCGGATGAGATCTATCGGTATATTGAGGAAAACAAGGAGCGGGATGCCCGTTTAAATCCAAACCAGTGGTGGAAGGTCTTTGACGAGTCTGTGACTCATTTCCGGTTTGCATTTATCTCAGGTTCCTTCACCGGAGGCTTTAAGGACCGGATTGAACTTATTTCCATGCGGTCAGGAATCTGCGGAGCGGCAGTCAATTCCGTCAACCTGCTCTTAATGGCAGAGGAACTGAAATCAGGAAGGCTGGACTATGAGGAATGGTTCCAATATTTTGATTGCAACGATGAAATTTCCTTTCCAGTATCCCTTACATAGCCGTTTTTTTCAATATTCTTGTACTATTTGAGAAACATTCAAAAATTGCTTGCATTCTTCCTTTAAGAGAACTATATTTTAAAATGTTTGTTAAAATATAAAATATACAAAGGATAAGGAAGCATGAAAGATATGGTACCCCAGTTTTTTTTATCAGTGAAGCATTACACAAAAGAGCAGTTTATTAAGGACTTTATATCGGGAATTATTGTTGCTATTATTGCACTTCCTCTTTCCATAGCCCTTGCCCTTGCCTCTGGAGTGACTCCGGAACAGGGACTTTATACGGCGATTGTGGCTGGTTTTGTCATTTCCTTTTTAGGAGGCAGCAAGGTACAGATCGCAGGTCCTACAGCAGCATTTGCTTCGATTGTTGCAGGCATTGTGATAAAAAACGGTATGGATGGCCTTGCTCTCGCTACTGTGATGGCAGGTATCATTCTGGTTCTTATGGGAGTGCTCCGCTTAGGAAGCCTCATCCGCTTTATACCTTTTACCATAACCACTGGATTTACCACTGGTATCGCAGTCACCATATTAATTGGTCAGATCAAAGATTTTCTTGGACTGACCTTTATGGAGGCACCGGTGGAGACCATGGGAAAGCTAAAACAGGTGGTTTTGTGCTTTGACACCTTTAATCCCATGACATTTCTTGTTGGAGTCTTAGCCCTGGGAATTCTTGTGGTCTGGCCCAAATTTGTGAAAAAGGTTCCGGCTTCTCTCATTGCAGTAGTAGTGACCGCTTTTTTTGTAAAGGTCTTTGAGCTTCCGGTCAATACCATTGGAGACCTTTATACCATATCACCAAGCCTTCCGGCATTTCATGCACCTGTTTTTTCCTTTGAATTGATGCGAAAGGTTCTGCCTGATGCCCTGACCATTGCGGTGTTAGCAGCCGTAGAGTCCCTCCTCTCCTGTGTGGTGGCTGATGGAATGACAGGAGGCAGACATAATTCCAATATGGAACTTGTTGCTCAGGGAGTCGGTAATACCTGTTCTGCATTATTTGGAGGAATTCCGGCGACCGGAGCCATTGCACGGACTGCCGCCAACATTAAGAATGGAGGCCGGACTCCGGTGTCAGGTATGGTACATGCAGGACTTCTTTTGCTGGTTCTCGTTTTCCTTATGCCTTTTGCAGCTCTTATTCCCATGCCAGCCATTGCAGCCATACTTTTTATGGTGGCTTATAATATGAGTGAATGGAGAGAATTTCTTTCTATACTTAAGACAGCTCCTAAAAGTGACTGGTCAGTACTCTTGGTTACCTTTATTCTGACTGTGGCATTTGATCTTGTAACTGCCATTGGTGTGGGACTGGTGATCGCCTCCCTGCTGTTCATGAAACGTATGGCTGATGTGGCAGAGGTTAGCGGCTGGCGGTATCTGGAGGATGAGAAGGAAATTGCTGACGGTGATCATGTGGATTTAAAGCCTGTACCAAGACACGTATCCGTATTTGAAATCAATGGCCCCATGTTCTTTGGAGCAGCTGATAAGATATCAAAGGTAGTGCTGGAGGACGGAAAGCGAGTGCTGATTTTAAGAATGCGAAGCGTTCCGGCCATGGATTCTACGGCATTAAAAAGCCTTCATAAGCTTTATGAGAATTTAAAAAAGAAAAATGTGGTTCTGGTTCTTTCCCATGTAAACCAGCAGCCAATGTCCATTATGGAGAAGGCTGGTTTTGCAGATTTGGTAGGAAGAGAGAATTTTGCCGGTAATATAGATGATGCGCTATTGCGTGCATCAGGACTGTAGTCCATTTGTAAAATAAACCTTTAAAAGCCGCTGAAGAAAGAGTTCAGCGGCTTTTAGCATGCAATCGGTCGTTCCGCTTTTTGGGACGGCCAGTTTTATATATTGTTCTTTTTATTTCTGCTCAGCCACCAGCTGATCCAGAGATTTAAACTTATAACCCATTTCTTCATACTTGGTCAGCAGCTCGTCAAGAACCTGTGCGTTGGTACTGGAGGTGCTGTGAAGCAGGATAATGGCACCGGGATGAATTCTTCCAAGAAGCTTTTTAAAGGCTTCCTCCTTTGAGGGCTGTTTATCCTGATACCAGTCAACATAGGCAAGACTCCAGAAAAAGGTCTTATACCCCATATCCTTTGCCATCTGTAAGTTAGCCTCGCTGTATTTCCCCTGAGGTGGACGGTAATATTTCTTCATGGGCTGTCCTGTGGTTTTTTCGTATAAGGTCTCTAAATCCTTTAGCTCTTTTTCAAAGGAATCCTTAGAAGACATCTTAGACATATCCGGATGATGGAAGGTGTGGTTTCCTACTGTGTGGCCTTCTGCAATCATACGCTTTACAAGGTCAGGTGCGGTTTCTATGTAGTTTCCTACCACAAAAAAGGTTGCTGGGGCATTGTGTTTCTTTAACGCATCCAGTATGGCAGGAGTGTTGCCGTTTTCGTAACCGGCATCAAAGGTAAGATATAAGACTTTATCCGGTGTTTTCTGGGCGTAATAGGAATCAAATTGTTTTAAATAATCCATGGTGGCATTGGCTACGGGAGGTTGGCCTTCCTGTTGGAAGCTAAGACCCCAGTTCCCGTCAGCGGCCGCTGTAACCGCCTTTTGATGTGAGGTAAACATAGCGCCCATGCGACCAGCCATAAAAGCACAGAGAAACAGGAGAAAAATCTTAAGAGACCATATGCCCGTTTCCGGAGAAACAGGAATCGACCGGATCTTTTCCGTTATCTTTAGATTTTTTGGAAACTTCATATCGATAAACTCCGTCAGTATATTTGTTTCAATATATGAAGTGAGATGCGTTCCTATTCGACATAATTTCATGGAGAGACCAAAGAACCTATATAGGGGATACTGTTTTTGAAAATAAGGGGAAAGAAAAAACGTGAAATGTGATTATTTCCGTAGAAATGGGAATCACGTTCCCTTTATATAGAAATGAAAGGATAAGAAAAAGGCAGGAGATGTAAAATCATATCCCCTGCCATAAATTATGAATTCAATAATATAAAGATTATTCTGCGATAATGGTGCCGCCCTTATCTTCAAGGCTTGCCTTAGCCATCTCCAAAGAAGTAATAATCGCTTTTCTATTTCTTCCGTGTCCAATGAAATCAACAGAAGCTTCAATCTTTGGAAGCATGGAAGAGGATTCAAACTGACCGTCCTGAATGTAATCAGAAGCCTCTTTTAAATTCATCTGACTGATTGGAGTCTCATTTGCTTTTCCGAAATTTAAATCCACATGATCCACACTTGTAAGGATCATAAGCACATCGGCATCAATTTCCTTAGCAAGAAGACCGGCTGCACGGTCCTTTTCAATGACAGCGCTGGCTCCCTTTAATACATAGCCCTGCTCCATGACCGGGATACCGCCGCCACCGCATGCGATCACGATCTGATCTGCATCCATGATGGCTTTAATGATATCAATCTCAACAATGGAAACAGGCTTTGGAGAAGCCACAACTCTTCGAAAGCCCTTGCCAGGAACTTCCTCTACATAATTTCCCTTTTCTTCCTCTAATTTTGCATCCTCTGCCGACATAAAACGACCGATTGGTTTCATAGGGGTGTAAAATGCTTCATCATACGGATTTACCATCATCTGGGTCAAAATCGTTGCCACTGACTTGTAAATTCCTCTTTTTAACAGCTCCGCGCGTATTCCGTTTTGAAGGTCATAACCAATGTAGCCCTGACTCATGGCAGAACATACGGACATGGGGGCGGAAGTATAACCATCATGCAGCTTGCCAAACTCATTCATGGCGGTGTGGATCATGCCAACCTGGGGAGCGTTGCTGTGAGTGACTGCTACCTGCCAGCCGGCTTCAATAAAATCAGCGATCACCTTGGCAGTTTTGCCAACCGCTTCTTTTTGCTCAGGCAGATTTGTTCCCAAAGCATTATGTCCCAACGCCATAACAATACGTTTTTTTGCCATATCAGTTTCCTCTCAGTTCCATCGTAATTTTATTAAAAAAGATAAGGATATTATATTATCCGGCGGTAAAAAAAGCAACAGGTTTTAAGGAATGGAAGAGTATGAAGAAAAAGGTATGGTAATTTTTCGAAAGAATTATAAAAATAATTATGGATATCTTAAGATCAGGTGGTATAATGTTTAGAAAGAAACTTAAAAGCGAAAGGACTCCTATTCATGATACCATTGATACTCCATCTCATAGTTCCAATGTTTTTTTATACCGGAGTTTCCAGCTTATTGTTTCTGAATTTTAAGTTAAGCGCATTAACTTCAGCTGCTTTGTCCTCTATCCTTTGTACGCCCTTTCTCTATCTCTTATACCGAAGGGATCAAAGGGAGCGCAGCAAACCAACCATAAGCAAAAAGCTTTATGGCTCTCTATGGTATATTCTGCTGTTTGGAGCAGCTTTATGCGTGTTTGGCAATGAAATCGTGGCGATAACAAGGCTGGATTACTTATCCCCGGCCTATGAAGAGGCGAAGAAAGCAATTTATACACCGCCGGTTCTAATGCAGATTGGAGCTGCCGGAATTTTAATACCCATTGCCGAAGAATTTATTTTCAGAGGGCTTTGCTTTGCCGCTTTGAGGGACAGACTCTCTTTTCTTAAATCTGCCCTGATATCTGCGGCATTATTTGGGATTTATCATGGAAATCTCCCTCAGGGAGTGTACGCTTTTATTATTGGAATCGCACTTGCCTGGCTTTATGAGGTGTCGCATACCCTGCTGGCACCTATCCTTCTTCATATATCAGCCAATTTACTGTCCCTGCTTATAACCAATACAGCGATGGGGACTTTGCTGGTGGGAAGGGAGAATGGAACAGCGATGGCAGTTACAGCCATTTTGTCTTTCCTCGTATCGATATTTAGTGCAATGCGGATTTATAGAAAAAATCAATTAAAGGAGGATTTGGTGTGAAACTCTTATCTGTAGCAATTCCTTGCTATAATTCTGAATCTTACATGAGGCACTGCATTGAATCACTGTTGCCCGGCGGAGAAGAAGTTGAGATTCTTATTGTAGATGATGGCTCAACTAAAGATAATACAGGAGCCATCGCTGATGAATATGAAAGCAGATATCCAACTATCTGCAAAGCGATTCATCAGGAGAATGGAGGCCATGGAGAGGCCGTCAATGCCGGACTTAGAAATGCAACCGGTATTTATTTTAAAGTAGTAGACAGCGATGACTGGGTAGACTATTCTGCCTATATGGAAATATTAAATACCTTAAGAGATTTTGTATACGGCGAAAAGACCCTGGATATGCTGATCAGCAATTTTGTATATGAAAAAGAAGGGGCAAAACGGAAAAAGGTGATGAACTACAGATCAGCTCTTCCTAAGAATGAATTATTTGACTGGGATGATGTTAAAGTATTTATCCTTGGCCAGTACATTCTGATGCATTCGGTGATTTACCGGACAGACCTTTTAAAGCAATGCGGACTGGAGCTTCCAAAGCATACCTTCTATGTAGACAATATTTTTGTATATCAGCCCTTACCTCACGTTAAGACTATGTATTACCTTGACGTTAATTTTTACCGGTATTTTATCGGAAGAGAAGATCAGTCTGTAAACGAACAGGTGATGATCGGGCGGATTGACCAGCAGATACGTGTGACAAAGCTGATGCTTGGTTACTATGATATCATGAAAATCAAGCAGCGAAAGCTTCGCCGCTATATGATTCGGTATCTGGAAATCATGATGACCGTTTCCTCCATTCTGGCAATCAAATCAGGAACAGAGGAAAACTTAGAAAAGAAAAGAGAGCTGTGGCAGCATTTAAGAAAACTGAATTTAAAACTGTTTCTCCGCCTTCGATGGGGATTCATGGGACAGGGACTCAACCTCCCTGGAAAAAGCGGTATGAAATTCCCAATTGCAATTTATAAAATGACCCAAAAGTTCTTTGGGTTTAATTAATAACAGGAGTAAATCACAACCTATATAAATACGGATTCCTTATCCTGTGTTTATCCAGCGGGGAGTGGTTTACTCTTTTTTTGCTTTATCAATCTGCAGTATTATTCTTTCAATGAATGGCACTTGACATTGGTTTGATATCAAACTATAATGAAACCATGAATCCAAATGACATCATTTCATTAATTTCCAAAATAAGAGATAAGGTAAACAAGCGTCTGATTGCTGAGATGGAGTTCCATGGAATAGAAGCAATTGTAACTTCCCATGGAGATATTCTATATGCTCTGGATCAAAAGAACCGAATGACTATGGCAGAAATAGCTTCCGTAATCAGGAAAGATAAGTCCACAGTTACTTCACTGGTAGATAAGCTGGTTAAGCTTGGGTACGTGTCAAAGGAAAGGGACACAGAGGATACCAGGGTCATATACGTCACCCTTACCAGAGAAGGGCAAGAACTTATGCCTATCTTTCACCAGATATCCAGGGAGCTCTTAGAGGCTTTTTATGTCGGAATTACAGAGGAAGAAAAAGAACTATTATTTTCTCTTTTAAACAGGGTATATACAAATCTGTAATTTTTTACTCATATAGTTTGATGTCAAACTAAAATCATATCAGTTCGCATAGGGAAAGGAAAATACGATGAACGATTATACGAAATTATTGCCGGAGCATATGGAAATGTATATTGGCGAAAATGACCTGTTCCTGGAAATATACCAAGGAGTCTTAAAAGGGACTTATAGTAAAACGAAGCCTCCCTTGCTATTTCTTCATGGAGCGTATACGGGAAGCTGGATGTGGAGCAAATATATTCCCCATTTTGTTAAAGCTGGTTTTGATTGTTATACCATGAACCTAAGAGGTCATTATAAAAGCAGATGCGTGGATTTATCTAAGGTCACTTTTGAAAATTATCTGGAAGATATAAAGGAAGCTCTTTTAAGATGTGAAGAACCACCAGTTATGATTGGGTTTAGTATGGGTGGGATACTGACTCAGAAGATTGCTGAATCTGAGAATTTAAAAGGCATGATTTTAATTGACTCCAGTACATGCAGACAGGTATATGAAAAAGCCCCCTATGAACATCTTAAGAGGAGTGCCCCTGTGGATATTGTCCCAGCCCCGGAACGAAAGGAAACCTGCAGCGCGGATGAATCGTTGGAGGATATAGAATTTCAGCGAAAATATCTGACCATGGAAGCGGGCAAGGCTTTCTCGGCATGTTCCATAACCTTTGGAGCAAGTGATGGGATACCAATCGATAACACCCGTATTACCTGTCCGGCCCTGGTTATAAGAACGGCCAATAATGAGGAAGAAGAACATCGGTTAAAAGTGGAAGCAGATTATTTTCATGGAGATTATGCTGGAATGAAACCGGCCACCCATACAGGGCTTTTGGTTGGACAAAAATACCATAAGGGCGTTGAAGTGATCCTGAAGTGGCTGGAAAGATTCTAATCTACTGAGAAAGACAACTTTTGATCAAAGCACGAATAATTTAGTTGGCTATAAAAAAGGGTACTACCAAATCACGCAATGAAATGTGATTTGGCGGTACCCTGTATGTTACCCAATTGCTTTTTCGGAAACCTTTTTTCTGCTGGGCTCATAGCTTCCTGCGTAAACGAAGTAATACATGATATATGCCATAGCCATGGCACCAAAGCCATCAAATGCGGAATGCTGTTTTAAAAATACAGTGGCAAGACAGATAGAAACCATCAGTACAAAGGAAGCAGTCTTGACCAAATGATGTTTCCTCAATCGTTCGCTTCTGATAACAGCCAGATGCACACAAATGGAATTGTACACATGAATGCTTGGGAAGACGTTGGTACAAGTATCTGCGGCATAAAGATAAGAAACCGTCTTAGCAAAAATATTTTTTGAAGGGTCTATGACAGGCCTGAAATCCGTTCCATTAGGAAATACAGTGCAGATCATAAGGCTGATTGTCATTCCCGTAAAAAGCATGGTACAAAGCTTGTAATAGCTTTTTACGTCGGTAAGGAAAAAGAATCCTATGGCACCAGCCACATAAAAAAACCATAAAAGATAAGGTATGATGAAATATTCGTTAAATGGAATCAGATCATCAAGTGCAATATACATGATATGGTAGTTGCTTGTTACCGTTTTTTCCAGGTACATAAACCATGGAAGATAAATAAAAGCGTAGCCCAGCAACCAGGCGTGGCTGTATTTCTTCAATAGACTTTTCATTATAAGTCACCATTCTCCGTTCTTGTGGTCAGGATTTTATTGATCAACTTTGGTGGATTATATCATACTCGTTTTCACAGTACAATAGTATTTCAAAAATGTTAATATTTTATTCCATGAAGTTTTATTTTCCCGTTAAAATTTACCAGTTGTAAAAATAATCTTTTTATAAAATAGTTGATACAGCGTCAATCTTTGTGTATAGTATATAAGCAGACTTTAATTAGCAGAGGATGGAAATCAGGAGAACATAGCGGTGAAAGACTTCAGGCAGTGCCCTAGGCTGCCTGTTTGATAACCATAGGAAATCCAGTATTCTAGCTGTGGCAGAGTGCAATCATCATTGTACTTTGTAAACGGTATTCTAAGATTCTGGTAGGAAGAAGGACAGAATGGAACGAAAGAATGAAGAGGGATTGACGGAAAAGGAGTTTCTTTTGCAGTATCGTCCGGGGGATTATGAACGTCCATCCGTGACGGTTGATGTGCTGATTTTTGCGGTGGATTTAGAAGAGGAAGATGCGGAAGCGGAAATCCTTTTAATCCGGCGGAAAAATCATCCTTACATCGGACATTGGGCAATACCAGGAGGTTTTGCAGGTCTTGATGAGTCGCTGGAAGAAGCGGCTGCCAGAGAGCTTTATGAAGAGACAGGGGTAGAAGGGATATGCTTAGAGCAGCTCTATACCTGGGGCGCTGTGAAACGGGACCCCAGGACAAGAGTGATATCCGTATCTTACCTGGCTGCCGTACCAAAAGATCAGTTAAATCCTATGGCATCTGATGATGCAGAAAAAGCAGGTTGGTTTAAGGTAAGGAAAAAGAAGCTTTCTGATTTGGAGAACGGATCAACCTATTCACTCACAGTTGAAAACGACGAAGATCATATTTATATGACATACCGTATCACCGAGACCTATCACCGTCAGGGACTGATGTGGAAGAAGGAGACGGAGATCGAGCTTTTACCAGCGATTGATATGCTGGATCAGGAGAAACTGGCGTTCGATCATGCGGAAATTTTAAATGTTGCCATGGACCGGCTGGAAGAGCTGGAAAAAGAATATAGGGAACAGAACTTTTAAAAAAAGCGCATTATCCATCCGGGTGATGCGCTTTTTGCCATAAGTTTGTAAGAAAAATTTAAGCGGAAAAATTTGGATTATGTGATATACTGTTGGAAGAAAATAGACGAGCAGGTACATATTTACAGGAGAAGAGGAAATGACAAAAAAATCACTCAGACGATGCAGTCTGGCAATCGTTTTCAGTATACTTGCATCAATACCTACCTATGGTGATGTTCCTGTGGTCCAGCCCTTTCCGGGTTCTACCGGCCAGAATACGGAAAACTCAACCGGGCCAGGGGCAGGACTACCAGGGAGCAGCACACAAGCAACAGAGCCAGCCGCTTCACAAAGCACAGGCAACACAGCAAATACCACAAATGCATCTAATATAGCTCAGCCTCAGATCGCCTCAGAGGGTGCGGTCCTGCTAGATGCCCAGACTGGTACCATTCTATTTGGAAAGAATGCTGAAACCAGATATTATCCTGCCAGCATAACGAAGTTAATGACAGCCCTTCTCGTAGCAGAGCGGACAAATTTATCGGATACCGTTGTATATTCAAAGACAGCCACAACGAATCTGGAATCAGGAGCCGTTACCTTAGGACTGGTGGAAGGCGACCGCCTTACTGTGGAACAGAGTCTTTACGGTCTTATGCTGAAATCCGCCAATGAAGTGGCCAATGGACTGGCAGAGCATGTTTCAGGCAGTGTCAGCGGCTTTGCTGCTCTTATGAATGCAAAGGCCAAAGAGCTTGGGTGTACCAATACCAATTTCGTCAATCCCAATGGCCTGACAAGTTCCAGCCATTATACGACGCCCCGGGATATGGCTCTCATTGCAAGAGCTGTTTTTCAGAATGATAAAGTGAGAAAGGTGACCTCCACAGTAAGTTACCAGATACCTGCAACGAAAAAAGCAGGAGCCAGAACCATAACCATGGGACATAAGATGATCAATTCCGGAGACGCAAGGTATTACCCCGGTGTCATCGGAGGAAAGACAGGCTATACCTCAGCAGCAGGCAATACCTTAGTCACTTGCGCGGAGAAGAACGGAGTCCGTCTTATTGCCGTTGTAATGAAAAGTAAGTCCACTCACTACGCAGATACAAAGGCCCTGTTAGACTACGGGTTTGCTGTAAAAGGCAGTGGGAACACTCTGACACAGAATTCTTCCGGGGGCTGGGAGAAAAGTGGCAGCCATTGGTTTTATAAAAAACAGGATGGGAATAGAGCAGCCAGTCAATGGCTGAATATCGATGGAGCAGATTATTATTTTAATCCAGATGGAACCATGGCAACCGGCTGGCGGGAATTATCAAGCGGCACCTGGTATTACTTAAAACCAAGCGGCGCCATGGCTCGCAATTACTGGGTAGAGAGCAGCAGCCTGTGGTATTATTTAGGCGGAGATGGGATTATGCTAAAGAATACTACAACACCAGATGGTTATAAGGTGAACGGGTCAGGTGTATGGGTAAAGTAATCCTTCTTTATATGTAAAAAAAGAGCCATTCAGGCTCTTTTTTCGTCTTGGGTCATACGTTAAAGCGGTCAGTCCTGGATTTTATGTTTCCTGGTCTGTTTCGGTGGAGACTTCCATAATATCTGCCCGGTATTCCATAATTTCCTCTACGCTGCAATCTAATATTTTGCAGAGCATATCAATGGTGTGGGTGGATACAAAATTATTTTTCTTAAGCCTACCGATTTGTCCGGCACTAACCTTATAATACTTAATCAGATGATACTGGCTGACGTTTTTCTTTTTCATGGTCTCCCACAGCCTGTCATAAACAATCATATATGTCACCTCTAACCATAATTAAACCGTGAGTATCTGGTATTGCATATTATCCATAATTGGCGTATATTATAAGCAAGGAGGAATATACCAATGAAAAGAAATGTGTTTAATGCAATTTTTTATCTGATTTGTTTTTTGGTTATTTGTTGTTCCATCTACCGCCTTGCGTTTACGGTTCCCCCTCAGCCAGGAACTCAGGGATATAAAGAGTATTTTTTTAGTACGATTGTTATGAGCGTAGGAATTGGCTTAATGGTAATACTGCCGAATCTGGTCATTGAGTATCTGGCAGGAGACTGGTTTTCTTAAGCCTTGACGATGCAGGCAGTTCATTGTATGATGAAAAGACAGCAGGAAAATAAAACGGAAGTTGAGGAAAACCATATGTTATTTGCTGCCGGAGTTTTTTGTCTCGCTGCCATCGCAGGCTTTTTATTGCGTTCAGAATATGAAAAGGAACAGCTTTCCGAAGAACATATTGTTCTTAAAAGCGATAAAGTCAGAAAGGATCATCGGATTTTATTTCTTTCTGATTTACACAATCATGAGTTTGGTGAGAATAACCAGAAGCTGCTTGAAACGATTGACCGGATCAGTCCGGAACTGATTCTTGTGGGTGGTGATATGCTCGTCAGCAAGGGAAGTGCGGACACCATGGTTCCTCTAAGTCTTTTTGAGAAGCTGGCGGACCGCTATCCGGTGATCTGCGGAAACGGCAATCACGAAAACAGGATGTGCTGGCAGCCGGAGGTCTATGGAAAGCAGTACGAGGAGTACAGAGACGGCTTAAAGAACCTGGGTGTAAAGGTTCTTGAAAACACAACAGAGCTTTTTGGCCAGGACCTGGCTGTGACTGGTATTGATTTGGAATACCCTTATTACAAAAAGTTTCATCGGGAAGAATTGACCAGGGAACGCATCGAAAAAAAGGTGGGAAAGGCAGAGAGAGAACCGTTTCAGATTCTTCTGTGTCATTCCCCCCTTTATTTTCGTGGATGCAGGAGCTGGGGAGCTGATTTGACCCTTTCAGGACATTTTCATGGAGGAACCATAAGACTTCCTGTATTAGGAGGAGTCATGACTCCACAATTTCAGTTTTTCAACCCCTATTGCGCCGGGACCTTTGAACAGGACGGCAGGTATATGATAGTCAGCAGAGGCCTTGGGACTCACTCCATTAATATCAGGTTCAACAACAAACCCCAACTGGTAGTAGTGGATTTAAAACGGAAAACATGATTTTGGGTCTGGCATATATTTACAGATGAAGCAGGATTTGTTATACTAGTCCGTGGTGCATTAGATGTGCGTTGGAGGAATGTATGGGAATCTCTTATAAACTGGATATTTTTGAGGGGCCGCTAGACCTGCTGCTTCATTTGATTGAAAAGAATAAAGTGAATATTTATGATATTCCCATTGCGACCATTACGGAACAGTACTTGGAGTATGTCAGTAACATGGAAACAGAGGATTTAAACATTGTCAGCGAGTTCCTTGTTATGGCAGCAACACTGATTGATATTAAGGCACGCATGCTTCTTCCAAAAGAAGTGAACGAAGACGGGGAAGAGGAAGATCCCAGAGCAGAACTGGTGGCGCGTCTTTTAGAATACAAATATTACAAATACATGTCTTTGGAATTAAAGGACCGGGAGGTAGGGGCTGACCGCCTGTTTTATAAAGACAGCACCCTTCCGCCAGAGGTGGCAAAGTATGAGCCACCGGTGGATTTGGATAAACTCCTTGACGGACTTACCCTGGCAAAGCTCCAGGAGATCTTCAGACAGGTAACAAAACGAAAGTCTGACCGGATCGATCCTATCAGAAGCAGCTTCGGCAACATCAGAAAGGAATCCGTCAGTCTGGAGGACAAGATCTTATCCGTTATGAGCTATGCCAGACAGCACCGTAAGTTTTCCTTTCGCAAGATGCTGGAGAGGCAGACGGATAAAGTGGAGGTTGTTGTAACGTTTTTAGCGCTCCTGGAGCTGATGAAGATCGGAAAGATCCGTTTGACCCAGGAGTATTTGTTTGATGATATGCTCATTGAGACCCTGGAAGAGGAAGGGGAAGAAGGAGAGCTTGATTTAACGGATTTAATGGAAGATGAACAAGGAATCAGGGGAGAGGAAGCAGATGGATAAAGAAACTCTTTTTGAGGAAGGGCTAAAAAAAATCACAAAAGAGGAAAAAGCATGGGAAGCAGTGATTGAAGCAGTTCTTTTTACCATGGGCAATTCTGTGGAATTAAGCCGTCTTGCGGCAGCCATCGGACAGGATGAAAACGCGGCAAGAGAAGCAGTTCTCCGCCTGAAAAAACGTTATGATACAGGGAAACGGGGCATGCAGATCATAGAGCTTGAAAACAGCTATCAGATGTGTACCCGTTCCGAATATTACGAACATCTCATCCGTGTGGCAGCTACACCTAAAAAACAGGTATTATCCGATGTGGTTTTGGAGACTCTCTCCATAATTGCCTATAAACAGCCGGTTACAAAGCTTGAAATTGAAAAAATCAGAGGTGTAAAATCAGATCATGCGGTCAATAAGCTGGTAGAATATAATCTGGTCTACGAGGTAGGGCGGCTTGATGCCCCAGGCCGGCCGGCACTGTTTGCCACAACAGAGGAATTTTTAAGAAGATTCGGGATTGGATCCACTCAGAATCTGCCGGTTGCAGATCCTGTAGTAGCGGCTGAGATCCGTATGGAAGTAGAAGAAGAGCTTTCTGGCAGCGGAGATCTAATGACAGATGACGATAAGAAAAAAGAGGATTTACAGGAGGAAATAAGGTGACAGGAACCATTAAAATAAAGTATTTTACAGAGGAGATCGAGCGCCTTTCCTACATCGGAGGGAAGTCAGACTGGATCGACTTAAGAGCGGCTAAGGAAGTGGAGATGAAGGCTGGTGAGTTTAAGCTGATTCCTCTTGGTATTGCCATGGAGCTTCCGGCTGGCTATGAGGCACACGTAGTTCCAAGAAGCAGTACCTTTAAAAATTACGGCATTATTCAGACAAACAGCATGGGAATCATTGACGAGACCTATTGCGGAGATAATGACCAGTGGTTCTTTCCGGCTTATGCCTTAAGAGACACTGTCATTCATATCAATGACAGAATATGCCAGTTCCGCATCATGGAGCATCAGCCTGCCTTTGAATTTATGGCGGTGGACATGCTGACCAATGAGGATCGGGGCGGTCACGGAAGTACGGGAAAACAATAGCATTCATAGCTTTTATAAAGTTGGAGATAATAGCATGAGAAAAAAGACTGGATATGCAGCTTTTGCTGTTCTTATTGGTCTGGTGATTACCTTATCCCAGGGCTGTGGAGGCAAAGACAGCAGATATACGTACCGGGATGCAGGGATCACTGCCTTACAGGAAGGTAATTACGAGGAGGCAATCGCGTCCTTTGATAAGGCCATTCATTCCTCAAAAGGTCTGGTCCAGAAGGTGGATATCGATATATTAAAATATCGGGCGGAAGCAGAGTTTTTAGCAGGTAATTATAAAGAAGCCGGAGAAACGTATGATAAGCTCATAAAAGCTGACGGTAAAAAACCGGAATATTTAAATCTGCGTTCCATATCAAGAGCGGAAGCAGGAGATTTAACCGGAGCCTTGGAGGATTACAAAAAGAGCGGGGAAACGGAAAAGGATTTTAAATCCCCGGGAAAACTAAATGCCCTTCTATCCGTAGGAGCTCTTATGGAAAAGAACGGAGCGATAGAGGATGCCATGGCTCTGTATCAGGAGGCTTTAACAGCAGGGCAAAAGGGTGCCAGACTCTACAATCAGCTGGGGCTTTTAAGTATGGCAAAGAAAGACTATGATTCCGCCTTAAGTTATTTTGACCGGGGTCTTTCCTCCGAAGACAGCGGTGAGGTGCCTGAGCTCTTATTTAATCAGGCAGTTGCCAGGGAGTATAAGGGAGATTTTAAAGAGGCCCTGACATTGATGCAGAAGTATGTCTCCGTTCACGGTCCAGATGAGGCCGCGGAGCGGGAGATCACGTTTTTAAAGACGAGATAGGTTGGTTGAATCTATGGGAGAACTAATTGATTTAAAAGAAATAGAAGAAAAGGTCATACTCATCGCTGTCAGTACAGGGGATGGGGATGATACCATTGCTTCCGTTGATGAGCTGGAAGAGCTTGTGAAAACAGCGGGAGCAGTGACTGTGGATAAGATGATACAGAACCGGGAACGGATCCATCCAGGAACCTATCTTGGAAAGGGCAAGATCCAGGAGGTGAAGGAACGGGCGTGGGAGCTTGATGCTACAGGTGTGGTTTGTGATGATGAGCTCTCTCCTGCACAGCTTCGAAATCTGGAACAGGCACTGGATATGAAGGTGATGGACCGAACCATGGTAATCCTCGATATCTTTGCTGCCAGGGCCAGTACCAGAGAGGGAAAGATTCAGGTAGAGCTTGCCCAGTTAAAATACAGGGCTGCCCGTCTGGTGGGGCTCAGAAGCTCTTTATCCCGTCTGGGAGGCGGAATCGGAACCAGGGGACCTGGTGAGAAGAAGCTGGAGATGGACCGCCGTTTGATACACGACCGAATCAGTATCTTGAAAGCGGAGCTTGAGGATGTAAAACGCCACCGGGAAGTCGCAAGGCAGCAGAGGGACAAAAATCACGTAACCGTGGCTGCCATCGTAGGTTATACCAATGCGGGTAAATCCACGTTGCTTAACCGGCTTACTGATGCAGGAATTCTGGCTGAGGACAAGCTGTTTGCGACACTGGATCCTACCACCAGAAACCTAAACCTTCCTGGCGGACAGCAGATACTTCTTACGGATACCGTAGGATTTATTAGAAAACTGCCTCATCATCTGATTGAAGCCTTTAAAAGTACGCTGGAGGAGGCAAAATACAGTGATATCATCCTTCACGTGGTAGATGCCTCAAATCCTAACATGGATATGCAGATGTATGTAGTGTATGAGACCCTCAGGGAGCTGAAGGTCAGCGATAAGGTGATGGTAACTGTTTTTAACAAAATGGATGCAGCAGACCCTCAAACCACTCTTCGGGACGTTACCTCTGATCATCAGGTGAAGATTTCGGCCAGGACAGGAGAGGGGCTTGATGAGCTTTTAAGCCTTGTGGAAACGATTTTACGAAATCAGAAAATACATCTAGAAAAAGTCTATTCCTACAACGAAGCAGGTAAGATCCAGCTGATCCGTAAGTATGGACAGCTGTTAGCAGAAGAATACCGGGACGACGGTATCTATGTAAGTGCTTATGTACCATCGGAGTTGTTTGCCAGTTTATAAGGCAGAGCCGATGTAATTAACGACGAAAGAAAACACAATATGTAGAAGTGGTGTTAAAAAACCAATCTACATATTGTGTTTTTTATTTCGCTCTGTTATAATACTTTTGTGTTTTAATTTTGAAGTCAAAAAGGGGTTCTTATAGGAAAGGAGTTAGGTTTTAATGATCCAGGTGGTTAAAAGAGATGGGGAAATAGCTGAATTCAGCCTAGTTAAGATCACAGAAGCCATTAAGAAAGCGTTTAAGGCGACACAAAAAGAGTATAACGATGAGATTTTACAGTTGTTGTCTCTCCGGGTAACAGCAGATTTCCAGACCAAGATGTCAGAAAGCCAGGTATCTGTGGAGGAAATTCAGGACAGTGTGGAGCACGTGTTAGAGCAGGCCGGATATACAGATGTGGCAAAGGCTTATATCCTTTACAGAAAGCAGAGAGAAAAAGTCCGGAATATGAAGAATACGATTCTGGATTACAAAGATGTGGTAAACAGCTATGTGAAGGTGGAGGACTGGAGAGTCAAGGAAAACTCTACGGTTACATATTCCGTAGGAGGTCTGATCTTAAGTAATTCCGGTGCTGTTACGGCAAATTACTGGCTGTCAGAAATATACGATCAGGAAATTGCAGATTCTCATAGAAATGCAGATGTACATATTCATGATTTATCCATGCTGACCGGTTATTGTGCAGGCTGGTCCTTAAAGCAGCTTTTGATGGAAGGCCTTGGCGGTATTCCAGGTAAGATTACCTCTTCACCGGCAAAGCATTTATCTGTGCTATGCAATCAGATGGTTAATTTCCTCGGAATCATGCAGAATGAATGGGCTGGCGCACAGGCATTTTCCTCCTTTGATACGTATCTGGCACCTTTTGTAAAGGCAGATAACTTACCATATGGGGAAGTGAAAAAATGCATTGAGAGCTTTATTTTCGGCGTAAACACTCCAAGCCGCTGGGGAACACAGGCACCCTTTTCCAATATCACTCTGGACTGGACGGTACCATCTGATATGGCAGAACTTAATGCCATCGTAGGTGGAAAAGAGATGGATTTTAAGTACAAAGACTGCAAACAGGAAATGGATATGGTCAATAAAGCGTTTATCGAGACCATGATCGAAGGGGATGCCAATGGAAGAGGCTTCCAGTATCCCATTCCCACCTATTCCATTACAAAGGATTTTGACTGGTCCGATACAGAAAACAACCGACTTCTTTTTGAAATGACATCCAAGTATGGAACTCCTTATTTTTCTAACTATATAAACAGCGACATGGAGCCAAGCGATGTAAGAAGCATGTGCTGCCGCTTACGCCTTGATCTGCGGGAACTTAGAAGAAAGACTGGAGGCTTCTTCGGCTCTGGGGAAAGTACCGGTTCTGTAGGCGTCGTGACCATTAATATGCCAAGAATCGCTTATCTGGCTAAGGATGAAGCCGACTTTATGAGTCGTCTGGATCACATGATGGATATTTCCGCCAGATCCTTAAAGGTAAAGCGTGAGGTCATTACGAAGCTTTTAAACCAGGGCCTCTATCCCTATACCAAACGGTATCTTGGCACCTTTGAAAATCATTTCTCCACCATAGGCTTAATCGGAATGAACGAAGTAGGGTTAAATGCCAGGTGGCTGAAAGAAGATTTATCAAAGGCAAGAACTCAGAAGTTTACAAAAGACGTATTAAACCATATGAGAGAAAGGCTCTCTGATTATCAGGAACAATACGGCGACCTTTATAACCTGGAAGCAACTCCGGCAGAATCCACGGCTTACCGTCTTGCCAAGCATGATAAAGAGCGCTATCCGGGAATTAAGACTGCCGGGAAGGAAGGAGATACTCCTTACTATACCAACAGCTCCCACCTTCCTGTGGAGTTTACGGCAGATATCTTTGATGCTCTGGATATCCAGGATGAGCTTCAGACGCTTTATACCTCCGGAACGGTATTCCATGCGTTTTTAGGAGAGAAGCTCCCGGACTGGCAGGCGGCTGCCAAGCTGGTAAAAACCATAGCGGAGCATTATAAGCTGCCTTATTATACCATGTCCCCGACCTATTCCATTTGTGCGGAGCACGGGTACTTATCAGGAGAGCATAAGATCTGTCCCCACTGTGAAAAACCGGCAGAAGTATACAGCCGGATTACTGGTTATTACCGTCCGGTGCAGAACTGGAATGAGGGAAAAACCCAGGAATATAAAAACCGGATCACCTACAATCCGCTGGGTCTTTCAAAGAATAAGGTATCCTCTGAGGAAAAAGCACAGAAGGTACTTACTAAGAAAACAGAGATTCCAACGGGAGCATATCTGTTTACCACAAAGACATGTCCAAACTGCCGTACGGCAAAGGAATTCCTGGAACATGTAGAATATGAAACTGTGGATGCAGAGGAAAATGCAGAACTGGCGCAAGCCCTTGGGATCATGCAGGCGCCTACGCTGGTAGTGGTAAAGGAAGGTCTGATTCATAAGATTACCAATGCTTCTGATATTAGAAAGTATGCAGAGCGGGCAGGGCAGTTATAAAGAACGGCCTTAGAAGAGTATATAAAAAAATGCGTCTTGACTGGCTTTAAAGGCCGCTCAAGGCGCATTTCCATGCTAAAGTATGGGTATTACGGATACTATATCTCATAATGATGATATTCACGGTCCAATCTTCTTTGTTCTTCCACCAGGTCAGCAAGGGTAATATTGTCGATGACACCGGAGATTGCGTCGTCCAGCTTCTTCCATACCATAAGGCTTGCACAGATATCTGCACGATGGCAGTGGTTTACCTCATCCTCCATACAGGCGACTGGGACTAAACTGCCCTCAGCAAGCCGTAGAATCATGCCAACGGTATATTCCGAAGGATCCTTAGTAAGAAAATACCCTCCCTTGGCACCTCTGCGGCTTTTCACGAGACCGGCCCGGCTTAGGATGGTTACAATCTGTTCTAAGTACTTGTCCGAAATTTCCTGACGCTGAGCCACCTGATTAATCTTTGTACATTCGTTGGGATGAAGTGCAAATTCAAGCATCATACGAAGCGCATAACGCCCCTTGGTAGAAAATGTCATTGCTAAAAATCTCCTTCCTAATTATTCTTATCTGTTTAGTAGGATATTAGTGTATTTTACACGAAATACCAGAAAAAGTAAACCTTAAATTCTCCGGCTTCCCAATTTGGTAAAATGGATGTATACTAATACACATTGGGAGGACTGGAGAAGAGCAGGAGGATCATGTGAGTAAAAAACAAAGAGCAGATCATGTAATTATGACAGAAGGTGTTATTTGGAAACAGCTGCTTGCTTTTTCCATGCCGCTTCTCATCGGAAACTTATTTCAGCAGCTTTACAACACCGCGGATTCCATCGTTGTAGGTAATTTCGTGGGAAGTGAAGCCCTGGCAGCCGTAGGTTCCAGTAATTCCCTGATTAATTTAATCATTGGTATGTCAATGGGAATCGGTACCGGAGCGGGAGTTATCATATCCCAGTATTATGGAGCAAAGGATGAGGAAAAGCTTTATGATGCCGTCCATACATCCATTGCTTTAAGCCTGTTAGGAGGCGTCCTTTTGACAATACTTGGCGTCGTTTTGTCCCCGGTTCTCTTGATCTGGATGGGGACACCAGCTGAGGTATTGCCTGGCGCTATCTCCTTTTTGAGAATTTTCTTTCTGGGCTCCATTTTTAATCTGGTGTATAATATGGGGGCAGGAATCCTTAGGGCAGTGGGCGATTCCAAACGGCCTCTTTATTATCTTTGCGTTTCCTCTGTGGTGAATATTGTACTGGATCTTGTGTTTGTGGTTCTCTTTCAGATGGGAACAGCAGGCGCTGGATTTGCGACGGTAATTGCTCAGGCAGTCTCTTCTGTGCTGGTTGTGATGGCACTGATGAGAACAAAGGAAAGCCATCGGCTTATCCTATCGAAGATACGAATCGATAAGAAGATGATGAACAGAATCTTAAAGCTTGGAATCCCAAGCGGTATTCAGCAGTCAATTATTTCCCTGTCAAACGTTGTGGTCCAGGCCAATGTAAACAGCTACGGAGCTGCTGCCATGGCTGGATTTGGTGCTTATTCGAAAATCGATGGTTTCGCCATGCTGCCCCTTCAAAGCTTCTGTCTGGCCGCTACGACCTTTACCGGTCAGAACATCGGTGCGGGTAAATGGAAACGGGTGAAACAGGGAATATTACAGGGAATCATCATAAGCATGATATACACGCTACTTATTTCCGTTGTATTGTTTCTGGATGCCGAGCGCATTCTTTCGATATTTTCACCGGATAAAGATGTCATCGCTTATGGAAATGCCACTATGCTGATTCTTCTTCCGTTTTACTGGACCCTTGCTATTCATCAGATATTAATGGGCAGTATCAGAGGCAGTGGGCGAACCATAGTCTCCATGCTGATCGGCGTTGGAAACATGTGTATTCTTCGTATGATATACATTAATCTATTGGTTCCGTTTTTCCCCAGTTTTGAAGCAGTGATGTGGTGTTATCCTATCACATGGATAACAACGACGATTATGGATATTATTTACGCCTTAAAGGCAAAATGGATACCTACAGACATTGATAAAAAGATAGGAGATAAATAAGGATGAAACATGGATATATCCGGGTTGCGGCAGCGACCCCTGACGTAAAAGTGGCAGATCCGGAATTTAACCGGGAAAAAATCTGTGAGCTGATTAAAGAAGCAATAAGAAACCATGTAAAAATTATCGTGTTCCCTGAACTTTGTCTTACTTCCTATACCTGCGGAGATCTTTTCGGACAGGATGCTCTGCTCCACAAAGCAAAAAAGGAACTGAAAGAGATTTTAAAGGCAACCAAGGGCCATGATATCCTTGTTTTTCTCGGCATGCCATGGGAGAACCTTGGAAAGCTTTATAACACAGCAGTAGCGGTGCAGGACGGTAGGATTCTTGGAATTGTTCCAAAGAAGAATCTCCCTAACTATTCTGAATTCTATGAGCTTCGCTATTTTGAATCAGGCAATGAAATTCCTGTTTTCACCAAATGGGAAGGGCAGGATATCCCGATGGGAACGAACTTAATCTTTGCCTGTGAGGACATTCCAGGTCTTATGATAGCGGCTGAGGTCTGTGAGGATGCCTGGGTTCCAAACCCCCCTTCCATTCGTCACGCACTGGCAGGAGCTACGGTCATTGTAAACTGTTCTGCCAGCGATGAAACAACGGGGAAGGATATATATAGAAGAAGCCTGATCACAGGCCATTCTGCCTGCCTGGTGTGCGGTTACATCTATTCCAATGCAGGAGAAGGAGAATCCACCCAGGATCTCGTGTTTGGCGGCCAGAATCTCATTGCGGAAAATGGAACGCTCCTGGCTGAATCCAAGCGGTTTGGCAACGAGACCGTATATGGAGACATGGATCTGGAGCGCATCAATCATGAGAGACGGCGGATGACAACCTTTCCTCCTGCGGACAGAAGCAATTACACCGTAATTCCCTTCCCCATGAAAAAAGAAGAGCTTCACTTAAAACGCCATATCGACCCAAGGCCCTTTGTCCCGGATAATGAAGCGGAGAGAAGCAGACGCTGTGAAGAAATCATTGCCATTCAGGCAATGGGGTTAAAAAAGAGACTTTCTCATACTGGATGCCGAAGTGCGGTCATCGGTATTTCCGGAGGTCTGGATTCTACCCTTGCGCTCCTTATCACAGCAAGAGCCTTTGATATGCTGGAGATACCAAGAAATCAGATTCATTCGGTGACCATGCCCTGCTTTGGAACTACGGACAGGACGTATCAGAATGCCTGCCAGCTGACCAAAGAACTGGGGGCTGAGCTGACAGAGGTCAATATAAAAGAAGCGGTTACCATTCATTTCAGGGATATTGGACACGATCCTGACGTTCATGATGTGACGTACGAAAACTCCCAGGCCAGGGAGAGAACTCAGATCCTTATGGACTTGGCTAACCGGTTCAATGGTCTGGTGGTCGGAACGGGAGATATGTCTGAGCTGGCCCTGGGCTGGGCCACCTATAACGGTGATCATATGTCCATGTACGGAGTCAATGCGTCGGTGCCAAAGACATTGGTGCGCCATCTGGTGCGGTATTATGCAGATACCTGCGAGGAAGAGACCTTAAAAGAGGTACTGCTGGATGTCCTTGATACCCCGGTCAGTCCAGAGCTTCTGCCGCCAAAGGACGGAGAAATCGCTCAGAAAACCGAGGACCTTGTAGGGCCTTACGAGCTTCACGATTTCTTCCTGTACCAGATTCTAAGATTTGGCTACCATCCGGAAAAAATCTACCGGATGGCTGTTTACGCATTTCGGGGTCAATATGAAGATGAGATTATTTTAAAATGGCTCAAGGTCTTTTACAAAAGATTCTTCAGCCAGCAGTTTAAGCGCTCCTGTATGCCGGACGGTCCAAAGGTTGGATCGGTAGCGGTATCACCAAGAGGAGATTTAAGAATGCCAAGCGATGCGGTAAGTCGTCTGTGGCTGGAAGAATTGGATCATTTATAGAAAGAGGTATGTTATGATTACCAGCAGTGCCAATGCAAAAGTAAAACAGGTAATGAATCTGGCAAAAAAAGCGAAGGCAAGAAAGCTTTCAGGTCTTTTTGTAGCGGAAGGTTTACGAATGTTTCGGGAGATTCCAAGAGACAGAATTGACAGTGTTTATGTATCTGAGAGTTTTATAAAGGATGAGTCCCATCGGAAGCTGGTAGAAGGACTTCCCTTTGAAACGGTAGCAGACGATGTTTTTTCTGTTATGTCTGATACACAGACGCCTCAAGGCATTTTGGCTCTTGTCCGTCAGTATTCCTATGAAGTTGGGGATCTTCAAACCGTCACTTCTCCTGCATTCCTTATGATACTTGAAAATATTCAGGACCCAGGAAACTTAGGCACCATAATAAGGGCAGGAGAAGGCGCAGGAATTACCGGTATTATTATGGATGATACCACGGCGGATATCTATAATCCCAAGGTTATCCGTTCTACTATGGGTTCTGTCTGCCGGGTGCCATTTCTCTATACCAGCGACCTTCCCGGTACGTTAAAGAATTTAAAAGCCCAGGGAGTAAGACTTTATGCAGCTCATCTGGAAGGCAGGAATAATTATGAAAAAGAGGATTATACTGTTGATACAGGCTTTTTAATTGGAAATGAAGGCAACGGCCTTACGGAGAAAATAACCGCTATGGCAGATGCTCTGGTAAGGATTCCTATGATGGGGCGTGTGGAATCCTTAAATGCAGCAGTCGCTGCATCTGTACTTATGTTCGAGGCCGCAAGACAGCGAAGACAATAAGCGTCAGAAAAATGTAAGGCTTTTATTGGCGTAAATATTGAGAAATATTGAAACATATAGTATGATAGTGACACAGACAGATTTGCCGTAACCGGCAGGGAAGGGGAATGATAATATGGAAGCGATCTATTGGTTGATTGCCTTCGTGGTGCTTTTAGGAATAGAAGCAGTTACCATGGCTCTTACCACCATCTGGTTTGCAGGGGGAGCATTGATTGCATTTTTGCTGGCCTTATTCGGTGTGAATGTACAGGTTCAGCTGGCAGCATTTGTAATCGTGTCCTTTGTTCTTTTGTTTTTCACCAGACCATTTGCACTGCGGTATGTAAACAAAAACACCGTAAAGACGAATATTGACAGCCTTATCGGTAAGCATGCAAGAGTCACTGCCGAAATCAATAACATCGAGGCAAAAGGGGCTGTTTTACTTAACGGTCAGGAATGGACTGCAAGGGCGCTTAAGGATGATAGTATTTATCCTGTGGGAACAATGGTGGAAGTAAAGGATATCCGAGGTGTTAAGTTGATTGTAAGTAAGGAAGAGGAGGAAACATAAGTATGTTAGGTTTTGCATTAGTAATTATTGTACTGATTATTATTCTGGTATTACTGGCCTCATGTGTGCGTATCGTGCCACAGGCTCAGGCTTTAGTTGTAGAACGTTTGGGAGCATTTTTAGAGACATGGACAGTAGGTGTGCACATTAAGCTGCCAATCATTGACCGTGTGGCAAAGCGTGTGAATTTAAAGGAACAGGTAGCTGATTTCCCGCCACAGCCTGTAATTACAAAGGATAACGTTACCATGAGAATTGATACGGTAGTATTTTTCCAGATTACAGATCCTAAGCTTTATGCTTATGGAGTGGAAAATCCTATTATGGCCATTGAAAATCTGACAGCTACCACCCTTCGTAATATCATTGGTGATCTGGAGCTTGACCAGACTCTGACTTCCAGAGAGACCATCAATGCAAAGATGAGAGAAACACTTGATATTGCTACTGACCCATGGGGGATTAAAGTAAACCGAGTAGAGCTTAAGAACATTATGCCTCCGGCTGCCATTCAGGATGCCATGGAAAAGCAGATGAAGGCAGAGCGTGAGCGTCGTGAAGCTATCTTAAGGGCAGAAGGTGAAAAGAAATCCACTGTCTTAGTTGCAGAGGGTAATAAGGAATCTTCAATTCTCTATGCTGAGGCTGAAAAGCAGGCAGCAATTCTTAAAGCGGAAGCGGAAAGAGAAAAGAGAGTCCGTGAAGCAGAAGGTGAGGCAGAAGCGATCTTAAAGGTTCAGCAGGCTACCGCTGATGGTATCCGCATGATTAAAGAGGCAGGAGCTGACCGTTCTGTACTGGTGATAAAGAGCCTTGAGGCATTTAAGGCAGCTGCTGACGGAAAGGCAACGAAAATCATTATCCCGTCTGAGATTCAGGGATTGGCAGGACTTGTTTCTTCCATTACAGAGATTCCTAAGGATATGGAATAATTGGATTTTTAAATTACCGCAGCAGGGGGCGCAATGCTTCTTGCTGCGTTTTTCAGTCAAAGGAAGGTTTGAGGAGGTCTTATGGAACTGAAACTGGATTTGGATAAGGAGTATGGACTTGTACTGGAAGGCGGCGGCGCTAAGGGTGCTTATCAGATTGGAGCCTGGAAGGCACTAAAAGAAGCCGGAGTAAAGATAAAAGGTATCGCAGGGGTATCCGTAGGCGCTTTAAATGGCGCACTGATCTGTATGGATAACTTAGAGCGGGCGGAAGAAATCTGGAAGAACATTGATTATTCCAAGGTCATGGCAGTCAGCGATGATACCATAAAAGCACTAAAGAACAAGAATTTCAAATCATTAGGTCTCACCGAACTTATTAACAGCGGACTGCAGTTTTTTAAGGACGGAGGATTTGATGTTACACCTTTAAAGAATCTGATTTCAGAGGTAGTGGGAGACGAAGGGGAGATCCGCAACTCCTGCAGAGAGCTTTTTGCGGTAACATATTCGGTATCAGACAGAAAAGAGCTGGCCGTAGATGTGAGGACCAGCGAGATTGGCACGGTAAAGGATATGCTTCTGGCAAGTGCTAATTTTCTTGCTTTTAAAAATGAGAAGCTGAATGGAAAGAAATATATCGATGGCGGCGGATTCAACAATGTTCCCATCAACGTTCTTTTAGATCACGGATATCAGGATATAATCGTCATACGTATCTATGGCTGGGGCTTTGATAAGGAGCGGGTAGTCAAAATACCGGAAAATGTCACTGTGTCTCACATCGCTCCCAGGCAGGACTTAGGAGGAATCCTTGAGTTTGACAAGCGCCTTGCAAGAAAGAATATGACCTTAGGATATTATGACGCCCAGAGACTTTTGTATGGGCTTTGCGGCAAGGTCTATTACATTGACGCACCTAATTCAGAGCCTTATTATTTTGACCGTATGATGTCTGAACTGGAGCTGTTAAAATACTATATTAAGGATATTGTGACCGAAGAGGGGATGGAAACCTTAACCGGATACAGAACTTTTACAGAGAAACTGTTTCCCAAGCTGGCAGCTGATTTTAAGCTGAAAACGGATTGGGATTATAAGGACATGTACCTGGCGCTTTTGGAAGATATGGCCAGACGTCTAAAGGTAAAACGCTTCCAGATCTATACCGTGGAAAGCCTTTTTGACGAAATAAAAAGAAAAATAAAATTGCAGGAAGAACAAAATCCCGTTTTATAGCCTCTTTTATAAAAATGTGTTGCATGTTTATGCATGATATACTATAATGATGTATAAAAATACAACATATCACGGAGGAAGCGCCATGAACTTAAAGGGAAGAAGTTTTATCACATTAAAAGATTATACACCAGAGGAGATTGCATATTTATTGGATCTGTCAGCGGATTTAAAGGCAAAAAAGAAGCAGGGCATCACAGGAAGCTCCTTAAAAGGGAAAAATATTGCATTGATCTTTGAAAAGCCCTCTACCCGTACCAGATGTTCCTTTGTAGTGGCTGCCGTTGATGAAGGTGCCCATCCGGAGTATTTAGGTAAGGATGATATCCAGCTTGGACATAAGGAAAGCGTGGAGGATACAGCCAGAGTCCTTGGACGAGTTTTTGATGGAATTGAGTTTCGTGGATTTAAGCATAAAACAGTAGAAGATCTGGCTAAATATGCAGGTGTGCCTGTTTGGAACGGACTGACAGATGATGATCATCCGACCCAGATACTTGCAGACCTTCTGACCATGAAAGAACATTTTGGATATTTAAAAGGCCTTCATTTTGTATATGCAGGTGATGGACGTAATAATATGGCAAACAGTCTGATGATTGGAATGAGTAAGATGGGAGTTCATTTTACCATTCTGGCGCCGAAAAGTCTGTGGCCAGGGGAAGAACTGGTGGAGCTGTGCCAGGGATATGCAAAGGAAAGCGGAAGTACGATCACTATAACAGAGGATTGCGCCGCTGCAAAGGATGGAGACGTTATTTACACGGATGTGTGGTGCTCCATGGGTGAAGAAGATAAGGCAGCTGAGAGAATTTCCATCTTGAAGCCTTATCAGGTAAACCAGGAACTTATGAAACAAACAGGCAAGGATACTACCATCTTTATGCACTGCCTGCCGGCTGTCAAGGGATATGAAGTGACAGAGGATGTATTTGAATCCGGCGCATCGGTAGTATTTGACGAAGCAGAAAATAGAATGCATACCATTAAGGCGGTTATGGTTGCGACCTTAGGAGAGTAAGATGTATATACAGGAACGAGGAAGAAACTTAAGAAATGCCTCTATGATTGTGGATCTTGTCCACATTGTAGTCGGTATCCTGATTGTAGTGCTGTCAGTTATTTCATTTTTAAACCCAGAAGAACACATGGTATTGCTGCCGGTCATCTTTTTTCTTGCCGGAGCGCTTAATCTCATTCACGGAATCTACAAGATTCGGTTAAGCGGCAGAGAGAAAAAGAAAAAAGCAGCAGCCATTGCAGCAACTCTTTTCGGAGTTTGCCTTTTTGCTCTATCCGTTGTCAGCGCAGTAAGTATATGGCGGGGGTGAGGAGTTTGAAAACAGAAATATTAAAGCTTCTGAAGGAAAGCGAAGGCTATCTTTCAGGACAGGAGCTTTGCGAACGCTTTGGTGTTTCCAGAACAGCCATATGGAAAGTAATCCGGCAATTGGAGGAAGAAGGCTATAAAATTGAAGCGGTTCGAAATAAAGGGTACCATTTCATCGATTCCTGTGATATAATGACGAAAACGGAGATTGAAAGTTGTATCCGGGGGAAATTTGGCAGAGTGGTGGAATATCACGATGCCATTGATTCCACCAATATAAGAGCTAAGCGCCTGGCTGAGGAAGGCGCGCAGTCTGGAACGCTTGTGGTTTCGGATTGTCAGATAGCAGGAAGAGGCAGAAGAGGAAAAGAATGGGTTTCTCCTTCTGGTACCAATGTATTTATGAGCTTGATCCTAAGACCAGACATTCTGCCGGGATCTGCTTCCATGCTTACTTTAGTGGCTGCTTTGGCGGTTCATGAAGGAATCAGACAAGAGACCGGATTGGAAGCTTTTATCAAGTGGCCCAATGATATTGTTGCCAACGGGAAAAAGCTGTGTGGAATTCTGACTGAGATGAGTGCAGAACTGGAAGGAATTCACTACGTGGTAGCAGGCATTGGCATTAATGTGAATATGGAGGTATTTCCCCAGGAGGTTTCTTCTATGGCAACTTCTCTATATCTGGAAACCGGAAAAAAGGTGAGAAGAAGTTCTCTGATCGCCTCCGTTTTAGAAGCTTTTGAACGATATTATGAAGAATTTATCAGCCAGGGTGATTTATCCGGGCTAATAAGTGTCTATAATAGCTGTATGATCAATGCAGGCAAAGAAGTAAAGATTCTTGATCATGCCGGTGATTATACTGGAAAAGCTTTGGGAATCAACGAGAAGGGAGAGCTTCTTGTTGAAATGCAGTCAGGAGAGGTAAAACATGTGATCTCTGGTGAAGTATCCGTCCGGGGACTCTATGGATATGTATAGAAATGAAGCATTCGCTATATGATAAGCTGCAGACCCTAAAACCACGGGGCGAGGCGCTTGACGATCAAAACCGTTTAAAGGCAATGGAACGTCCCCTTCTATCCTGGTATGAAGAACATCGAAGGATTCTTCCCTGGAGAGAAGATCCTAAGCCCTATCGGGTATGGATTTCCGAAATTATGCTGCAGCAGACCCGGGTAGAGGCTGTAAAGCCTTACTTCGCCCGTTTTATGGAAGCGCTGCCGTGTATTGGTGACCTTTCAGAGGTTTCGGAGGACGAACTTTTAAAGCTGTGGGAAGGCCTTGGCTATTATAGCAGGGCGAAGAATTTAAAGAAAGCAGCCAAGCTTCTCGTAGAACAGTATGGGGGAGAACTCCCTGCGTCCTATGAGGAGCTAAAAAAGCTTCCTGGAATTGGGTCCTATACAGCTGGAGCCATTGCTTCTATAGCCTTTGGAATTCCGGTTCCTGCTGTGGATGGGAATGTACTTCGGGTGATTTCAAGGGTCATAGGAAGCAAAGAAGACATTCTAAAGCAGTCAGTTAAGTCTGGCATAGAAGAAAAATTAAAAGCAGTAATGCCAAAGGAGGCAGCCAGTTCTTATAATCAGGGACTGATTGAGATTGGTGCAGTGGTCTGTATTCCCAATGGAGCTCCTCTTTGTGACCGGTGTCCTTTAAGCTCACTT
Organism: Lacrimispora xylanolytica; assembly: GCF_026723765.1. Lineage (NCBI taxonomy): Bacteria > Bacillati > Bacillota > Clostridia > Lachnospirales > Lachnospiraceae > Lacrimispora > Lacrimispora xylanolytica. The sequence continues at coordinate 1,821,660 of NZ_CP113524.1, forward strand.
TGCGTTGCAAGAGAGAAGGATTTAACTGGAGTGATACCGGTGAAGACACCGAAGAAGCCGAGGAAATCTGAGGATAAAACTGTTATGCTGCTGTGGCTAAAAGGCCGGGTTGCCATAAGGAAACGAGAGGGAACCGGGCTTTTGGCTTCTCTGTATGAATTTCCTAATGCAGAGGGTCACCTTGATGAAGCTCAGCTTCTTTCCTATTTACAGGTAAAGGAAGGAAACATTAAAGAGCTTCCTCCTTCCAGACATATATTCAGCCACGTGGAATGGAATATGACGGCATACCGAATTGAGTTAGAAGAAATGCCAGGCGGTGACTATTTATGGGTCACTCCGGAAGAAATCAAAAAAACTTATTCTCTGCCAGGTGCTTTTAAGGCGTATACAAAGTTGGTCAGGTGATTATAATGAAAAAGATGCTTTTTATATTTAATCCGCGATCCGGCAAGGCGCAGATCAAAAACAAATTAATGGAAATTCTTGATATCTTTACGAAAGCAGGGTATGAGCTTCAGGTGCATGTGACCCAGGGGCCGAAAGATGCATCCGAGGCGGCAGCCGCCTTTGGAAAATCAATGGACCTGGTGGTTTGCAGCGGTGGGGATGGCACTTTAAATGAGACCATCAACGGACTGATGAAGCTTGATAAGATTCCAAGGCTTGGTTATATACCTGCTGGTTCCACCAATGATTTTGCTTCCAGTCTTAAGATATCAAAAAACATGATAACGGCTGCCAGAACGGTTGTTTCAGGTGTACCTTACCCCATTGATATTGGCTGCTTCTGCAGGGACAGGCACTTTGTGTACATTGCAGCTTTTGGGGCGTTTACTGAAGTTGCCTATTTAACACCTCAGGATTTTAAAAATGTTCTGGGACACCAGGCATATATCATGGAGGGAATGAAAAGTCTTGCTTCCATCAAGTCTTATGTACTTCGTGTCGAATGCGATTCTACCGTTTTAGAGGGGGATTTTATCTTCGGCATGATTACCAATACCATAAGCGTTGGAGGCTTTAAAGGGCTGGTCACACAGGATGTGGCTTTAAATGACGGAGAGTTTGAGGTTCTTTTGATCCGAACTCCCAAAACACCTCTTGATTTTACCAATATCATTAATTATATGTTTCTCAAAGAAGAACCTAACGAATACGTCCACAAGCTACGGACTAGTTGTATCAAGATATTCCCTGAAGAGCCCATCGACTGGGTCCTTGATGGTGAGTTTGGAGGATCCAGAAGGGAAGTTGAAATTTTTAATTTGAAGAAACAAATCCGGATTTTGAGAAATCCGCAAAAAAAGCAATAATTCTGCTTTTACAAAAGAAATATGTTGAAATATGAAGCATGGTAGTATATAATGAAATGTTGTGTGGGCTTTATGTATACTTCTTAGCGAAAGGACGTTATTAAGTGGAAAAGGAAAATTTTTTAGAGAAGCTGGGTAAGCTTGTCGATCTTGCAAAAACAAAGCAGAATGCTTTGGACGTAACGGAGATTAATAACTTCTTCATAGGAGAAGAGTTGACTGCAGAGCAGATGGATCAGATTTATACGTACCTGGAGAACCGCGGCGTTGACGTGGTCCCGGTCATTGACGATTCCGTTTTGGCTGATGATGTGCTCATGTCAGAAGATCTTCTTTTAGACGATGATATTGATGATGGCTTCATAAAGGACATCGATGAAGAAGATATCGACCTTGACGCTATTGATTTGCTTGAAGGCATCGGCACAGAGGACCCTGTCCGCATGTATTTAAAGGAAATCGGTACAGTACCACTTTTAAACGCAGAGGAAGAACTGCGCCTTGCTAAGAGAAAAGCTGATGGCGACGATGACGCCAAAGAACGTTTAATCGAAGCAAATTTACGTCTTGTGGTCAGTATTGCAAAGCGCTATACGGGCCGCGGAATGAGTTTTCTTGATTTGGTTCAGGAAGGAAACCTGGGTCTTATTAAGGGCGTTGAAAAGTTTGACTATACCAAAGGTTATAAATTAAGTACATATGCTACTTGGTGGATACGTCAGTCTGTAACCAGAGCGCTTGCAGACCAGGCAAGAACGATCCGAGTGCCTGTGCATATGGTTGAGACCATTAATAAAATGTCCAAGATGCAGAGAAAACTTACTCTGGAACTGGGATATGAACCATCGGTGGCTGAACTTGCGGAAGCATTGGACATGACTGAGGATAAGGTCATGGAGATCATGCAGATCGCCAGAGAACCTGCTTCCCTGGAAACACCAATTGGTGAAGAGGACGATTCAAACCTTGGGGACTTTGTAGCGGACAACAATGTGGTAACTCCGGAAGGCAACGTAGAATCCGTGATGTTAAGAGAACATATCGATGCCCTTCTCGGCGATTTAAAAGAGAGAGAGCGTCAGGTTATTGTGCTTCGTTTTGGTCTGGAAGACGGCCATCCACGTACATTGGAAGAAGTGGGAAAAGAATTTAATGTTACCCGAGAGCGCATTAGACAGATTGAGGCAAAGGCTCTTAGAAAGTTAAGGAATCCTGTACGCAGCAAGCGTATTCGGGACTTCTTATAAGAAGCAAAAGGCGTAGCAGAAAGATTCTACGCCTTTTTTGCATTTTTCGTACATTGTTTTCGTATGGCGAAGGGAGACGTTATGAACCGTAGAAATTATCAGAAGGAACTTGATCAGATCATTGCGGAACTGGAAGAGGAAAAGAAGGTTCCAAGACTTTTGATACATAGCTGTTGTGCACCCTGCAGCAGTTATGTACTGGAGTATTTATCCCAGTATTTTGCTATAACGATTTATTTTTATAATCCCAATATTTACCCACCGGAAGAATACTTAAGGCGGGTAGAGGAACAGGAGCGCCTTGTTGTCGGTATGGACTTTATACACCCGGTAACAATCGTAAATGGCGCCTATGAGCCTCAGGAGTTCTACCAGATCATAAAGGGTTATGAGAAGGAGCCAGAGGGTGGAGAACGGTGTTTTCGCTGCTATGAGCTGCGCCTCCAGGAGGCGGCTAAAATTGCTCAGGCAGAACATTTTGATTACTACACTACCACACTGTCCATCAGCCCTTTAAAGAATGCAGATAAGTTAAATGAAATTGGTGAAAAGCTAGCCAGGGAATACCGGGTTTCTTACCTTCCATCCGACTTTAAAAAGAAGAATGGTTATAAACGTTCGGTGGAATTGTCAAAGGAACACGGGCTATACCGCCAGGATTACTGCGGCTGTATATTTTCCCAGCGAAAGGAAGATTGACCGCCTTGCAAAATAAAAAAGACATGCCGGGTTTGGCTTGACACAAACTTGATATTGTAATAAAATTAACAGCAAGGAGTATATAAAATTGAGGATAAAGGAGAGAACGATATGTTATCTAAAACACTGACTGTAATAAATCCATCCGGACTTCACTTAAGACCAGCAGGAGTTCTGTCTCAGACAGCTATGAAGTTTAAATCTGATATAATTGTTGAGTATGGCGAGAAGAGAATTGTTGCAAAGAGCGTATTAAACGTTATGGCAGCAGGAATTAAAAGTGGTGCTGAAATCACTTTAATCTGTGATGGCGAAGATGAAGAAGCAGCTATGCAGACTATGACTGAGGCAATTGAAAGCGGCCTTGGCGAGATGTAATCGTATCGTTTGGCTTATTAAGAAACGGGCAAAAGCTCTGGGAAGATATTCCCAGAGCTTTTTTTATGTAATCGATAAATAGACCCTGTTACATAAAAAAGCTCCGCCGGGCGGGATAGGCACGACGTCCTATGATATCAATTGCTTAATTAAATAAAGGCACTGCACCATAGGCGGCGCATAAAATACCGTCTGTTGCAAAGTACCGTCTTATATAGCACCTACTTGTGTATTCCCGGAGCATATGGGGGTGCTAATTTTCCTGATTTATGGTTTTAACTATAAAAAAATAAAAGCTATCTTAAACTTGGAAGGCAAAAGCTTAATATAATTAGGAATTTCAGCCATTTTCTTCTGTAGAGGCCTTAATTGCACTTGCATAAGAGTTAATAATGTAATTTAGATTACAATAAACTGATATAATATCTTGTGAATCCTAAAATATCTAATTATCTGACAATTAGCAAATAAAACACATTTACAAAGTGATAAAAATGTAGTATTATCAACTAAAATTACTGTAACACTGTAACACTCGAAAGCAAAACTGGCAGTTGGGAAAGGATGAGATTATGGATAAGAGTTTATACTCCCCAAACAAAATAGTGACTCCGGGACTTTATGATTCCCGTTTTGAGCATGATAACTGCGGTATTGGTGCTGTTGCCAATATGAAAGGTGAAAAGACCCACAAGACCGTTGAACAGGCACTACATATCGTAGAAAATCTGGAACACAGAGCAGGTAAGGATGCAGAAGGAAAGACTGGCGACGGTGTTGGAATCATGCTTCAGATCTCCCATAAGTTTTTTAAAAAGGCAGCTAAGACCCTGGGAATTGAAATCGGAGAAGAAAGAGAATACGGTATTGGTATGTTTTTCTTTCCTCAGGATGAACTTGCCAGAAATCAGGCCAAGAAGATGTTCGAGATTATTGTGGAAAAGGAAGGGCTTCAGTTCTTAGGCTGGAGAGAAGTGCCTACTCATCCGGAACTCATTGGAAAGAAGGCTGTCGATTGCATGCCTTACTTTGCTCAGGGCTTCGTAAAAAAACCTTCTGATATCAATAAGGGACTGGATTTTGACCGGAAGCTCTATGTGTCCAGAAGAGTTTTTGAGCAGAGCAATGATAACACTTATGTTGTTTCCTTAAGCAGCAGAACCATCGTTTATAAAGGTATGTTCCTGGTAAAAGAGCTTAGAAAGTTCTTTCAGGATCTTCAGGATAAGGATTACGAGTCAGCAATCGCAGTGGTTCATTCCCGTTTTAGTACAAACACAAACCCCAGCTGGATGAGGGCTCATCCCAACCGTCTGATTGTACACAACGGCGAGATCAATACCATTCGCGGAAATGTAGATAAGATGATGGCCAGAGAAGAAAATATGGAATCAGAGTACTTCCAGAACGACATGCATAAAGTACTTCCTATTATTAATCAGGAAGGCTCCGATTCTGCCATGCTTGATAATGCACTGGAATTTATGACCATGAGCGGAATGGATCTTCCTCTCGCCGTTATGGTAACAATTCCGGCGCCGTGGGAGCATGATAAGTCCATGCCTCAGGAAATCAAAGATTTTTACCGTTACTACGCTACCATGATGGAGCCTTGGGATGGTCCTGCTTCTATCGTCTTTAGTGACGGTGATCTTTTGGGAGCTGTCCTTGATCGTAACGGTCTGCGTCCTTCCAGATATTACATCACAGATGACGATCATATGATCCTTGCCTCTGAGGTTGGTGCCATTGATATTGACCAGAGCCGTGTGGTGAGAAAGGAACGTCTTCGTCCTGGTAAAATGCTTCTCATTGATACGGTGAAAGGCTGTCTCATTACAGATGAACAGTTAAAAGAGTATTATGCCACCCGTAAACCTTATGGAGAATGGCTGGATTCTAATCTCATCGAACTTAAGAATCTCCAGATTCCTAATAAGGGAGTTCCTGTGATGAGCCGTGACGAGCGGGCCAAAATGCAGAAGACCTATGGCTACACCTATGAAGAGTATAAGACCATGATTCTTCCTATGGCTTTAAATGGGGCTGAAGCCGTCTCTGCCATGGGTACAGACAGTCCTCTGGCGGTGCTCAGCAAAAAACATCAGCCTTTATATAATTACTTTAAGCAGTTGTTTGCTCAGGTTACCAATCCTCCGATCGACTCCATTCGTGAAGAGATTGTTACCTCCACTACGGTCTACGTAGGAGAGGAAGGCAACATTCTGGAAGAAAAAGCAGAAAACTGCAAAATACTTAAGGTGAGCAATCCCATTCTTACCTGCACTGATTTATTAAAGATTAAGCATATGAAGAAGCCTGGCTTTAAGGTAGAAGTGATCCCGATTACATATTATAAGAACACTTCTCTGGAAAAGGCCATTGACAGATTGTTTCTGGAAGCAGACCGGGCCCATAGGGATGGGGCAAATATCATCATCCTGTCTGACCGTGACATTGACGAGAATCATGTGCCGATTCCTTCCCTGCTGGCGGTTTCTGCGCTACAGCAGCATTTGGTAAAAACAAAAAAGAGAACCTCCGTGGCCTTAATTTTAGAAAGCGGAGAACCAAGAGAGGTTCATCATTTTGCGACCTTACTTGGCTATGGAGCCTGTGCCATCAATCCATATCTGGCTCAGGAATCCATTCATTATCTTATTGAAAGCGGAATGCTTGATAAAGATTATTATGCAGCTGTGGAAGATTACAATTCCGCCGTTCTTCACGGAATTGTCAAGATCGCATCCAAGATGGGAATTTCCACCATACAGTCTTATCAGGGAGCCCAGATCTTTGAAGCAGTTGGTATCTCAAAGAATGTGATTGATAAATACTTCACAGATACTGTAAGCCGTGTGGAGGGAATTACTCTGGAAGACATCGCAGATGATGTAGATGATCTTCATTCAGCAGCCTTTGATCCCTTAGGACTTGATGTGGATCTCACCCTTGACAGTGTGGGAAGCCATAAGGAGAGAGCGGGACAGGAGGAGCATTTATACAATCCTCTCACCATACATCTTCTTCAGGAAGCCACCAGGACAGGAAGCTATGAAACATTTAAGGAATACACCCATGCTTTAACGAACGAGGGTCAGATGGTGAATTTAAGAAGTCTTTTGGATCTTGATTATTCCAAGGCAAAAGAAATTCCTCTGACAGAAGTAGAGAGTGAGGATTCCATTGTAAAACGGTTTAAGACAGGTGCTATGTCTTACGGCTCCATCTCCCAGGAGGCACATGAGACTCTGGCTATCGCCATGAACCGCATTCACGGAAAATCCAACAGTGGTGAGGGTGGAGAGAGCCTTGAGCGATTAAACCCAGGCGTTGATGGTGTAAACCGCTGTTCTGCAATCAAGCAGGTTGCCTCCGGTCGTTTTGGTGTTACCTCAAGATATTTAGTAAGTGCGAAAGAAATCCAGATTAAGATGGCCCAAGGTGCGAAACCAGGCGAGGGCGGACAGCTTCCGGGACAGAAGGTATATCCCTGGGTTGCAAAGACAAGACATTCCACAACCGGTGTGGGACTGATCTCCCCGCCTCCTCATCATGATATTTACTCCATTGAGGACTTGGCGCAGCTGATTTATGACCTTAAAAACTCCAATACCGAAGCAAGAATCTCAGTAAAGCTTGTTTCAGAAGCAGGAGTTGGTACGGTTGCTGCCGGTGTTGCCAAGGCAGGTGCCCAGGTAATTCTTATCTCAGGCTTTGATGGAGGAACGGGAGCAGCTCCAAGAAACTCCATTTACAATGCAGGACTTCCATGGGAGCTTGGTGTGGCTGAGGCTCATCAGACCCTGATCATGAACGGGCTTCGTGATAAGGTAATTCTTGAAACAGATGGAAAGCTTATGACTGGCCGTGATGTTGCCATCGCGTGTATGCTAGGCGCGGAAGAGTTTGGATTTGCAACAGCGCCCCTTGTAACTCTTGGCTGCGTTATGATGAGAGTCTGCAATCTGGATACCTGCCCAGTAGGGGTTGCTACCCAGAATCCGGAACTTCGTAAGCGATTTAAAGGGAAACCGGAGTATGTAGTTAACTTCATGTATTTTATCGCCAAAGAGCTTAGAGAGTATATGGCAAAGCTTGGCGTTCGTACAGTAGATGAGCTGGTCGGTAGAACGGATCTTTTAAAGAAGAAGGAAGCTCTCTCTTCCGAGCGTGCCCGCAAGGTGGATTTAAGTGCTATTTTAGGCAATCCATATGCAGACCAGAAGCTTGCAGGCTACAGCAGTAAGCACATCTATGACTTTGAACTGGATAAGACCATGGATGAAAAGACCATCTTAAAGAAATTAAAGCAGGCACTTTTAGCAGGCCAGAAAAAGGGACTTCAAATTGATGTTTCCAATACAGACCGTGCCCTTGGTACTATCTTTGGGTCAGAAATCACCAGACTGTATCCGGAGGGACTGGCAGAAGATACCTTTACCATTAACTGTACTGGCAGCGGCGGACAGAGCTTTGGAGCATTCATACCAAAGGGCCTTACCCTGGAGCTTGTAGGCGACAGCAACGATTATTTCGGAAAAGGACTTTCCGGCGGCAAGCTGGTGGTGTATCCTCCTCAAGGTGTTAAGTTTAAAGCAGAGGACAATATCGTAATCGGTAATGTGGCACTTTACGGAGCGACCAGCGGCAAAGCCTTTATCTGCGGCGTAGCAGGGGAGCGGTTCTGTGTCCGTAACTCTGGTGCAACAGCCGTAGTAGAGGGCGTAGGCGACCATGGCTGTGAGTATATGACAGGCGGCCGTGTTGTGGTCCTTGGCTCTACCGGAAAGAATTTTGCAGCAGGTATGAGCGGTGGAATTGCTTATGTTCTGGATGAAAAGACAGACCTTTATAAGAGACTTAACAAGGAAATGGTTTCCTTTGAAGAGGTTACAAATAAATATGATGTTCTGGAACTGAAAGAGATGATCAAGGAGCACGTGGCTTACACCAATTCCGCAAAAGGAAAAGAAATCCTTGATAATTTTGGAGAGTACCTGCCTAAATTCAAAAAGATCATGCCTCATGATTACAGACGCATGATGAATACCATCGTTCAGATGGAGGAAAAGGGATTAAGCAGTGAACAGGCACAGATTGAAGCATTTTATGCCAATTCAAAAGGATGAGGAGGAGTAGAACATGGGAAAGCCAACAGGATTTTTAGAATATGACAGAAAAACAGGAAAAACGGTAGACCCCAAGACTCGTATTAAGAACTACGACGAGTTCCATCTGCCTCTTTCTGAGAAAGAACAGAGATGCCAGGGCGCACGCTGCATGGATTGCGGCGTTCCCTTCTGCCAATCCGGAGTGATTATCAAAGGAATGGTATCCGGCTGTCCGATCAACAATCTGATACCGGAATGGAATGAGCTTGTTTATACTGGAAATTGGCAGCAAGCCTATAAAAGGCTGAAAAAGACAAACAGCTTTCCGGAGTTCACCGCCAGAGTATGCCCGGCCCCTTGTGAGGCTGCATGTACCTGCGGGTTAAACGGAGATCCGGTAAGCATTAAAGAAAATGAATTTGCCATCATTGAGCGGGCATATGAAGTGGGGATCGCAGGCCCTAATCCTCCGAAAATCCGCACAGGCAAACGAATTGCAGTCATTGGCTCCGGTCCTGCCGGCTTATCGGCGGCGGATCAGCTAAATAAGAGAGGCCACAAAGTCACTGTATTTGAACGTGAGGATCGTATCGGCGGACTTTTGATGTATGGAATTCCTAATATGAAGCTGGAAAAACATATCATCGACCGTAAGGTAAAGATCATGCAAGAGGAAGGCATAACCTTTGTGACAGGAGCAGATGTAGGTAAGAATCACAAGGTAAAGGATCTATTAAAGGATTTTGACCGAATTATTCTGGCTTGCGGAGCCTCCAATCCAAGAGATTTAAAGGTTCCGGGAAGAGATGCTCAGGGAATATACTTTGCAGTGGATTTCTTAAAGTCTACCACCAAAAGTCTTCTTGATTCCGATCTTCAGGATAATCTTTATATCTCTGCGAAAGGCAAGCATGTCATTGTGATCGGTGGCGGAGATACTGGAAATGACTGTGTGGGAACTGCCATACGTCACGGCTGTGCTTCCGTCACCCAGCTGGAGATGATGCCAAGGCTTCCGGAAAAGAGAACGGCAGACAATAGCTGGCCTCAGTGGCCCAAGGTATTAAAAACCGATTACGGCCAGGAGGAATCCATCGCAGTGTTTGGAAAGGATCCAAGAAGCTATCAGACAACGGTTAAGGAATTTATTAAAGATAAATCCGGTAAGCTTATAAAGGCTGTCTTAATGAAGCTGGAACAGAAGATGGATGAGAAGACCGGAAGGCTCGTGATGCAACCGGTAGCTGGAAGCGAAAAGGAAGTGCCTGCAGATCTTGTTCTCATTGCAGCTGGATTTCTTGGAGCCCAGAGCTATGTGGCCGATGCCTTTGGGGTTAAATTAAATGAACGCAGCAATGTGGAGACCCCGAAGGGGAAATACCGCACGGACGTGGATAAGGTATTTGTGGCCGGAGATATGCACAGAGGCCAGTCATTGGTTGTATGGGCGATCCGGGAAGGTCGTGAGGTAGCCAAAGAGGTGGATAAAAACTTAATGGGATATTCTAATCTGGCATAAATAAAAGGGAGACAATTGAGTCTCCCTTTTTGTGCCTTCCGTTAAATCTCTATGGTCAGTCCGACCCCCACCTCGTGTACCGGTAACTTGTCCATCATCTTAGCTTTTGCAAGAAGAGAGATGCAGTGACATGGATAAATCTGGTCCACCTGGCAGCTTTCTAAATGATTCACAGTCTGTACAAAACGCTCGTTTACATCTAGCAGGTGGAAACCTCCCAGCACACCGGCGACGTGATCTTCCTTGCATACTTCCTTTGCATAATCAAGAGCATTGCAGATGCCGCTGTGAGAGCAGGAGGAGATAAGGAATAGTCCTTTGGAGGTCTTTAAAGCGATGGCAGAGTCATCCGTGAGATAATCATCCTGCCATTCGCCTTCTCTCATAACTTTACCGAAAGGACTTCTCTGTTCAAACGAATGCTTTTGAGGAATCTCACCTAAAAACACACAATGATCGGATAAGAAATACGGGGTATCAGATGGTATGTATTCGGTCTTTTCAAACAGTTCAGCCTCGGTAAATGGGGCTCCGATGCTTTGGCTTCCTGCTTTCCTTGGGTGAAAGCAGCCAGCATGAGAGATGATTGTGATCTTGGATAAATCTATGACTTCATCCAGATATTTCAATCCATTGGTATGATCGTTGTGTCCATGGGAAAGTACGATATGGGTCAGTTTGGTCAAATCAATTCCCATTTTTTCTGCATTGTATAAAACTATGTCAGAAAATCCGGTATCAAATAGGATCCTTAAATCGTCAATTTCAATGTAAAAACTTGCGGCAGGCTCCCCTTTATAAAACTGGTCTACTAAAGTATTGTTGTCTACGACTATTTTCACTAACATATAAACTCCTGATCTGGCTGTTTTATTGCCTTCATTATAGCATAAAACGAGTTAAAATAAAGTTAAGATTACAAAAAAACACAGCATATGGAGAAAAAATGCATAATATGACCAAAAAGAGCACAAACCGTATGGCTGTGCTCCTTTTTTTGATTTGTATCGTATTTAGTGTAAAGAAGGAAAATCTTCCTTGAATGTTTTCTTTAAAAGAGGAATCATACATGCTCCCACCAGGTTTCCAAGAGATATTACAAGCATATACAGGACCGCCTTTGTGCTCCAGGCTCCTGCCATTGTGAAATAAAACATGTCTGCGATGCTATGTTCAAAGCCGGAAAGTATAAATACCATGATAGGAAGTATGAGAGCCAGGTGCTTGCCTACGCCGTCCTTAATCGTCTGAAAGCCAATGACAGCGATGCACATCAACACTCCGCACATAAAAGCCATTACGAAGGTGCTGAATAAAGTGTCGGATAATTTCAAATCTACAATTTCCGTTGCATGCTCCACTAATTTTTCCAGTTTGGTATTGCGGAAGATGATACCGGAACCAAGGGTACCAATCAGATTGCCTATGTAGACCAGCAGAACTTCTTTTAGATATGCAGGACCCTCGTGAACGATATAACAGATCTTTCCGGTATACAGGTTAAAACCAAACGTATAAATCGTAAATAAACCGATGGAAAATAAAAAAGAACCAGCAATCCGGTTTTCAAGAGTCAGATAGATAATTCCTCCCATGGCAATACAGACTCCTGCTGCAATTGCTTTAATTATTGTTTTCATTTTAAATACTCCTTCTCCTTTGTCACTTGATGTCTTAATATTAGTTGAGGTTTTTGCCCTGTCATATTATAGCATAATGGATACCGTTTGCAAGAATAAAGATACATTTGATATCACATAATCGTCTTAATTTGGGCAAAGAAAGGCCGGTGCTTTCAGGCACCGGCTGATAAGCTTTAAACGTTGAAGCGGAAAAGGATGACATCCCCGTCCTTAACCACATATTCCTTCCCTTCGGAACGCACAAGTCCTTTTTCTTTTGCTGCATTGTAGCTCTTGCAGTCCAGAAGATCTTTGAAGTTAACGACTTCTGCACGGATAAATCCGCGTTCAAAATCAGAATGAATCTTACCGGCAGCCTGAGGTGCTTTGGTACCTTCCTCAATGGTCCAGGCTCTTGTTTCCATAGGACCGGCAGTTAAATAGCTGATAAGACCAAGCAGGTGGTAGCTTGCGCCAATGAGCTTTTCAAGTCCGGACTCAGTCAGGCCAAGATCTTCTAGGAACATCTTTTTCTCATCTTCTTCCAGTTCGGCAATTTCCTGTTCGATCTGAGCGCAGATGACAAAAACCTCGCTGTTGTTTTCTGCTGCAAAAGCTCTGACCTTGGCAACGTGCTCATTGGTGGCACCATCATCAGCCAGGTCGTCTTCGCAAACGTTGGCGGCAAAGATAACAGGCTTAAAGGTAAGAAGATTAAGGGTAGAGACGAAATTAAGTTCATCTGCATCGTCAATTTCCATGCTTCTTGCCAGATTGCCGTCTTCTAAGTGGGCCTTGATTCTCTTTAAAATATCCAGTTCCTTTGCAAGAGACTTATCGTTCATTGCCCCCTTGGTGGACTTTGCGATACGGCGGTCTAAAATCTCAAGATCGGAAAAGATAAGTTCTAAATCAATGGTCTCAATATCACGCAAGGGATCTACACTTCCGTCAACGTGAATCACATTGCCGTCTTCAAAACAGCGTACCACGTGGACGATGGCGTCAACCTCTCTTATGTTGGAGAGGAACTGGTTTCCAAGACCTTCTCCTTTTGATGCTCCTTTTACAAGTCCAGCGATATCCACAAACTCAATGGCAGCTGGAATTATTTTCTGAGAATTATAAAGTTCAGCCAACTGACCCAGGCGTGCATCCGGAACGGGAACGACTCCTACATTTGGATCAATTGTACAGAACGGATAGTTGGCAGATTCTGCCCCAGCCTTTGTGAGAGAATTGAACAAAGTGCTTTTACCTACGTTCGGTAATCCGACAATACCTAATTTCATAGCAATTACCTTCCTAATATTGTTAATATTCATGGTTGATTTTTGTTTACAACTAATATAGAATAACATATTATCCGCAAAAAAAAAAGATAAAAAACATAAGATTCCCTGCTGTTGTCGAAAAATAGTTGAATATGTCGGGCGAATCTGTTTGATTTTTGTGTTTTCACGGGGTAAAATAAAGAAAAATCGAAAGGAGAAGACGAATGGCAAATACGGCAGATATTAGTTTTGTGCATTTGGGTATTACCATTGCTCATTTACGAAACAGTATCTCGATATTTGGGTTCCGCATTGCATTCTACGGGATTATCATTGGGATCGGAATTCTAACAGGCCTCTGGATTGCTTCTAAAGATGCAAAACGAAGAGGACAAGACCCGGAAATCTATCTGGATTTTGCCCTGTATGCTATCGTTGTTTCTATTATAAGTGCCAGACTTTACTATGTGATTTTCGATTGGGCTAATTATAAAAATGACCTGTTACAAATTTTGAACCTGAGAGCAGGGGGGCTGGCTATTTATGGCGGTGTCATTGGCGCAGCTTTAACTCTGATCGTCTATACCAGGGTGAAGAAACTTTCCTTCTTTTCCTTGGCGGACACTGGATGTCTTGGACTGATAACCGGGCAAATTATAGGAAGATGGGGAAACTTCTTTAATTGCGAAGCGTTTGGCGGATATACAGACGGCCTGTTTGCTATGAGAATCAGAAGGGCGCTAGTTAACGAGAATATGATATCAAAGGAACTGTTAAACCATTTAATCATTGAGAATGGTGTAGAGTATATACAGGTGCATCCCACTTTTCTTTATGAGTCAGTGTGGAACCTTTGTGTGCTTGTTTTTATGCTCTGGTACCGCAAACACAAACGGTTTGATGGGGAGATGTTTCTTATCTACCTGCTTGGCTATGGCTTAGGACGAGTATGGATAGAAGGAATCCGTACGGACCAGCTAATATTCTTTGGTACTGGCATTCCGGTGTCTCAGGCACTGTCATTGATCCTGGTAGTGGTATCTACTCTTGTGCTCTTCTTCCAACACAGACAGATTAGATTAAAGAGCAAAGGAGAAACATGATATGATGATTTCAAAAGAAGAGTTAATCCGTAATATTGAAGAAGCTAGGGAAAGACTGAATAAAAGTATTGATCATGATGATGGAGATGTTATTTATCTTAGGAGTGTAGAACTGGATAAATTAATTGAGCAATATATAGAAGCGGGTTATTAATTTTATATGAAAGTGGGAAGGCCAGATGCCTTCCCACTTTTTTTGTGCAAATAATTACCATGATATTTTATCGGAGAATGTTCATTATAATATGAAGAAACTCTGATAAAGCGAGTGATATGGAAAAGCCTTGTCAAATTTTGGGAAAAATTGGTAAAGCTTGTATTTCAGGCTCTTTGTAACCGAAATCATTGAAAAATAATCAAAAATCTCCTTGCTATTTCCAGGTAAATGTACTAAAATTAAAGTACAAGTGGAGGAAAGTGGTACAAAGTGGTAGAAAATGGTGGGAAAGTAAGTAATCCACTCTACCTTGTACAAGCAGGTGATTGGTATGTTCATGGGCGAATACAATCATACAGTCGATGCTAAGGGACGTCTCATAGTCCCATCGAAATTCAGAGAACAGCTTGGAGAAGAATTCGTCGTGACGAAGGGCTTGGACGGCTGTTTATTTGTGTATGATAATAAGGAATGGACTGCCCTGGAAGAAAAGTTAAAAAGCCTGCCGCTGACCAATACCAATGCCAGAAAGTTCTCCAGATTCTTTCTCGCCGGTGCGTCCTCCTGTGAAGTGGACAAGCAGGGAAGAATTCTTCTTCCAGCAGTGCTTAGAGAACATGCAGGCATTGATAAGGATGCAGTTTTAGTGGGAGTAGGAAGCCGAATCGAGATTTGGAGCAAGGATGCATGGACAGCAGCCAATACCTATGATGATATGGAAGAAATTGCGGAAGCTATGGAAGGACTTGGAATATGATATTTGAACACAAGTCAGTGCTGCTAAATGAGACCATTGACAGCCTGAATATAAAACCAGATGGAATATATGTTGACGGAACCCTGGGAGGTGGAGGACATGCTTTAGAAGTATGCAAACGCCTGTCAGAACACGGAAGATTAATCGGAATTGACCAGGATGCAGCTGCCATTTCAGCAGCTACGGAAAGGCTCAAGGACCATAAAGATAAAGTAACAGTTGTAAGAAGCAACTATGTAAATATAAAAGAAGTGCTGAAAGAACTTGGCATTGAAAAGGTGGATGGTATCTATCTGGATTTGGGGGTATCCTCACATCAGCTAGATGTGCCGGAGAGAGGGTTCACTTATAGAGAAGAAGATGCACCTCTTGATATGCGTATGGATCAGAGGAATGATCAGACAGCCGCTGATATCATCAACGAATACAGCGAATTTGATTTATACCGGATCATAAGAGATTATGGTGAGGACAAGTTTGCAAAAAATATTGCAAAACATATTGTGAGAGAAAGACAAGTAAAGCCTATAAAGACAACTGGCGAATTGTCAGAGATTATTAAAAACGCAATTCCTGCAAAGATAAGAGCCGTGGGAGGACATCCTTCCAAGCGCACATTCCAGGCAATACGAATTGAACTCAATAAGGAACTGGAGGTACTCAGTCAGTCCCTTGATACCATGATTGATTTGCTAAATCCAGGTGGGCGTTTATCTATCATTACGTTCCACTCTCTGGAAGACCGGATTGTAAAAGCGAGATTTAAGACAAATGAAAATCCATGTATTTGTCCACCGGATTTTCCAGTATGTGTCTGCGGTAAGAAAAGCAAAGGCAAGGTTATTACAAGAAAACCTGTCATACCAACAGAGGAAGAGATCGAAGAGAATAAGCGTTCAAAAAGTTCCAAGCTTAGGGTATTTGAGCGTATAGATTAAGGGAGGAAATTCGAGTGGCTGCCAAAAAAAATGTGCGTTCCTATGGGAATACTGCTTACGTGCACGGAAATACTGTCCGTAAAGCCATGCCAGCATCCATGCCGGCCCGTACGCCAGATGAAGTCCGCCGGACATCTGTCAATCACAGAGTAAGGCGAAATCGTGAAAAAGCTCTGCAAATGGATTTACCCTATGTTCTTATGCTGACGGCTGCTGTCGTCTGCACCCTCTTTATCTGCATTAAGTATCTGCATCTGCAGTCATCAATTACAACCAACATTCACGGAATTGAGGTACAAGAAGCGAAGCTTGAAAAATTACGAACTGAAAACAACGCACTGGAGATGAGTATTAAAACTTCCGTTGATTTGGATCATGTGTATAAGGTGGCCACTGAAGAACTTGGTATGGTCTATGCAAATAAAGATCAGATCCTTCACTATGATAAAACGGAAAGTGAGTATGTAAGACAGAATGAGGATATCCCGAAATACTAACAAAAACAGGAATAATAAGAGTAAAGTATTCCCACGTTATATGCAGGAAAAGCTGGCGATTACGGTTCTTGTAATTACGCTGGCTTTGTTTGCATTGGTTATGGTCCTTTATAATCTGATGACCCATAAAAAAGAAGATTATAATCAGATCGTGTTGTCTCAGCAGGAATATGACAGCAGGGTAATTCCCTTTAAACGAGGCGACATTCTGGACCGAAATGGAACGTATCTTGCTGCCAGTGAGAAAGTTTATAACTTAATCCTTGATCCAAAACAGATCATGTCTGACCCCGATGCATTTCTAGAGCCTTCGGTAACAGCCCTTACAGAATGCTTTGGTTATGACCGTACAGAGATCATGAATCTGATCCAGGAGAAGAAGGGCAAACAATACGTTCTCTATGCCAAGCAGCTTACCTATGATGATAAAAATAAATATGATAAATACAAAACTGACAAATCCAAAGAACTGAAGAAAGCAAAGAAGGCCATAAAGGGTATCTGGTTCGAAGATGAGTATAAGAGAGTGTATCCCTACAATTCCATGGGCAGCAAAGTAATCGGATTCGCCAATGGAGATGGAATGGGAGGAACCGGAGGAATTGAACAGTTTTATAATACAACACTTATGGGGATCAATGGAAGAGAGTACGGATATCTAAACGATGATTCCAATTTAGAGCGAGTGATTAAACCCTCCACGAATGGAAATACAGTCGTATCCACCATTGATGTGAACATACAGAAAATCGTTGAAAAATACATAAATGAATGGGAACAGCAGACGGGCAGTAAAAAGGTGGGAGTCATAGTCATGGATCCCAACAACGCTGAGGTTCTGGCGATGGCAGATGATAAGTCCTTTGATCTTAACAATCCCCGTGATTTGAGACCGGAGTTTACTGCTGAGGTGTTAAGAGAGCTGGGAATCAAGGAAGCCATTGCTGATTATAAGAGAAAGAATAAGGATGCCGAGCCTCTGACAGCCGAGACCGTACCTCAGCACTACAGCGATCAGGAGATTATATCACTGGGAACTCAGGTTGCCTGGAACCAGACCTGGCGTAATTTCACCATTAGTGACGGTTTTGAACCAGGCTCAACAGAAAAGATATTTACCGTATCAGCCGCTTTGGAGGAAGGTGCAATCACAGGACACGAGACCTATGAATGCAATCGGTTCCTGGAAGTGGGAGGCCATAAAATCAAATGCGTCAGCCGATATGGACATGGTCTTATTACGGTAGAAGAGGGACTTATGAAATCCTGTAACGTAGTAATGATGAGGATTGCCCAGCAGATTGGCAAGGACAAATTCTACAAATATCAGCAGATGTTTGGTTTTGGATCTAAAACAGGTATTGATCTTCCTGGTGAGGCTGATAATAAGAGTAATATATATACCGTTGAAAATGCAGGTCCAACGGATCTGGCAACCAATTCCTTCGGACAGAATTTCAACTCTACAATGATTCAGATGGCGGCGGCGTATTGTTCCGTCATTAACGGCGGTTCCTATTACGAGCCTCATGTCGTAAAACAGATATTAAACGAGCAGGGAGCGATTATAAAAAAGGTGGATCCAGTTTTGGTTCGTGAAACAGTATCTGAGCCAACCGCCAAATTTATTAATGAAGCCTTGTTTAAGACGGTCAACGCAGAAGGAGGCACCGGCGGTGCTGCCAAAGTTGCAGGATATAAGGTTGCCGGGAAGACGGGAACGGCAGAAAAGATACCTCGTGACAAGACGAATTATGTTGTATCATTCTGCGGATACGCACCAGCAGATAATCCCCAGGTACTGGTTTATGTGGTGGTAGATGAACCTCACGTGGAAGACCAGCCTCACAGCACGTATGCAAGTCAGATATTCCAGAAGATTATGACGGATATTCTTCCTTATTTAAATATCTTCCCGGATACAGATACAAACGGAGGTGCTCCGGCAGGAGATGGAGCAAAGCTTCCGGAACAGGAAGGAATCACCAGTGAGACTCAATCGGGTACGGAAGGACAAGAGGCAACTCAGGAGACTGGTACTCAGGAAACAACGGCACCAGCACCGACCATGGAAAATGGCCAGCCCATTCCCAATGAATACTTAAATCCTCCAGAAGAATACGTTAACAGGCAGGAGGGAGAAGACTTTAACCTTCCTGATTCCATACCAGGCGATACCGGAGAATCCACTGAGGGTGAAACGGAGTCTGAGGAAGAAAACACTGCCCAATAAGAAAAGAAACTTAGAGGGCTCATAAAAAAGTCAGATATTCATATACTGTAACAATAATGACGGTGGAGCAGCATATGAATTCAAACAAAACACATCACAGAGAGAAAATAGCCCTCCTGTTTTTCCTGTTGTTTCTCGCCATGACAGGACTGATGGGTCGGCTTATTTTTCTAATGATCTTCCAATCCGAACATTACAGCGCCATGGCCGAAGATCTACATGAACGCGAGAGGACCATAAAGGCTGCCAGAGGAAATATCATTGATGCCAATGGTACCGTCATCGCAACCAATCGGACGGTTTGTACCATTTCGGTCATTCATAATCAGGTGAAAAAGCCGGATGAAGTGGTGGCGGTCCTGTCTAAGGAGTTGGGGATTGAGGAAGCTGAAATACGTAAGAAGGTAGAGAAGTACAGCTCAAGGGAAATTATTAAGACCAATGTAGACAAGGCCCTGGGAGATCAGATCCGTACGTATCATCTTGCTGGAGTAAAGGTGGATGAGGATTATAAGCGTTATTATCCTTATGATACCATGGCTTCCAAGGTATTAGGCTTTACTGGCGGGGATAATCAGGGAATTATCGGACTGGAAGTAAAATACGAGCAGTATTTAAAAGGAATGAATGGAAAGATTCTCACCATGTCTGATGCGGCAGGAATTGAAATTGAAAATGCAGCAGAAGACAGGATTGAGCCCATCTCCGGTCAGACACTGCAGATCAGCCTGGATGTAAATATACAGAAATATTGTGAACAGGCTGCCTATCAGGTCATGGAGAAAAAGGGAGCGAAGAAAGTATCTATCATTGTAATGAACCCTAAAAACGGGGAGATCAAGGCAATGGTAAACGTTCCGGAGTTTAATCTTAACGATCCATTTACCTTAAATACCAATGCAGAAATACCTGCGTCCGCCAAGGAAAAACAGGATCTGTTAAATCAGATGTGGAGAAATCCCTGCATCAATGATACGTATGAGCCAGGTTCCACTTTTAAAATCATAACGGCTGCAGCAGGTCTTGAGGCTGGAGTGGTTAAGCTTGATGATCATTTTTCCTGCCCGGGATTTCGGGTGGTGGAAGATCGTAAGATACGGTGCCATAAGGTGGGCGGTCATGGTTCAGAATCCTTTCTTCAGGGAATGATGAACTCCTGTAACCCGGTTTTAATCGATGTAGGACAGCGCCTTGGTGTAGACAATTATTATAAGTATTTTGAACAGTTCGGGTTAAAAGGGAAGACAGGAATCGACGTACCAGGTGAGGCGTCTACCATCATGCATAGAAAGCAGGATATGGGACTGGTAGAACTTGCCACCGTATCCTTTGGTCAGTCATTCCAGATAACCCCACTGCAGCTTATCACAACGGCAGCCTCTATTGTAAACGGCGGAAACCGTATAACCCCTCACTTTGGTGTGAAAGCAATCACTGCTGACGGAGAGTCCTCTCATACCTTTACTTATCCAATGAAAGAGGGAATTGTATCCCAGCAGACCAGTGAGACCATGCGCTATATCCTGGAAGAGGTAGTAGCAGAAGGAAGCGGTAAAAAGGCAAAACTCGACGGCTATCGGGTCGGAGGTAAAACAGCTACATCAGAAAAGCTTCCAAGAAGCTTAAAGAAATATATTTCTTCTTTTGTAGGCTTTGCGCCGGCAAATGATCCAGAGGTAATTGCGCTTATTACCATTGATGAACCTCAGGGAATTTATTATGGAGGAACCATTGCGGCACCGGTTATCGCAGATATTTTTAAGAATATTCTTCCTTATATGGGAATAGAGCCAACAGAGGAAAAAACTGTTTCCACGTTTCGAATCAGTGGTTGATTATTCGGAAAAAAAGACGTATACTACTTACTGTGTACTTTTGATATACGAATACATAAAATATTGAGGTGTGACATGATTAACGAAACGATTCTGGCAATCATCATAGCTTTTGCCATCAGCGCCATGCTGTGTCCCATAGTGATTCCATTTTTACACAGACTGAAATTTGGCCAGGAGGTCCGTAAGGAAGGTCCTGAAAGCCATTTGAAAAAACAGGGGACTCCCACCATGGGAGGACTTATTATACTGACCAGTGTTATCATCACGTCCTTGTTTTATATCAGGGATTATCCAAAGATCATTCCTGTGCTTTTTATGACGGTAGGATTTGGAATTGTTGGATTTCTTGATGATTATATCAAGATCGTGATGAAACGGTCAGAGGGGCTTACCCCTGTTCAAAAGATGGCCGGGCAGTTAATCATCACAGGAATTTTTGCTTATTATCTCATTCATTCAAAAGACGTGGGCACGGGAATGCTGATTCCATTTACCGGAGGCTTTGATAAAGGACTTTATCTGAACCTGGGAATATTCTTTGTACCCGCTGTATTTTTCATTGTCATAGGAACGGATAACGGCGTTAATTTTACTGATGGTCTGGACGGACTGTGTACCAGTGTGACCATTTTGGTTGCTACGTTCCTTACTGTGGTTGCTATTGGGGAAAAGACTGGCATCAGCCCCATTACAGGAGCCGTCGTAGGAAGCCTTCTTGGATTTTTACTTTTTAATGTTTATCCGGCCAGAGTATTTATGGGAGATACCGGTTCCCTTGGACTTGGAGGCTTTGTAGCTTCCAGTGCCTTTATGATGCAGATACCGGTTTTCATCGCCATAATCGGCTTCATTTATTTGCTGGAAGTGTTATCTGTCATTATTCAGGTGACATATTTTAAGAAAACAGGCGGCAAAAGAATTTTTAAGATGGCCCCCATTCATCACCATTTTGAACTGAGCGGATGGTCTGAAACCAGGGTGGTCGCTGTGTTTGCTATTATTACGGCAGTTCTTTGCCTGCTTGCTTACCTTGGATTATAGGAGAGAAACCATATGAGTCAGAAGATTTTAGTAGCCGGCAGTGGAAAAAGTGGTATCGCCGCCTCCAGGATGATTTTAAAGACGGGTGATGAAGTTGTACTTTATGACAGCAATGATGCCTTAAATAAGGATGAGCTGTCAGAACAGTTTAAGGGAGAGGGATCCTTCTCCGTTTTGCTGGGGGAATTAAAAAAGGAAGATTTAGCAGGTGTTGACCTTTGTGTCATCAGCCCTGGTATTTCTCTTGATGCCCCTTTTGTAGCGGTTTTAAATGAGGAGAATATCCCAATCTGGAGTGAGATTCAGCTGGCATATCACCATGCCAGAGGTAAGCTCCTTGCTATCACCGGGACCAATGGAAAGACCACCACAACGGCTCTCACCGGAGAGATCATGAAGGCTTTTTATGATCACGTTTTTGTGGTAGGAAACATTGGAATTCCTTATACAGAGGAAGCGCTTAAAACAACGGAAGATTCTGTGACCGTAGCAGAGATCAGCAGCTTTCAGTTAGAGACGATAACAGACTTTAGACCCCATGTCAGTGCGATCCTTAATATCACTCCGGATCACTTAAATCGTCATAAAACAATGGATTGTTACATAAAAGTAAAGGAAAGCATTACAAAAAACCAGGGAGCAGAGGATTCTTGCGTCTTAAATTATGACGACCCGGTGTTAAGAGCGTTTGGAAGTACGGTAAAATCAAAGGTGGTATTTTTCAGCAGCCGGGAAGCTTTAAAAGAAGGGTATTGCCTTGATGGGGACATGATCATCCGCAATCATGAAGGTGTGCGGGAAGATATCGTTTCCGTTCATGAATTAAAGCTTCTTGGACGTCATAATCATGAGAATGTTATGGCAGCCATTGCTATGGCTGTGGAAGCAAAGGTTCCCATGGAAGTGATTAAAAAGGCAGTCTGTGAATTTAAGGCAGTGGAGCATAGAATTGAATATGTGGCAGAGAAGTCAGGGGTTAAATATTACAATGATTCCAAGGGTACTAACCCTGATGCAGCCATTCAGGCTGTTAAGGCTATGCCTGGTCCTACTATTCTCATAGCGGGAGGGTATGATAAGGAATCGGAGTATGATGAATGGATCGAGTCCTTTGACGGTAAGGTAAGATATATGGTTTTGCTTGGACAGACCAGGGAAAAAATTGCCGAATGTGCCGCAAGACATGGCTTTACCAATGTGATGTATGCAGAGGATATGCAGGAAGCTGTCAGTGTCTGCGCTTCCTATGCCAATAACGGAGATTATGTACTTCTCTCTCCGGCATGTGCCAGCTGGGGCATGTTTAAATGCTATGAGGAACGCGGCGAAATCTTTAAAGAATGCGTCCGCAATCTCTAAGGTACTTTCTGCATAGAAGTATGGTTGGCGAGGAGGAATGATATGGCAGAAAAAAGGCCAGTGAAGAAAAAGAATAAACCACGCCGTTTTTACGATTACAGCCTTTTATTTACCGTGATATTCCTGACAGTCTTTGGACTTGTCATGATATACAGCTCCAGTTCTTACGCTGCTCAGCTTAAATTCAATAATGCGGCATTTTTTATGATGAAGCAGGCAAAGATCGCACTTGGTGGCTTTGTACTTATGATTATAATATCCAGAATGGATTATCACTGGTATGGAAAGTTTGCAGTGTTTGCTTATGTGCTTTCCTACATACTTATGATTGCAGTTTCTCTTGTGGGTATTGAGGCAAACGGAAAAAAGAGGTGGCTTGGAGTCGGCTCTCTTTCCTTTCAGCCTACAGAGTTTGTAAAAATCGCTTTGATCGTTATGCTGGCTCTCATGATTGTACAGATGGGTAAAAATATCAATACAAGAAATGGAGTCATTCTGGTCATCATTACGACCGTTCCCATTGCAGGTATCGTTGCTGCAAATAACTTAAGCTCCGGAATTATTATTTTGGGAATTGCTTTTGTCATGCTGTTTGTGGCATGTAAAAAGAAATGGCCGTTTTTTGCCTGTGGTTTAGGTGGAGTAGCACTTTTGGCTTTTGCAGGGCCTGTGGCTACCGTTCTTCAGAAAATGAACATCCTGCATGATTATCAGCTGGGCCGTATCTTAGTATGGCTGGAGCCGGAGGCATACCCGTCTACCGGTGGATATCAGGTATTACAGGGCTTATATGCCATTGGTTCCGGCGGCCTTGTCGGAAGAGGCCTGGGAGAGAGCATACAGAAGATGGGATTTGTGCCTGAGGCGCAAAACGATATGATTTTTTCCATTATCTGCGAAGAGCTGGGGCTTTTTGGAGCGGTATCAGTCATTCTCATTTTTCTCTTCATGATATACCGTTTCATGCTGATTGCAGACAATGCACCGGATCTGTTTGGTGCGCTTCTTGTGGTTGGAGTCATGGGACATATTGCCATACAGGTTATCCTTAACATTGCAGTAGTTACCAATACCATACCGAATACGGGTATTACCCTGCCGTTCATCAGTTATGGGGGTACCTCGGTCATGTTTCTTATGATGGAAATGGGTATGGTTTTAAGCGTTTCCAACCAGATAAAGCTGGAAAAATGATAAAATTTGATACCATTCTCTCACTTTTAACATAGGATAGTATATAAGAAGCCATGGGAGGTACCGGATTGTCAGTCATACAGGTCCAGGGGTTACGATCCTTAAAAGGTGAGATAAAGATTCAGGGTTCCAAAAATGCTGTTCTGCCCATGATGGCAGCGGCGGTTCTCCATAAAGGTACAACAGTGATTCATAACGTCCCCAGGATACAGGATGTGTTCTGTATGCTGGGGATACTTCAGCGTATTGGCTGTGATTGCCGCTTGGACGGCAATACACTGATCGTAAACGCATCATCAATTACTCAGGCAGAGATTCCGGAAGAATATATAAAGAGCATGCGGTCGTCCATTATTTTGTCCGGCCCCCTTCTTGGGAGAACAGGTCTTGCAGTTACAAGTTTTCCTGGCGGCTGTTCCATTGGACAGAGACCGATTGATCTTCATTTATCTGCATTTCAGAAACTTGGGGCAGTGGTTGAAGAGAAGGTCGAAAAGCTTATTGTATCTGCAAGAACACTCACAGGTGCTGATATAGAACTTAAGTTTCCCAGTGTGGGAGCAACAGAGAATGCACTGCTTGCTTCCGTATTTGCCAAAGGAATCACTGTAATCCGGGGAGCGGCAAAAGAGCCGGAGATCACCACTCTTTGTGAATTTTTAAACAATATGGGTGCGAAGATTGAAGGAGCCGGAACCTCAAAGCTGACGGTCATGGGTGTAAATAATCTCCACGATTCTGAATTTATTGTAGCAGGAGACCGGATCGTAGCAGGAACTTACTTAGCGGCAGTTATGGCCGCAGAAGGGAACATCTCTATAACGGGAATCCGGCCAGAGGAACTATCAGCGGCTCTCACACTTGCAGAACGCATGGGCGCAGAACTGAAAACCTACCGTGACGGATTAGAGGTGTCTATGAAGGGACGCCCTGACTGTCTCGATGTGGTGACTTCACCCTATCCTGGATTTCCCACGGATCTTCAGTCTCAGATCATGGCAGTGATGGCATCGGGACATGGGACGGGAAGACTTACGGAAACTATTTTTGAAGGGCGGTTCGCAACTGCCAAAGAGCTAAAGAAGCTGGGAGCAGACGTTATCATAGATGGCAGGCACGCCATTGTACATGGTCTTTATCCCCTGTCAGGAAAACGGGTAACAGCCCCCGACTTAAGAGGCGGTGCGGCACTGGTGGTGGCTGGTCTGGCATGCGAAGGCGTCACAGAGATTCATGAATGCTACCACATTGAACGGGGATACGAAGATATCTGCCGGGATCTTAGCAGTCTTGGTGCGGTAATCAGAGGGATGGAATGAGATATTTAAAAAGCAGCAGAGGAAAAGTTAAAATTGGAATTGCCGTGGCAGTGATCTTTTTGGTTGCCATTGCCTTTTTATCACTTCAAATCAAGGAGATTAAGGTGACCGGCAATAAAAAAT
Source organism: Lacrimispora xylanolytica (assembly GCF_026723765.1). Taxonomy (NCBI): domain Bacteria; kingdom Bacillati; phylum Bacillota; class Clostridia; order Lachnospirales; family Lachnospiraceae; genus Lacrimispora; species Lacrimispora xylanolytica. Next base: position 1,847,388 of record NZ_CP113524.1, read on the forward strand.
ATACTTCGGAACAGATCGAAAACCTTATTTTCAAGGGCAGCTGGGACCGGAATGCGATTTATTGTATCTACAAGGATCGTTTTCAGAAACACGAACAGATTCCGTTTGTAGAAGACTATAAAATCGTATTCCAAAGCCCGGTGAAGGTCGAGGTGATCGTCTATGAAAAAACCGTAGTAGGCTATATTTCTTACATGGGAAGCTATATGTATTTTGATAAGGACGGAATCATCGTGGAAAGCTCAAACGGGGAACTGCCTGGGATTCCGAAGATCGTCGGGCTTAAATATGGGCATATTGCCCTGCACCAGCCCCTTCCTGTGGAAAATGGCAGGATATTTAATGAAATACTGACCCTGACCCAGCTGTTATCCACTCATGGGATATTAGTAGATCAGATTCAATATGATACCAGAGGGGATGCCACCCTTATGATGGAAGGGATCAAGGTCTTTCTTGGAAGCAATGACCAGATGAATGGAAAGATCTCCGAGTTGAATGATCAGCTTCCAGTTTTAAAGGGGCTTAAGGGAACATTATATCTGGACACTTACGATGAGGCGGAAACTGTCACATCTTATCGATTTGTAAAGGATAAATGAATTTACATAATTTGCAAGCAATTTTGTTTAAAAAATAGTTGATATTTTTGTAAAAATCAAATATTATATTAATTAGGTTTATATAGTAAGCTGTTTATGGTTAAAGGAGGATATAATCTTGTTAGAGATTAAGATAAATGAGGCGGACAATGCCGCAAGAATTCTGGTTATCGGAGTAGGCGGTGCCGGAAACAATGCGGTGAACCGCATGATCGATGAGAATATCGCTGGTGTGGAATTTCTTGGCATCAACACGGACAAGCAGGCGTTACAGTTTTGTAAGGCACCAACAGCTATGCAGATCGGAGAAAAACTGACCAAGGGACTTGGTGCAGGTGCAAAGCCGGAGATGGGTGAGAAGGCAGCAGAAGAGAATGCGGACGAGCTGGCTCAGGCCATGAAGGGCGCTGATATGGTATTCGTAACCTGTGGTATGGGAGGCGGAACCGGAACCGGTGCAGCTCCTGTTGTTGCAAAAATCGCAAAAGACATGGGCATTCTTACGGTCGGCGTTGTTACAAAGCCTTTCCGTTTCGAAGCAAGAACTCGTATGACCAATGCTATTAACGGTATTGAGCGCTTAAAGGAAAGCGTTGATACCTTAATTGTGATTCCAAATGACCGCCTTCTTGAAATCGTGGACAGACGCACAACCATGCCGGACGCATTAAGAAAGGCTGATGAGGTTCTTCAGCAGGCAGTACAGGGTATTACTGACTTAATCAACGTACCAGGACTTATTAACTTGGACTTTGCTGATGTTCAGACCGTTATGACAGACAAGGGCATCGCCCATATCGGAATTGGACGTGCTAAGGGTGATGAGAAGGCCTTAGAAGCTGTTAAGCAGGCTGTATCAAGCCCTCTGCTTGAGACAACCATCGAAGGAGCTTCCCATGTAATCATTAACATTTCCGGTGATATCAGCCTGATTGAGGCAAACGAAGCAGCCAGCTACGTTCAGGAGATGGCAGGAGATGATGCCAACATTATCTTTGGTGCTATGTACGATGAGAACGCTCAGGACGAAGCAAGCATTACTGTTATCGCTACCGGACTTGATATGCAGTCAGAGACACCGGTATCCAAGGTCATGACGAATTTCTCCAATCCAAACTTTAAACAGCCAAAGACAGCAGCACCTCAGAGCGGGGCTGGTAACCAGGAAGCAGCAGCTACAGCAGCAAATCCAGGATTTAATCCGAACTTCAACCAGAACTATAACAATAATAACAATAACAGCAATTACACTGCTCCTAATTATAACAACAACCAGAACTATCAGAATGGCAATGGAAATTACGGCAACCAGAACTATGCGGGCAATAATTATCAGAAGCCAAACTACCAGCCACAGAACAACCCGCAGGGAGCTTCCCAGGGAAATAATGGACAGCCTTACCGTCCAACTGTGAACAAAGAAGTTCAGATCAACATACCAGATTTTTTAAGAAATAAACGATAAAACATATTTTGTTACATATCAGGCAGGTTCCGACGAACCTGCCTGTTTTGGAAAGGAGTGACAGTATGTCTGATAAATTGAATGATTGGGAAATTTCTGAGGACTATTATGACAGTCAGGAGAAGGGCAAGGAGATGTCTCTGGAGGATTTTATTCTGGAATCAGATCTTGATCATGGAGAGCTTTTGGCTCCCAGTCCTTCTGATGAGTTATTAAAAAAGACCATTGAGGACGTTCATCAGGTACTGGCATTGGCTGGTGAGGGGAAAAATATAAAAGAAATCTCTGCACTTACCGGCCTTGAGGAAACATATGTATATAATATCCAGGTTTGTGCCCAGGGTTTCCACGAAGATGATGAAATAGCTGTGGCCCATCTGGTACTTGGATAGGGGGAAGACAAAAGTGAAAAGAAAGATATGCCCGGTTTGTGATCTTCCGGTCAATGAGGCCAACTTCTGTGCCCGATGCAAAAAGATTATTCGCCGTCCCGTCATATGGGAAATGAATTATTATTTAAATGAAAAGCCGCCTGCAAAGGAAATTGCACCAATCGGCTCTCAATCGAATGGAACTGCTGAGCAGCCTAAGCTCACAATCTCCTCTCAGCCGGTCAGGACAGGGTCAGCTCAGCCAGCTAAAACCTTACAGCCAGCAAGAACCATGACACCACCGCGTACAGCGACACCTCCTATGGACGCCCAGCCGCCCAGGGATTACATACCGTCGGGCTCCTCAGTATCGCCCAAGAAAAAAGTGGGTAGGAGATTTCCTGTTTCCATAGCAGGAATTATTACCTTCCTTTTTATCATAGCTGGTTCTCTGCCTGATATTGCAAAAAAAGCGGACCGATTTCTGGATAAAGCGAAGGATTACGAAGTTTCATATCCATTTGATGATTCCGGTTTTAAGGACTTAAAGGAAGAGGATGTAAAGGCAGCCGGAATTCCCTGCAATGGTTACAATCATTTTCCGGTATCAGGGAAAGAAATCATGGATTCCATGGGACAGTATATTGAGGCGAATTCCTATGGGTTTCTCCTAAAACCCCAGGCAGTTTATTCCGATAATTATGAGATGAAAACAGATTCGGGTTCCATATCTTATTATGATACTGTGGAAGGCTATTATCTGGAGGACGAGGTGACCAGTCAGCTGACTTCAAAAGATGAGGGATATGTATACCAGTATGTGGAGATCAATTATGACACTGCAACCGGGGAGATGCATGATTATATCTCTTCCATAAAAGATAAAGAAGCATCCTTGGCTTATCTGGAGCAGTTTTTAAAGACAACAGAAACGTCCGCTCAGATTCCTTTGGAGGAGAGCAGTGTTCCAGTCATTATGGAGCAGGTCAGGGGAGGACTGGAACGGGGAGAGGAAACTATTTTTACTGATGGAATTTTTTCCTTGTATGTATATGAAGAAGATGACACTCTTCAGGTAACGGTATCCTATAATACCTTACTTTCCACAGAACATGGGGAAACTTAATCCTTACCAGCAATATACTAAGGGTTTCATTTGACACACAGCTATGGATCTGATATAATAGCTTCAATCGTAAAAGGGAGTAGCTGCCAGCATTTGCTGGATAAGATTGCGTCAGAACGGTAAAGTGATTTATCCGCATCCTTATGAAATGTGCAAGACTTTTATTGATACCGTAAAGGTGTCAATAAAGGTCTTTTTTATTATATAGGGGGGTATACACCCCTATATAATAAAAAGCATTCCATGCAGGATGCACATGACGCTTAAGAGGAAGATGTCACTAAAGTGACAGCGCGTCAGTGCCAGAGTCTGACAAGTCAGACTCTTTCTTGTTTCCTTTACGAGAGCATAAACATAGAGGGTAAGTAAAGAAAGGAGCACATTATGGAAACGTTTGATCCTCAAAAAAGAGAGGTATGGAAAAGGATAAAGAAAATCCTTAAGAAGTCAGGTATCGCAGCCGTTTTATTGGTGGCAGTTCCAGTGATTGGTTTTGGTTCCATATACAACATCCAGGAACAGGAGCAGGCAGTCGTAACGACAATGGGCAGGCCAAGGGCGGTGACAGATCCGGGGCTTCATTTTAAAGTACCGTTTGTCCAGAAGGTAAAGAAAGTGAACACCACCATTCAGGGATTTGCCATTGGCTATAATCCTGACGATAACGAAAGCAAGGAGGAGGATTCTCTGATGATCACCAAAGATTATAATTTCGTTAACGTAGACTTTTTTACAGAGTATAAGGTATCAGATCCAGTGAAGGCAGTCTATGGCTCAGAGGATCCCCTGAAGGTCTTACAGAGCATTACAAAAAGCTGCATTCGTACCGTGATTGGAAGCTATGATGTGGATGCCGTATTGACTACTGGAAAGAATGAAATTCAGACAAAGATTAAGCAGATGATCATGGAAAAGCTGGAAGGGCATGAAATAGGCCTTACAGTCGTAAATGTGACCATTCAGGATTCTGAACCGCCGACCAAAGAGGTCATGGAAGCCTTTAAGGCAGTAGAAACTGCAAAGCAGGGAAAAGAGACTGCCATTAACAATGCAAATAAATACCGCAACGAAAAGCTACCGGAGGCAACCGCTCAGACCGATAAGATATTACAGGATGCAGAATCAACAAAAGCGAAAAGAATCAATGAAGCCAATGCAGAAGTAGCAAAATTCAATGCGATGTTCATGGAATACGAAAAGAATCCGGAAGTTACGAAAAAGCGAATGTTCTATGAAACCATGGAAAAGGTACTTCCAAATATGAAAGTCATTATAGACGGAACTGATAAGACCAGCACAATCCTTCCTTTGGATAGCTTCACCGGTGGAGGAAACAGCCCAGAAAAGGAGAAAACAGAATGAAACAGAAACTAAAAAAAGCCGTCCTTGTATTTTTCGCTCTTTTAGCGGTCATCGTATTGTCTGGTTCCCTTGTCGTCACCAATGAAAATGAATATAAATTAATACGTCAGTTCGGCCGTGTGGAACGGGTCATAAATACAGCTGGTGTTACTATGAAGATTCCCCTGATACAGACAGCAGATACGCTGCCAAGACAGATTTTAATTTACGATCTGGCAGCTTCTGATGTCATTACCATGGATAAGAAGACCATGTTAAGTGACAGCTATGTATTATGGAAGATTGAAGACCCCTTAAGGTTCGCCCAGTCCTTAAATTCTTCCATTGCCAATGCGGAAGGAAGAATTGATACGGTAGTTTATAACTCCGTAAAAAATGTCATCAGCAGTATGAGCCAGAACGATGTCATCAGCAGCAGAGATGAAGAGCTTTCTCAGGCGATCATGAAGAACGTGGGTGAGAATATGAGCCAGTACGGCATTAAGCTACTGGCCGTTGAGACGAAACGTCTGGATCTTCCGGTAGATAACAAAGCAGCGGTGTACGAAAGAATGATATCAGAACGTGATAAAATAGCAGCTACTTATACCGCAGAAGGGCAGGCAGAAGCAAAGAAAATACAAAATACCACAGACAGAGAGATTGCTATCAGCATTTCCGATGCCCAGGCAACGGCTGCATCTGTTACAGCTGAGGGAGAGGCAGAGTACATGAGAATCCTGGCGGAGGCTTACAGCAATCCCCAGAGAGCTGATTTTTATTCCTTTATCCGTTCTCTGGAAGCAGCAAAAACATCTCTTGCCGGCGAAAACAATACCCTGATTCTTCCAGGAAATTCACCGATCGCACAAATTTTTATGGGACGGTAATTGTTGCAGGAAACAATTTTTTGTGGTAAAGTGTTAAAAAGATAAAAAGACGAAAGATTGGAGACAGACAGCATGAAGATTAAAGACATTTTGAGCCAGGGAAAGCCGACCTTGTCTTTTGAAGTTTTCCCCCCTAAGACAGAGGATAAATATGAATCTGTAGAGCGGGCGGCGGCAGAGATTGCGAAGTTAAACCCGGCTTTTATGAGTGTCACCTATGGAGCAGGTGGAGGAACCAGCAAATATACGGTTGATATAGCCTCGGCACTGCATCATAATCATCATGTAACGGCACTTGCCCATTTAACCTGTGTATCTTCTACAAAAGAGAAGGTCCGGGAGGTTCTTCATGAATTAAAGGAGGCTGGCATTGAGAACGTGCTTGCTCTCAGAGGAGATATTCCTCAGGACGGAGCAGTTTCTAAAGAATACAGCTATGCTTCTGAGCTGATCCGCGAGATTAAGGAAGCAGGAGATTTTTGTATCGGCGCTGCCTGCTATCCGGAAGGTCATGTAGAGTCTGCCAGCAAAACCATTGATATGGATTATTTAAAACAAAAGGTAGAGGCAGGCTGTGATTTTGTAACCACTCAGATGTTTTTTGATAATAATATATTATATAACTATTTATACCGCATACGGGAAAAAGGAATTACAGTCCCGGTCGTTGCAGGAATTATGCCTGTGACCAATGTAAGACAGATTATAAGAAGCTGTCAGCTCTCCGGAACCTATCTGCCCTCCAGGTTTAAGGCAATTGTAGACCGGTTCGGGGATAATCCGGCAGCCATGAAGCAGGCTGGAATCGCTTATGCGACAGAGCAGATCATTGACCTCATCGCAAACGGAGTCAATGCCATTCATGTGTATTCTATGAATAAGCCGGATATTGCATATAAAATTAAGGAAAACTTATCAGAGATACTATAGTCATACCATTGAGGGTTCGGTGCCTGTTGCAGGACCGGACCCATTCTTTCACAGATTTATAAGGAGGAAGGCTCATGGAAATCAGCCGTAAAGAAGTTCGCAGGTACTTGGGATATGGCATACAGGATGGGGATGATGCGGTAAACGGGCTGATTGAGGAATGTATTAAGGAGCTGACGGCTGCCGCCACATGTAAGAGCGTCAGCCGCGCGTTCCCCTTAAAGCTCCTGCCTGAGGAAGAGATTGATTTTACTGTTTTTGAAACGAAAAGCAGGCATTTAAGTAAGAATTTAAAAGACTGCAGTCAGGTCATATTGTTTGCAGCTACGCTGGGGACCGGTGTGGATGTTCTTTTGCATAAATATACAAAGCTTCAGATGAGTAAGGCTGTCACCATGCAGGCGGCAGCGGCAGCTATGATCGAGGAATTTTGTGACCAGGAAAATTTAAAGCTGAAACAGGAATATGAAGCCAGAGGCCTTTATTTACGGCCAAGGTTCAGCCCCGGATACGGTGACTTTGCCTTAGAGTGCCAGAAGGATATTACAGCCGTTTTGGAAACCTCAAAGCGGGTAGGCATTATGCTGACGGACAGTCTCTTAATGACACCGTCAAAATCAGTGACAGCAATTATGGGAGTCAGCGAGAAACCATACCGGTGTGAGGTCAAGGGATGCGAGTCCTGTGGAAAGACAGATTGCGCATACCGAAGAAATTAAAGGGACAGATTTTAGTGGAGGAATATATGACAGGGATTTTAGAAGAGATCAGAAAAAGAATTGTATTTTTTGACGGAGGAACCGGAAGTCTTTTGCAGGCCAATGGTTTAAAACCGGGGGAGCTGCCAGAAACCTGGAATGTGGTACATCCGGATATTATTACAAAGCTTCACCGGGATTACCTGGAGGCTGGCGCGGATATTATAAAGACCAATACCTTTGGAGCCAATGGGCTAAAGTTTTATAAGGGAGCCGAATTCGATCTGGATGAGGTAGTACGGGCAGCACTTCATAATGCCAGACAGGCAGTTAAAACAGCCAATTATCCCGAAGGGAAAAAGCGCGGCTACATTGCCCTGGATCTAGGACCTACCGGAAAACTTTTAAAACCCCTGGGTGACCTTGATTTTGAGGACGCCTACAACATGTATTCCCAGGTGGTTAAAATCGGGGAAGAAGAGGGAGCGGACCTGGTCCTCATTGAAACCATGAGCGACAGCTATGAAACAAAAGCGGCCGTGCTGGCAGCAAAGGAAAATTCCAGCCTTCCTGTATTCGTGACCATGATTTTTGATGAGAAAGGAAAGCTTCTGACAGGCGGTAATGTAGAATCCACTGTTGCATTACTAGAAGGACTGAGAGTAGATGCCCTTGGAATCAACTGTGGATTAGGCCCCATTCAGATGAAAGACATTCTGGCGGACATTATGAAGGTGACCTCCATACCTGTCATCGTCAATCCCAATGCCGGACTTCCAAGAAGCGAAGGAGGCAAAACGGTTTACGATATTGATGCCGATGAGTTTGCCAGAGTTATGGCAGAGATCGTTTTAATGGGAGCATGCGTAATAGGAGGCTGCTGTGGCACCACCCCGGAGCATATTGAAAAAACAGTGGCATTATGTAAGGATTTCCCTGTCAGGCTTCCGGATAAAAAGGACCGCACCGTAATTTCCTCCTATGCCCAGGCAGTTGTTTTGGACCGGGAGCCGGTTATTATTGGTGAAAGAATTAATCCCACCGGGAAATCAAAATTCAAGCAGGCTCTTCGGGACCACAACCTGGAATACATTTTAAGAGAGGGTGTCTCCCAGCAGGACAATGGAGCTCATGTCCTTGATGTCAATGTAGGACTTCCGGGAATCGATGAAGCGTCTATGATGGTAGAGGTAATTAAGGAGATTCAAAGCATTATTGACCTGCCCTTACAGATTGACACTTCTGATATTGAAGCCATGGAACGGGCCATGAGAATTTATAACGGCAAACCTCTTATTAACTCCGTAAACGGCAAACAGGAAGTGATGGAAGCTATCTTTCCTCTGGTCAAACGGTATGGAGGTGTGGTTGTTGCCCTGGCCCTTGATGAAGATGGAATTCCTGAGACCGCAGACGGCAGAATTGCAGTCGCAGAAAAAATCTATCAAAAAGCCATGGAGTATGGAATCGAAAAAAAGGACATCGTCATAGATGCCCTGTGCATGACGGTCAGCTCTGACAGCAAAGGCGCCTTAACCACTTTGGAAACCTTGAGAAAGGTAAGAGACGAGCTGAATGGAAAGACGATTCTTGGAGTATCCAACATTTCCTTTGGACTTCCTCAAAGAGAGATCATCAATGCTGCATTTTTTACCATGGCTCTTCAAAATGGTTTAAACGCTGCTATTATTAATCCAAATTCAGAAGCAATGATGCGTTCTTATTTAAGCTATCTCACCCTTTCTGATTTAGATCCTCAGTGCAGCCGCTATATTCAGGTGTACAGCGGACAGGTGGCTACTCTTGGCGATACCGTAAGGCCAGGGGAAGCATCCGGAGGAGGAAGCGGTGCAGGAAAAGAGCTTTCCTTATCAGAAAGCATTGAAAAAGGTCTTAAGGACAGAGCCCATGGGGCAGTTACAGAGCTGATTAAAGACAAGGAACCTCTTGTTATCATCAATGAGGAGATGATTCCTGCCCTGGACCGGGTAGGAAAAGGATTTGAAAAGGGGACGGTGTTCCTTCCCCAGCTGTTAATGAGTGCGGAGGCAGCGAAAGCAGCCTTTGAAGTCATAAAGGAACAGCTGGCCAAAAACGGTATGGAGGAAGGGAAAAAGGGAACGGTTATCCTTGCTACGGTACGGGGAGATATCCACGATATCGGGAAGAATATCGTGAAGGTCCTTCTTGAAAATTACAGCTACGATGTCATCGATCTGGGAAAAGATGTGCCGGTAGAGCTGATCGTAAAGACAGCGGTGGAAAAACAGGTTAAGCTGGTAGGCTTAAGCGCTCTGATGACCACAACAGTTCCAAGCATGGAGGAAACCATCAGACAGCTACGGAAGGAATCCCCCCAGACAAAAGTCATGGTAGGAGGTGCTGTTTTAACGGCTGATTATGCTAAAACGATTGGCGCAGACCAGTACTGCCGGGATGCCATGGCCTCCGTAAATTATGCCGAAGGAGTATTTGAAGGAATATAAGGTGCCTCATTGACAAATACGGAATGAATGGTACAATTAAACTTGATAATACAACTGGAGGTACAAAGATGGGAAAGATTATATTAACGGGAGACCGGCCCACAGGAAAACTGCATATCGGCCACTACGTAGGTTCCTTAAGACGAAGAGTGGAGCTGCAGAATTCCGGCGAATTTGACGAGATTTATATTATGATTGCGGATGCCCAGGCATTGACGGACAATGCGGACAACCCCGAAAAGGTTCGTCAGAATATCATAGAGGTCGCGCTGGATTATCTTGCCTGCGGTCTGGACCCGAAGAAGTGTACCTTGTTCATCCAGTCCCAAATTGCGGAGCTGACTGAGCTGTCCTTTTACTATATGAACCTGGTGACTGTCTCAAGACTTCAGAGAAATCCAACGGTCAAGTCTGAGATCGCCATGAGGAATTTTGAAACCAGTATACCAGTAGGCTTCTTTACCTATCCCATCAGCCAGGCGGCTGACATTACGGCATTTAAGGCTACCACGGTTCCGGTGGGCGAGGATCAGGAGCCAATGATTGAGCAGACCAGAGAAATCGTAAGGAAATTCAACTCCGTTTATGGAGAAGCACTCATAGAGCCGGATATCCTTCTTCCTGATAACAAAGCCTGCTTAAGACTTCCAGGTACTGACGGTAAGGCGAAGATGAGCAAATCCCTGGGTAACTGTATCTATTTATCGGATACAGAAGAGGAAGTAAAGAAAAAGGTAATGAGCATGTTCACAGATCCCAATCATTTACAGGTATCTGATCCGGGTGAAGTGGAAGGAAATACGGTATTTACCTATCTTGATGCATTCTGTAAGGAAGATGATTTTGAAAAATACTTACCGGAATACAAAAATCTTGATGAATTAAAGGACCACTATAGAAGAGGCGGTCTGGGTGATGTTAAGGTCAAGAGATTTTTAAACAGCATTCTACAGGCTGAGTTAGAGCCAATCAGAAAGAGAAGGAAGGAATATGAGGCAAACATCCCTTACGTATTCCAGATTTTAAAGGAAGGTTCTAAGAAGGCAGCGGACACAGCGGCTAAAACCTTAAAAGATGTAAAAGATGCCATGAAGATCAATTATTTTGATGATCTGGAGCTGATAGAAGAACAGGCGAAAAAGTACCAGAGCCAGGAATAAGGATTATGAATATCATTTCCATAAAACAGATATTAGAATGCAATGAGATGATAAAGGAAAAGGGATTAAGCTTCCGGATACACTTACGTGATGCCTGCGGGAGGCAGTCGTGCCGTATTGAGTCCCTCCGTGAAGAGAATGGAGAAGCTGAGTTTCAGGCTCTTTATAAAAGTTTGGACGAATATTTTTCAAGGTTTCGTTTTACATTGGAATATGGAGAAGACAAATTGAATTTTTGGATTCTTTCCTGACCAGAAAAAGGGACGCCGGAAAAGCTACGGAGGAAACGGGTTCCTTTAAGCTTTTCCGGCGTTTTTGATAAAACAATAATTATTATCAATATCATTATTGAACTTTTGGAAGATGTGTGCTAATATTAATACATGAATTAGTATTGACTAACTCATAAAAAGCATAGAAATATGCCATATTAAATTAGTATAGCGATTGCGAAAGGAGACAGATGGTATGTCATTTATTGGAAAAGAAATCAGTGATTTTAAGGTTCAGAGTTTTATAAACGGAGAATTTAAGGAAGTGACTAAGAAGGATGTTCTGGGAAAATGGTCAGTATTCTTCTTCTATCCGGCAGATTTTACTTTTGTTTGTCCCACAGAGCTGGAAGAGCTTGCAGATAAATACGAAGATTTTAAGAAGATTGGTTGTGAAATTTACAGTGTATCCTGCGATACTCATTTTGTACACAAGGCATGGCACGATGTGTCAAAGACCATTAAGAAAATCAATTATCCCATGCTTGCGGATCCAACCGGAGCACTTGCAAGAGATTTTGATGTTATGATTGAAGAGTCTGGTTTGGCAGAGCGTGGAACCTTTGTGGTGAATCCAGAAGGTAAGATTGTGGCTTATGAAGTCATTGCAGGAAATGTAGGAAGAAATGCGGAAGAATTATTCCGCCGGGTACAAGCTTCCCAGTTCGTTTCTGAACATGGAGATGAGGTTTGTCCTGCAAACTGGAAACCAGGTGAGAAAACATTAAAGCCCAGCCTTGATCTAGTTGGACTCTTGTAAAGGTGGGATATTATGGATGGATTGTATGACGTAATTGTCGTCGGTGCAGGCCCAGCGGGCCTGTCCGCAGCCATCTATGCTGCCAGGGCCAGATTTAAGGTACTGGTGCTTGAAAAAGAAAAGCTTGGCGGGCAGATTACGATTACTTCTGAAATCGTTAATTATCCCGGAATCGAAAGCATTGACGGCACAACGCTGACAGATAAGATGCGCAGACAGGCGGAAAGCTTTGGCGCAGAATTTAAGATGGCCAGAGTCACTGACATTGACGTATCTGGGGATATTAAGGTGGTGAAGACAGACAAAGGCGAATTAAATGCACTTGGGGTCGTACTTGCCTTAGGTGCAAATCCCAGAATGATTGGCTTTCAGGGGGAAGAGACATACAAAGGCCGGGGAGTTGCTTACTGTGCCACCTGTGACGGAGAATTCTTTACGGGAATGGATGTGTTTGTCATCGGTGGCGGTTTTGCAGCCGCAGAAGAGGCCGTATTCTTAACCAAGTATGCAAAAAAGGTGACGATTATTGTACGGGAAGATGATTTTACCTGTGCAGAGTCAGTAGCGGATAAGGCAAGAGAGCATGAGAAGATCGAAGTCCACTACCATACGGAGATTATGCAAGCAGCAGGAGATACCTTACTTAGGAAAGCCAGGTTCCGGGATAGTAAGACCGGAGAAGAATGGCAGTATGAAGCGCCAGACGGCGGAACCTTTGGAATCTTTGTCTTTGCAGGCTATGTTCCGGATACGGAATGGATCAAAGGAAAAATCTCCTTAAATCACGATGGATATATTATTACAGATCCGGACCAGATGACAGATATTCCCGGAGTTTACGGAGCCGGTGATGTATGTGTGAAGAACTTACGTCAGGTGGTGACGGCCGTTTCTGACGGTGCAGTTGCAGCCACCTCTTTGGAAAAATATGTAGCAGACCTAAGGGAAAAGCTTGGCATTGAAAGAAAAGAGGAACCGGAAAAGGCAGAGCAGAAGGCTCATGCTGCTGTTTCGGAGAGTGAGGACGGCGAAGAATTTATTACGCCTGAGATGAAGGCCCAGTTAAAAGAATTATTTGGAAAATTTGAGCGTAAGGTAATCGTAAAGGCTTTGCTTGATAAAAGCCCTCTGGCGGCTCAGATGGAAGGTTTCTTAAAGGAGCTTTCTGATATTTCCGATCAGGTAGAATGCCTGGTCAGCTGGGAATCAGAAGATACATCACCGACTGAGACAATTCCGGCTATTTGCGTGCTGAGGGAAGATGGCAAGGAATCAGGACTTCGGTTCTATGCAATTCCAGGTGGTCATGAATTTAATTCCTTTGTCATAGGTCTTTATAATGTGGCGGGACCAGGTCAGGTACTTAGCCCGGAGGAAGCACAAAGAATCCGGGACATTAAAAAGCCTGTTGATATCAAGGTCATGATGTCTTTATCCTGTACCATGTGCCCCACCACGGTAATGTCTGCCGGAAGGATTGCGGCAGAGAATGAAATGGTTCATGCGTGGACCTATGATCTGGCTCTTTATCCGGAATTAAAAGAGCGTTATCAGATTATGAGTGTTCCCTGTATGATTATAAATCAGGAAAGAGTTGAGTTTGGGAAGAAATCCATTGAGGACCTTCTTAACATACTGGAAACCATTTAAAAGAAAAGGAGATAACATGATGAATTATCTTGAGATTGAGAAAGTAATTGGAAGAGAAATAATTGATTCCAGAGGAAATCCTACCGTAGAGGCTGAAGTACATCTGGTTGACGGCACCATAGCAAGAGGAGCTGCACCAAGTGGAGCATCTACCGGTGAATTTGAAGCATTAGAGCTTCGTGACGGGGACAAAGCCCGCTTTGGAGGAAAAGGTGTCTTAAATGCGGTCCATAACATCAATACAGTCATTCATTATGCTCTTGTAGGGATGGATGCCTCTGATATCTATGCCATTGATAAGGCTATGATTACCGCAGATGGGACAAAGGATAAATCAAGACTTGGTGCTAACGCTATTTTAGCTGTATCCATCGCTTGTGCCAGAGCAGCGGCTATCAGCTTAGGTGTTCCGTTATACCGCTTCTTAGGCGGCATCACAGGAAATCGTCTTCCTGTACCTATGATGAATATCTTAAATGGAGGAGCTCATGCAGCCAACACCGTTGATGTTCAGGAATTCATGATTATGCCAACAGGAGCTGCTGACTTTAAAGAAGGCCTTCGCTGGTGTACCGAAGTATTCCACTGTCTTGCCTCTATCTTAAAATCAAAAGGCCTTGCTACCTCCGTAGGTGATGAGGGTGGTTTTGCTCCTGACCTTGAGAGTGATGATGCAGCCATTGAGCTTATCTTAGAAGCAATCAGAAAAGCTGGCTTTGAACCGGGCCGCGATTTTGTCCTGGCTATGGACGCTGCTTCCAGCGAATGGAAGGGCGAGAAGAAGGGAGAATATATCCTTCCAAAATGCAAAAAGCACTTTACATCTGAGGAATTGATTGGTCACTGGAAGAACTTATGTGACAAGTATCCCATCTATTCCATTGAAGATGCTCTTGATGAAGATGACTGGGAAGGCTGGAAGCTTCTTACCAAGGAGCTTGGAGACAGAATCCAGCTGGTTGGAGACGATTTATTTGTAACCAACACCGAGCGTCTGAAAAAGGGAATTAACGAAGGCTGCGGAAATTCTATCTTAATTAAGTTAAATCAGATCGGATCTGTATCAGAGACACTGGAAGCGATTAAGATGGCTCACAGCGCTGGCTATACTGCCATTGCTTCTCACCGTTCCGGCGAGACAGAGGATACTACAATTGCGGATCTTGCAGTTGCTCTTAACACCTGTCAGATAAAAACAGGTGCACCAAGCAGAAGTGAGCGTGTAGCAAAATACAATCAGCTTATCCGCATCGAAGAGGAATTAGGAGAGGGCGCTGTATATCCAGGTATGGATGCGTTCCACATCAAGCGTTCTTAATCATAAACACATGCCTGTCAGGTCTTTAGATCTGGCAGGTTTTTTTGCTTTGTGGAATAGGCAGGTTTGGCCATCACCTCCTGTTTGAGAAAAAGAATTGATGAAACTGCGGAAAAATGGTATGCTTTAGGAAACGTATGATACAGGAGAAGACTATGGAATACAGAGAGTTAAAAGAATCCGAGTTAAATAAAGAGCTCTTTTGTCAGTTTAACCGCTATCAGGAAGTAAAGGAATGTATGAGAAAGATAAATGGAATCTGGTCAGCAGTAAAGAATCCATTTACAGAGCAGTGGAAGGACGAGGATTACGATGTGCTGATCCGTTGTCTTAAAATCACCATTCATACAGGAGGCGTTGTGTTTGGAGCCTTTCACCATGGAGAGCTAAAGGGGTTCGCTTCCGTGGAGGGGGTACCCATTGGAAAGCATAAGAATTATCTTGATTTATCCAACATTCACGTATCCTTTGATGTGCGGGGAAAGCGGACAGGCCGCCGTCTGTTTCATATGGCCTCTGAGTGGGCCAGGCTTAAGGGTGCGGAAAAGCTTTACATCTCTGCCCACTCCTCTGTAGAGACTCAGGCGTTTTACAGGGCTATGGGCTGTGTAGAGGCAAAGGAATACGATGAGGATCACGTAACAAGAGAGCCTTATGACTGTCAGCTGGAATATGTTCTGGAACGAAAGGTCGTACTTTACATAGGAATCAGTCTGGATGGCTATATTGCCGATGCCGATGGTAAGGTGGATTGGCTTTTGGGACAGGATGAAACTTACACCGGAGATTATGGGTATGGAGCTTTCGAAAAACAGGTGGATGCCGTTTTAATGGGTTACCGTACGTATCACCAGGTGGTTTCAGAGCTGTCACCTGATGAATGGGTGTATCCAGACAAAAAAACTTATGTAATAACCCATAAGGAGCTTGAGGATAAGGAAGGAATTTATTTTACAAAAGAACCGTTGGAGCCTCTGGTTGGAAGGTTAAAAAAGGAGTGCAAAAAAGGAATCTGGGTATGTGGAGGTGCTGATCTAATCAGACAGCTGATGGAAAAGAACCTGATTGATGAATACCATTTGACCATTATGCCCGTTCTTCTTGGAAAGGGAATTCCCCTGTTTCAGGGAGGAGAAAAGGAGCAGCTTTTAAAACTTGTCTCCCTTCAGTCAGAAAATGGAGTCATTGATTGTATTTACCGGAAAAGATCCCTTTAAAGGTGGAATAAGCAAGGCTTCCCTTCAATACAATGAATAATAGCAGAGTGCCGCTTGGGGCGGGGGTATGTGAGATAAGAGGTATTGGAGAGAGGAAAAAGAGATGGCAGTAATTGAACAAATCAGATGCGGCTGTGTGAACAGCTATCTGATCGAAAACCAGGGAAGAGCCATCCTGGTGGATACAGGGAGGATGGGGGCAGAGAAAAAGATACTGGACATGTGCCAAAAGACAAAGGTGGAGCTGATCCTCCTGACTCATGGACATTTTGATCATGTGCAAAATACGGCATATCTGGCGGATGTTCTAAAGGTGCCGGTAGCAATGCATCAGGCAGATATTCCCCTGTTAAAGGATAACCGTAAGGTTCCCATTTACCATCAGGGGCTTTTAGCGATGCTTGTGGCTGAGGTGGCGGAAAAAAACTCGGAAAAGAACCGGATTCCGGAATTTGTTCCGGATATTTACCTTCATGATGGAGATCCCCTTCATGAATATGGAATTGATGCTAAGGTCATGGAACTTCCCGGACATACCAGTGGCTCCATTGGACTTGATATCGAAGAGCAGCATTTTATTGCCGGGGATGCCGTGATGAATCTTTTCTATCCAGGCTTGTCCATGATTTATCAGGATAGAGAATTAATGGTAGAGAGTGCACAGAAAATCAGCGCTCTGGGTAAGAGAAAAATATATTTTGGTCATGGTAATCCGGTGGAAAACCGGGAATGGAGCAGGACCGGAATTTAAATGAGGATAAAAGAGAATGATAGAAATCTACCTGTCGGAAAATGAAATACCAGAAGGTGTGAAAAAGCATGAATGGGAGCACCAGCTGGGGAGGAAACTTCTGATTTTGGGATTAAAGGAATTGTACGGAATAGAGGAACATGAACTGACTGACCTCCAGGTTACAACTGGAATTCACGGAAAGCCGTGCTTAAAGGATTTCCCTCAGATTCACTATAACATCAGCCATACCGATGGTATGGTCATCTGCGGTTTTTCCGACAGGGAGATCGGAGTGGATGTGGAACGAATGCGTCCTTATGGAGATGGAATTCTTAGAAAGGTGTTGTCAGAATCAGAGAACCGCTTTATTTCAGGACTGCCCCAAAAGGAGCGTGAGGAGTACTTTTTTAAGATATGGACTTTAAAAGAAAGCTATGGGAAGGCAGTTGGATGCGGTATCGCCATGCCTCTATCCCAAATTTCTTTTACCCTGACGGAAAAAGAAAATCCCCTTTGTTCTGTTCCTGGCTATTCCTTTTACCAGAAACGTCTCTCAGGGGGATATATTTTTTCTGCATGCAGGGAAGGAGACGAAACATTCCAGGTTACGTTTCAGCCTGTTTTTTAATTTTGCTCTCCGAGAGCATGAGCCCTGCCAGTGTCAGAAGGATTCCAAAGAAGGATTGCAAAGAAAGGGTCTCCTTTAGAAAAATCATGGAAGTAATAACGGTGATCACTGGTACTGCATAGATGTAAATGCTGGTTTTAACAGTACCCAGGACTTTAACACCGAAGTTCCAGGTGGCAAAGCACAGGGCGGAAGCACCCAGACCTAAAAACAGAATATTTAACAGGTTAGCAACATTGCTAAACCGGTGAAGCTCAAGTCGAATGGGAAGAACAGTCAACACTGGGATCATGAACAACAGGCCGTAGAAAAAGATACGTCTTGTTGTTTCCACGGTTCCGTGACCGTACTCCCCTATTTTTTTTGTGAATACAGAATATGCTGCCCAGGTAATGGCTGCAAACAGGGCAAGTAAGTCTCCTTTTGGATTTAACTCCAGCGTACTGTTTCCCTGAAAGCTGATCAGTCCGATTCCCACGATGGCCGTAATAAATCCAGCCATAAAACGGATTCCCGGTCTTTTTCCCTTTAAAAAGAACCAGTCAAATAAAGCGGTGATAAATGGGGCGGCTGCAATAATCGTGCTGACATTAGAAGTCAGGGTCATGGTCAGCGCAAAATTTTCCATCAGAAAATATAAGGTAACTCCGCATATGCCTGCACAGGCAAAGAGACTCTCTTCCTTTAAGCTTTTGGTCTTCATAAAATGGGGATAGGCGAGCCAAAGAGCGGCATAACCGATAATGAAACGAAAAACAAGGATTTCAAGAGGGGTAAATGACCGAAGCAGAACTTTGGTGGAAATAAAGGTGGTTCCCCATACAAAGATAGAGAAAGCGGAGGCGAGGTGCCCGTATAGATGATTTTGTTTGTTCATGATGTATGTACTCCTGTTAAAACGATAAATTAATGGATGGCTGTACTGATTTTATCACAGAAAATCTAAAATGTCTTATAAAACAGCTAAATTATGGCAAAAATCCTGGTATGACGAAATACGAACAGGAGGAAAAGCCATGAAACTTATGACAGACAATTTTATAATATCCTTTCTTCAGAAATTTGATGATCACCCCTTTGATGTAATCATCAATGGGAAAACACATCACATCGGAGAAGGAAATCCAACATTTCTGGTGAATCTAAAAGAAGACATCGGAAGTCAGGAGCTTATAACAAGCACGTCTCTTGCCTTAGGAGAAGCATATATGAAAGGGAATCTGGAGATAGAGGGAGATTTGTTTCAGGCTCTGGATCATTTTCTTGGTCAGATGGGAAAGTTTTCTGCAGACCATTCAAAGCTTAAGAAACTTATTTTCTCTTCTCAGTCCAGAAAGAATCAGGAGAAGGAAGTAACCTCACACTACGATATCGGCAATGACTTTTACAGTCTCTGGCTTGACGATACCATGAGCTACTCCTGTGGATACTTTAAAACAGATGAAGACAGCTTATACGAAGCCCAGTGTAATAAGGTGGAACGGATTTTACAAAAGCTATGTCTGAAAAAAGATATGACCCTTCTTGACATAGGCTGTGGCTGGGGCTATTTACTCATACGGGCTGCTAAGGAGTATGGAGTGACCGGTGTGGGAATTACTCTCAGCAAAGAGCAGAAAAAGAAATTTGATGAGCGGATTGAGGCAGAGGGTTTGGTTGGAAAGGTATCAGCGGAACTAATGGATTACCGGGATCTGGAAAAGTGGGGCAGGACCTTTGACCGGGTAGTCAGTGTTGGAATGGTGGAGCATGTGGGCAGAGAGCATTATGAGCTGTTTATTAAAAATGCAGAAGCAGCCTTAAAACCGGGCGGTCTGTTCCTGCTGCATTATATCAGTGCTTTAAAGGAATATCCGGGAGACCCGTGGATGAAGAAATATATTTTTCCAGGAGGCATGGTTCCAAGTCTGAGAGAGATGATTCATATCTTAAGTGACCATCAGTTTTATACTCTGGACGTAGAAAGTCTTCGCAGGCACTATTATAAGACCCTGCGCTGCTGGGATATGAATTTTAATGAACACAGGCAGGAGATCCAGGAAAAGATGGGAAATGAATTTGTCCGGATGTGGGATCTTTATCTTAATGGCTGTGCTGCCACCTTTCATAACGGAATCATTGACCTCCACCAGATTCTTGTTTCTAAGGGTGTGAATAATGAGATTCCAATGACTCGGTGGTATTAAAGGTGTGGAATATGATTTGTAAATAAGGTTTCATAAAGAAGGTGTTGTACTCATGGCCGTTTAAAGCTATGGGTGCAGCACCTTTCCCGTTTGATGGGTTTCTTTTGCAATTCTTTAGTTGCCCTATTCTTCAATGCGTGATATGATTCCTTAGGAAATATGGAAAAGAAAAGGATTATCAAGAAATAAAATGAATAAACGAAAGAAAAACAGCCTTCTGGTTTTGATTTATTCGGTGATGCTTTTCGTATGTTTTGGAATCGTTACCATAATTGGCAGACTAAGTGCGCCATCTCCTGATAAAGTCCAGACTTCTGAACCCGTGACAATGGAAGTGACGGAAGGCGAAACGAAGGAAAGCGAAACAGAACCTTCTCTGCCGGATTTGGAATCTCAGACCACACAGGAAGAAATGAAAGAAAGCATGGCGGAATCAAAAGCAGAGATTCCAGCTGACCAAACAACAGAAACAGAGGAAGTATACAAGCCTCCTTCCATTGTAATTGCAACGGATGTGCATTACTATTCCCCGGATCTTACAGATTACGGCCAGGCGTTTTGGACCATGGCAAAAGGGGATGATGGCAAGGTAGTTCAATATATACCAGAACTTATGGATTCCTTTACCAGGGACATGGAAGAACTGAAGCCGTCTGCAGTAGTCTTAAGCGGAGATCTTACCCTAAACGGGGAGAAGAGAGGGCATGAGGCACTGGCTAAGAAGCTGGAAGTTCTAGAGGAAAAAGGCGTTAAGGTCTTAGTCATACCTGGAAATCATGATATTAATAATTATAATTCAGCATCCTATATGGGAAAAGAAAGAGAACCTTCAGACATTGTAACTCCAGAGGATTTTTACCGTATATATAGAAGCTTCGGTTATGATCAGGCAATCAGCCAGGATGAGGCTTCCTTTAGCTACGTATATGAGCTGGATGAGTACAACTGGCTCCTCATGCTGGATTCTGCCCAGTATGAGCCTGAGAATAAGGTGGGAGGACGGATCAGAGAGAAGACTCTGGCCTGGATGAAGACCCAGCTTTTAGAGGCAAAGAAGCGTTCGGTCAACGTAATTACCATCGCCCATCATAATCTTTTAAAGGAAAGCATCCGCTATCCGGTGGATTGTACCCTGGAAAACAGCGAGGAAGTCATACAGCTTTTAGAGTCTTACCGGGTGCCTTTATACATAAGCGGCCATCTGCACTTACAAAGGACGAAAACCCATAAGCCAAGGCCCGGCGCCCCTATAGAAGGATATCATATCAGTGAGGTGGTGGCAGATTCCCTGGCCATTTCCCCTTTTCAATATGGAGTCTTAAAATGGACGGATAACAACGGACTTTTCTATACCTCAAAAGAGCTTGATGTAGGAAAGTGGGCCAAAGACCAGCAGGTAACCGATGATAATCTGCTCAAATTCAGGGAATATGGAGCTGATTTCTTAATGGAGGTTGTCAGCAGCCAGGTCTATGAAAAGCTTAAAAATCTGCCCGAAGAGCAGAGAAATAAGATGGCAGGGCTCTATTCAGATATTAACCGGGCGTACTGCGCTGGAATACCGGTGGATGCCGCCTGGGTCAAGTCGGAAGAGGCTTACCGACTATGGGAGCGAAATTTACCAGACAGCAGGCTTTTTGCTGAAATGAATGAAATGATACGAGATACGGGACACGATTATAATACCTGGGAATGTGTCCTGGAATATGGGAGGAGAAATGACGGAATTGGAAATGACAGCAGTCCCCAATCTTAAAAAAGGCTGTATTTTAACCTTGTTCGGAGGAATTTTGTGGGGACTTTCAGGAACTTGTGGGCAGTATCTGATGCAGAGCAAAGGGCTTACCTCTGATTGGCTGATTCCCATACGCCTTCTATTGGCAGGAATGATTCTTCTGACCATATGCTTTATTAAGGATGGGAAGAAGGTATTTCAGATTTTTAAGAATCCAAAGGATGGGCTGGATGTTTTGATTTTCGGCATGTTTGGAATGTCCATGTGCCAATATACTTATTTTACAGCAATTAGCCAGTCAAACGCTGGGACAGCCACTGTGCTTCAATACATAGGCCCTGTTTTAATCGTCATTTATGTTTCCTTAAAGACGGGGAAAAGGCCGGATAAAATCGAAGTGTTTGCTGTTGGGCTTGCAATTGTGGGAACTGTATTGCTGGCTACTCATGGGAAGTTAAACAGCCTCGCCATATCCAATAAGGCATTGTTCTGGGGACTTTGTTCGGCAGTGGCTTTGGCAGTCTATACCGTACAGCCAGGAGCCATATTAACAAAATATGGCTCCATGATTGTGACCGGCTGGGGAATGCTCATTGGCGGAATTATCCTTTGTCTGTTTTTTAGACCCTGGACCTTGGCAGTCACCGTGGACGGAGGGGTAATCGGAGGACTTACCTATATCATCCTGTTTGGTACCATTGTTGCATTTGTGGCCTATTTGGAAGGGGTCAAATGGGTGGGACCAAAGAGGGGGAGCTTGTTTGCTTCCGTGGAGCCTGTGTCTGCTACGCTGTTTTCTGCCCTTCTTTTAAAGGTGGGATTTGGTCTCATGGATCTTCTTGGTTTTGCATGTATTATTTCCACCATCTTTTTACTTACCCTTGGGAAAAGAAGATAACCTCTTTACATTTTATTTCATATCATGATATAATTGTGAAATAATGTTACATGAGAGGCAGGTTGCATATGCAGGAAAATATCAGCGTGTCAGGAGTACTCTGTTCGTCTTATGATTCCTTTTTTGAAGCGGAGAAAAAGATCGCAGACTATATTCTGGCTCATAAAAGTGAAATGATCGATATGACGGTAGCGGAACTGGCTCTGGCAAGCGGAACCAGCGATGCAACCGTATCCAGATTCTGCAGAAGATGTGGTTTTAACGGTTTTCACCATTTAAAAATCAATCTGGCAAAAGAGATTGCTGAGGAGAGAGGAAATTCCACCCAGGTTTCCAATGAAATAAACAGAGAGAACCTTTCTCAGTCTCTACAGAATATATTGGCAAACAAGGTGGCAGAGCTGACTCAGACCATTACCATGATGGATACAGAGGAGCTGGACCAGATTTTAAAGATCATCGAGCATGCAAGAACAGTCCAGCTGGTAGCGGTAGGCAACACCATACCCGTAGCCATGGACGGATCATTTAAATTTAATCAGCTTGGTATCCGAGCGGTATCAGGCACCATCTGGGAGACTCAGATGGCTTTTACCTGTAATTTAACGAAAGAGGATGCGGTGATCATCATCTCTAATTCTGGTTTTTCCAAGCGTCTTATGACCCTGGCCGCGGTGGCAAAGGAGAATCATACGCCAATCATTGCGATTACGAACAATCCGTCATCGCCTTTGGGACAGGCCAGCCAGTATCATATCACGACGGCCACCAGAGAAAAGCTTTTGCTGGGTGAATTCTGTTTTTCCAGAGTTTCGGCAACTACAGTGATGGAGATTTTGTATTTATTCCTGTCAGTGAGCATGAAAGATTCTCATGACCACATCAGACGTCATGAGATTGCCATATCAGACGATAAAAAATAAAGAAGTAACTATAACTAAGAAACGAAGGGATGCATGCATGTCATGTATCCCTTCGTTTCTTAGTTTATTTTATAAGTATGTTCCAAACTGGATAAAAACAGGTAAATACGCACAAAATAAATCAGTGTTACCTTCGACTGGTTGTAGAAAATTGTGCAAAGCGCCGAAAAGATTCAAGAAATATTATTTCTCATGGAATTATATTGACGAAACAAAACAATCGTATTATATTATTAGTGAGGGATGAAATAAAATTTTACGCATAAAAGGAGAGGTGAAATATGATTTACACAGTTACGTTTAATCCTGCTTTGGATTATGTGGTAAAAGCTGATCACTTCACCCTGGGAACTGTTAACAGAGCTGATTGGGAAGGCATCTATTGCGGGGGAAAAGGACTGAATGTATCTACAGTTCTGGCAGCATTAGGTTTTGGAAGTACTGCCCTTGGCTTTGTTGCAGGATTTACCGGCCATGAGATTTTAAAAAGAGTCATGAATATGGGATTTCGGTCGGATTTTATCCAGGTGGAAAAAGGCATGTCAAGAATCAATGTTAAGATAAAATCAAGTGAAGAGACTGAGTTAAATGGAATGGGCCCTGAAATAACGGGTGAGGATATAAAACTTCTGTTTGATAAGCTGGACTGCCTGACAGAGGGAGATGTCCTGGTATTATCCGGAAGCATTCCAAAGACCATTGATGATGATATTTATGAGCGGATTATGGCCCGGTTAAAAGACAGGGGTATCCGCATTGCAGTAGATGCAACAAAGGATCTGCTGATTAACGTTCTTCCTTACCAGCCATTTTTAATTAAGCCCAATAACCATGAATTGGGTGAGATGTTCCATGTGACTCTAAGTAGTAAAGAGGAGATCATCGAATACGGAAAAAGGCTTCAGGAAATGGGAGCACAGAATGTTCTCATATCCATGGCTGGTGATGGTGCAATTTTAATCACAGCAGATCATGAAGTTTACCAGATGGGCGTTCCAAAGGGAATTGTAAAAAATTCCGTAGGAGCAGGAGATTCCATGGTAGCAGGTTTTCTTGCAGGATATTTAGAAAACGGCAGTTATGAACATGCCCTTAGGCTCGGCAGTGCAGCAGGAAGCGCCACCGCTTTTTCCGAAGGCCTTGCCACCAGGGATGAGATAATGATACTGTATGATGAATTGTCAAAGGAGGGGTTTTGATGAAGATCACAGAGTTACTAAAAAAAGAAAGTGTAGAGCTTGATGTTAAGGTCTCAGGAAAAGAAGCAGCCATTGACCGGTTGGTAGACTTGATGGGACGGGGCGGCAGACTGCTTGATAAGGCCGCTTACAAAGAAGAAATATTAAAGAGAGAAGCACATGGAAGCACAGCTGTAGGCGAGGGAATTGCCATTCCTCACGGAAAGACGAAAGCCGTAAAGGAAGCAGGCCTTGCAGCGATAGTAGTGCCTGAGGGTGTGGATTATGAGGCGTTTGACGGAGCTCCTGTTAAGCTGATATTTATGATTGCCGCACCGGAGGGCGGAGCTGATTTACATTTAGAGGCGTTATCAAAGCTGTCCACTCTTCTTATGGACCCTGATTTCAGAGAAGGTCTGATGAATGCAACCTCAAAAGAAGAATTTTTAAAGGTAATCGATGACAAAGAGTCTGCAGGGAACCAGAAAAAAGAGACGAAGGAAGCCAAAGGTTATCGTGTCCTGGCGGTTACTGCATGTCCCACAGGAATTGCTCATACCTTTATGGCAGCGGAAAATCTGGAACAGAGCGGAAAGAAGCTGGGAATCGCTTTAAAGGCAGAGACCAATGGAGCCGAAGGAATCGGCAATGCGTTGACCAGAGAAGAAATTGAGGCCGCCGAGGGAATTATTATTGCCGCAGATAAAAATGTAGATATGGCCCGTTTTGATGGAAAGCGTGTGGTCATGGCTACGGTTTCAGAAGGCATTCAAAAAGGCGAGGAACTGATTAAACGGGCAGTCAATAAGGAAACTCCGGTTTATCATTATTCCGGTTCTTCTTCCGGGGAAAGCAGCGAAAGCGGAAGTGTGGGTCATTCCATCTACAAGCATTTAATGAATGGTGTTTCTCACATGCTTCCCTTTGTTATCGGTGGTGGTATTTTAATTGCACTGGCATTCCTGTTTGATGATTATTCCATTGATCCTTCAAACTTTGGTAAAAATACACCCTTTGCAGCTTATAT
The DNA here is from genome assembly GCF_026723765.1 of Lacrimispora xylanolytica. Lineage (NCBI taxonomy): Bacteria > Bacillati > Bacillota > Clostridia > Lachnospirales > Lachnospiraceae > Lacrimispora > Lacrimispora xylanolytica. The sequence continues at coordinate 1,872,982 of NZ_CP113524.1, forward strand.
AAAGACCATTGGTGAGCAGGCCTTTGGTATGATGCTTCCTGTGTTAGCCGGATACATTGCAATGAGTATTGCAGACCGTCCCGGATTAGCTGTAGGTTTCGTAGCCGGACTCATTGCAAAGATGGGATCTACCTTTGCAAATCCTGCTGGAGGCGGAGTGAACTCTGGATTCTTAGGAGCTTTGTTAGCTGGTTTTATTGGCGGTTATATCGTGCTTCTGCTTAAGAAAGCTTTCAGCAAGCTTCCAAAATCCTTAGAGGGCATTAAGCCGGTGCTTTTATACCCATTAATCGGTATTCTCCTGGCGGCCGTGGCAACTACCTTTATTAATCCATTTGTAGGAGCTATCAATGATGGAATTACCAGTTTGCTAAACAGCATGGGTGGCACCAGTAAAATTGTATTAGGAGCCGTTGTAGGCGGTATGATGTCAGTGGATATGGGCGGTCCTGTTAACAAGGCTGCATACGTATTTGGTACGGCTCAGCTTGCAGAAGGAAATTTTGATATCATGGCAGCAGTTATGGCAGGCGGTATGGTTCCTCCAATTGCCATTGCCCTTTGCACCACCTTCTTTAAGAAGAAATTTACCGATAAGGAACGTCAGTCCGGTCTGGTGAATTATATTATGGGACTTTCCTTTATTTCCGAAGGTGCCATTCCATTTGCAGCCGCTGACCCAATCCGTGTCATTCCTTCCTGTATGATAGGTTCTGCAGTGGCAGGCGCATTATCCATGGCATTTCAGTGTACCTTAAGAGCACCACATGGCGGTATTTTTGTACTTCCTACCATTGGTAACCCATTTGGGTATCTTGCAGCCATTGTGATTGGTTCTGTGGCTGGCTGTGGAGTCCTGGCTTTATTAAAGAAGAATCTGGACAGAGAATAAAGATACAAGCAGAATGATTTATATATCATGAAAAAACGCCTTGATCCGGAACAATGAAATTCCGTCAAGGCGTTTTTTGTACGCTGTATTCTATTGCGTCAGTTTTTTTAATTCCTCTATTTGGGGCTTTCTATCGTTAATAATTTTCTGAGCCATGGTAACGACTTCATTATAATCGGTATATTCGAGTATTGAGGTGGAGAGATTTACGGCCAGCTGATCATACTGCATCAGGGCCTGAGAAAAGGCATGTTCCAAGCTGGAAGAGTCCGTTGTTCCTGCTTTTTCAAATTCCGCCACCAGTGCATTGAAATCGGTGAGATAAGCATTTTCCATATCCTCGTTCTTGTGCTCCTCCCTGGCGTATTTATCCATTAATTCCTTCATGGTTTCGTTCTCTGCCTGGAGCCCTTTTTCCGTTTGCTGGGATAGGAGCTTAAATGTTTCATCATTGCCCCCAAAGGTTTTATAAGACTCTGAAAGGAGGGTGGTTGCTTCATTTAGTGAAACCATTGCTTTTACATAATCCAGGGACCCATTTCCTGAGGCTTCCATAGGTTTTAGCTCCTTTAGTAAATTCGCTCTAAGCTCTTGCTCTCTGGTGAGATAGCGGTTTATGACATCCTCTGCGGAAACATTGTCCAGGTTCTTATTGGGTGGGATTGTCAGGGAATCGCTGACGCCATTTGTCGAGGCGTTCGGGTCTGTTGTTTTGCTTTTTCCGCGATACCAGTTTGCTGTGGTAAAAGCGGCAATCAAAAGAAATGCAACTCCTATCATGGCTGCAATGATCCAGTATCTTCTATTTTCTTTCATATCATTCTCCCTTATCTGTCATTTACAGACATGTTTATTATGGTCATAAATAAGTACCTTATGCAAAATCAGGGAATACTGGATTTTAAGTGCACCATGCCCTATAATGGAACTATGATTTTACGTAAGGAGGAGAATTATGTATAAATGCTGTATTTTTGATCTGGATGGAACTGTCCTTGATACCATTGCTTCCCTTTCTCATAGTGTCAGTTTAGCTATGGCACATTTTGGCTATGGACCAGTGGATGAGGAACATACGAAGAAATTTGTAGGAGACGGATATAAAAAGCTGGTGGAACGGGCCCTTA